>SVFL01000113.1 GCA_015056885.1 Lachnospiraceae bacterium
TTTTTGAAGCAAAGGTGTGTGTGGAAGGTATCGAAACCCCCGGAATGCGTGACATACTCAGGGAATATGGGATACATAGCTTCCAAGGCTATTATTACTCAAAGCCTATTGAGAAGGAAGAAATAATTGCGAAATATTGTGTATAGAAGTATCGTGCATGTGGATTGCGCAGATAAAAGGGCTATCTTCCCCCGGAGATTGATTGGCCACTATTGAACGGCTCACAGGCTGCTATTGCTGATAAGTAAGAGGCAAATGAGTATTCAATGAAGAACAATATGTTCAAGGACATGCAGATTGAATAACAAATAATAAAGGTCCTGTGCGACACCTTGTGTGTCAGTGCAGGACCTTTTCATCTGTATAGAAATTTATTTAAAAACAAAGTTTTCGAATAATGTTTATAAGGGAGCTATATGTGGTGTTGTACAATTAGGAGGAACATGATACAATATCAAAAAATGAACACTTTGATATGCTCGTATCTGCGGGGAATTACATAATTTTGGGGCGGTATAAGTGTAATGAGATTAGTTACGGATAACTATTTTAGCAGAGCGTAAAAAGGAGAAGGGTTATGATTACGGAAGAAAAAGTGTGGATGAAGTATTATTCGGAAGAGGCAAGAAATGCTAAGCTACCTCAGTGCAAGGCTTATGATTTTATTGTGGAGCAGAATAAGGACCGCATGAATAAGCCGGCATTACATTATTACGGGGCGGACATTACCTTTGGAGAGTTGATGAAGCGGGTGGATGCCTGTGCCAATGCTTTTGCGGCATTAGGAGTAAAAGAAGGGGATATTGTATCATTTTTATCTGCGTCTATTCCGGAGACAATTGCAGCAGTGTATGCATTGAATAAAATCGGTGCGGCGGCAAATACCGTGGACCCTCGTTTGGATGTGTCCAGCATTAAGAGGATGATTCAGGGCTCCGGGTCTAAAATTCTGGTGATTCTGGACATTGCTTTTCCAAAGTTTCTTCCGAGCATGAAGGCGTTAAAGCTGGACATGGTTATTGTGCAATCTGCGGCAGCCTCTCTTCCTGCGGTGAAAAAACTGGTGAAAACCGTAACCACAAAGAATGATATCCCGTATGGAGAAACGATAATCAAGTGGAATGACTTTATTAAGAGAGGAAAGCATACGGTGGCGAAAGAGGCTCCATATGTGGGGGATGCACTGGTTGCTATTACGTATACCGGTGGAACCACCGGTCATCCGAAGGGAGTTATGCTGACCAACGACTCCATGAATGCAGTCAGCCAGAATTTCCTTCATTCTGCTTTGTTCTGGGAGGACAATGACCGTTTCCTGGGAATTATTCCGATTTTTGCAGCTTACGGAATGGTTTGTGGGGTACATATGCCGTTAAGTCTGCGTCTGACACTGGTTCCAATTCCAAGGTTTATTCCAAATGAAATCGGAAAACTGGTAAAGACATTCCGGCCGCAGCATATGATTAGTACTCCGGTATTTATTGAATTGTTAATCGGCAGCAGGGAAGTGCAGAACCTGGACATGTCCTTTTTGTACACGCTGGCTTCCGGTGGTGACAGCATGAATGAGGGCTTGGAGCGTAAGCTTAATAAGTTTAGAAAGAAACATAATATGAAATATCCACTGTCTCAGGGATATGGTATGTCTGAACTGTCGGCAGCGGCTTCTTTCTGTGCCAATGATGTATATAAGGCCGGCAGTGTAGGTATTCCGTCCCTGAATGTTACCGTAGGAATTTTTGATCCGGAAACCGGAAAGGAGCTGGATTATCATCAGAGCGGTGAAATTTGTGTCACCGGTCCCTCCATGATGAAAGGGTATTTTAATAATCCGGAGGAAACCGCTTATGTGATGCGGAAGCATGATGACGGCAAGGTTTGGATTCATTCCGGTGACCTGGGTTATATGGACGAGGACGGTTTCCTGTTTGTCAAAGGACGTATTAAGAGAATGATTACCCGTTTTGACGGACACAAGGTATTTCCAATTAATCTGGAAAGTTTGATTGGCGACCGGGCAAATGTGCGGAATTGTGCGGTAATCGGAATCAAGGATGCGAAGCACAGTCAGGGACAGTATCCAATGGCATTGGTGGAACTGATGCCGGGAGTAGATGCTGACAAGGAGTGTGCAGAAATTTTCGCCTTCTGCGAGGAAAATGTGGAAGAGCGCGGAAAACCGGTGGCAGTGCTTGCAGTGGAAAAGCTTCCGCTGACGGGTATGGGTAAAATTGATTATCGTACGTTGGAAAAACAGTATGCAGAGTATGATTATACGGTAGTGTCAAACTAAATGGATGATTCTGAAAAGAAAACTATGGAGGGAATACAAGCCGCGGAGGGAGGAGAGTTATGTCAAAGTATGGTAAGGTACACCGACAGCTTTATTTGTATGAACTGATTCATACAAGTCAAGAGGTTACTATGGAAGAAATGATAAAAAAGCTAGGTGTATGTCAGAAAACAATACAGCGTGATATTACGGACCTTACAGATGCTGGCTTAATAAAACTTAGGTATGATAGAAAGGATAATGTTTATAGTTCAGAGGGAGGTTCTGGAATTCTTGTAGCAAAGAAGGGTACGTCGCGATATCTATATTTACAAAAGCTTAGAAGATTAGCTATTTTTTTGGAAGAATTGTCAGATGCAACGTATTACAGTTACTCTGACAATTTTAATTGTAAGAAGCGTTATCGTGAATTGTTTCCAGAGGTATCAGAGCGAACAAGGTTTAGAGATTATAGAACATTATCTGGAATGGGATTCTCTATTCGTTGGGATGCATTTGATAAGTGCCATAGCATAGATAAATATTACGATATTCATGAGAATGAAGAGTTTTAGTTTATAAAAAGTAATCTGAGATGAAAATACAATCATCTTAGGTTACTTTTTTGTGATTTTTATGCTGACATACATATGTCCTTTTGCTAAAAATGTTTATGATATAGTGGAATCAGCAACAGGCGAACATTGACAACTGAATAGCGAATTTAAGCAACAAAAAGAAGCAACAAAGTAATCAGGAGGTAGCAGTATGAACGAATTAAAGGAAATTAGAAGTAAGGCATTGGTAGATGTGAAGAATGTTGTGATGAACAATGTAGAACGTGTGAAGGAAGTATATCAGGTGCTTATGCGGCTGATGCACATTGTTCAAAAGGAAGGTCTGTTGGCATTGGAGTTTGAAGTGGGTATTCCAAAGGACTTACCGTTAGGCAGGGAACTAGGGAAGATGGTATATCTGGTTACAAATGGAACGGACCCAGGCAGAATAGCCGAGCTGGTAACGTTAAATTTTCTCGGAAGAGATTATCAGGGGATAGATGCTCTTTGCTACTATTTTTATGCCAGAGGAATTTTGATGCTTCAGGCTGGGGAGCCTCGGTTGACACTGGAAGAACTAATGAATGCAGTATTGCCAGCAGATATCATTTCATTTGAGCGTGAGTTTGTTATTCATGATGAGGGTAAAAAGAAAATGATTGCTAATTTAAAAGGCGAAATGACTGAGTCTGAAAAAGAATTGTTGAAAAAGATAAATGATGTATTGATGGCAATGAGTGAAGACGATTGGAACGGTCTTGTTAATAACAGATATTTTCCTGGAATCGATAAGATTGTACCTTATTTGGAGGAAGAAACAAAGCAGTTGGTAAAGAATCATGTGAGTGAATGCAGATATCATACCATGTTGGAGTTTCCACAGGTGCTTGAAGAATATGTAATGATTGGGATTGCAGAAGAACTGGAAGAAGAACTGAGAGTGCTTCGCAGAAGAAAGAGTCAAACCTGTCTTTTAGATGGTATCCTGAACCGAACAGACGAAGAAATACAGGATTTACTTCGGTATTTAGATAATCGTCAGCTGGCACTAGCATTAAAAGGAGTCAGAGAAGAAATTGTAAATCGTTTCTTAAACAATCTGACCGTGCGTATGTATTATTTAGTGCAAGAGGATATGGAGTATATGGGACCCGTCAGAGTATGCGATGTTGAGAAAGCACAAAGTGAGATTCGTCAGCTGGCAGAAGAGAAGCTTGGTTGGCAATGGGAGGTTTAAGAGTGTGTAGAGAGTTTACAAAATGGTATGAGGAATGTATCGACAGTTTATTTCATGGTCAGAAGGACAACTGGGTGTACGAAAAGATTAAGGAACTGACTGCATTATATGAAGAGCAGTCAAAAGAGGATGTTATTAAAGATGCATGTTACCGTTTTAAGGTTTGTCTAGAGTATGCAGTAGATGTATTTATAGGGGACAGAATGGGGAGTAAAAGTTATCAATTACCATTTTCGTTGTATTTTGTGATGCAGCGTACATTTCCTGATGCGGTGGCTGCAGTGGCAACAGAAGCTTTAATGACAGTAGTCAATTGGGATTACCGTGTTAGAAGCAATCTTCTGAAACTGATTTTATATGATGACAATCCAGAGTTGCTTTTCCTTGAGAAGATGACCATTTTCTTTATGGCATTAGAAGAAGGTAAACGCTTAGAAGATGCTTATATGTCTGATTGTAAGCAAATGACATTAGCAGAGTTTTATCCAAGAGTAATAGAAGAAGTATCCTGTCAGAATTATGAGTATGTGAAGGGCATACTGCAGAGGATAAGGACATCAAGGAAACCATACTTTTTAGTGTTTAATCATGTGCTTTGGAAAGTAAATGAGTGGGCAATACCACTTCATTTGCGGGAGCTTTATGCCAAATCCGAAAAGATTATGAGTAGATATTCGGACGAAGGCATGGAACAGGAACTAATAGATTTCATTAAGATGGACATGTATGAGTACATCACAAAGGACTGTGCAGATTCCTATAATCCATTCTGGCTCTATGGTACGAAAAAGTACCGTTGGTGCACGGAACTGATACAGAGTAGAAAGCACATTGTCGAGCAAGAGACGATATGGGTTAAGTATCTGGATGTAAAAGCCACGGCAGAAGGTAAGGAGACAGAATATATTAGTTCTTTCCATGACGTACCGCCTGAAGGTAAACTTATATTTTTCACAAAAACAAAGGGCGACACAGTGTGAGTTGTT
>SVFL01000114.1 GCA_015056885.1 Lachnospiraceae bacterium
ATCAGTAACACTAAAATCATACGTCGTATCTAAATCTGATGCCTTTATTCCTGTCAATGTTATTAAACAAACATTTTCTGTCGTATCAGTGGTTACAGGAACTACATTTCCCATCGGATCCTGCACTACAACTCTTAAATCCTTAAAACTCACTCCATCTGCCAATTTGAATTTAAGGTTAATTGCTGTATCTGATTCAAGTGTCAGATATGCTGAGGTAAACGAACCAACGTTATCATTATTCGAAATAAGCGGATTAAACTCATCCCAATCATCTGCTTCTGATAAATCCAAAGTTTCTAACCCCGCATTTGCCAGATTGGTTGTATTATAATCAAACCATTCCTGAGAGTATGCACCGTAATGCAACATTGCCTTCACAAGCTCTTTGGTCTCAGCATCATAATCACCATCCAATATGTACCACGCATATTTACTCACACTATACTCATAGACCTGTGTTGTTGAACCATCTGAAGTAAACAATTGAGCCTGGATCGTATCCGTCATTTCCTTAGCTGCAATATTACAAGTAAACATGTAGTATGTTTTTCCTTCTATAACAGTTGATTCTTTGGCTTTTGCGTCACTTACCATTACCTTCTGAGAAGTACCATTTGGCAATGTAAATAACATATACGCTTCATTATCGTCCAGCACATTCTTCGTTAAATCCATATGGAAGTTAACACCAATACTGCCGTTCAAGCTTACACTATAACCTGCAAGGTACGCTCCGATACCATTATAAATAACACCACAATTATCACAATATTCATCACCGTTCTCATCTATGTGAGGCTCATTCTTATTCTCATTGCTATATCCGGCTGGTGTTGTTCCATCACATGCAAATATAGAATATACCGTACCATGTGTATTATCCGGTACCGGATAGGTATCTGTTTCAAATGTCTGATACCAACTCTGTGTGCCATCTGTCTTCTCGCCGTTTAAGAGATATGCAACCTCACCGCTTGCAAAAGCAGTATCTTCTTGTAATTCACAATCTGTAATGTTTGCACTATTATTTTGCGTGCTTGCTACTCGTGTATCATCGGTATAACAATTTGAAACAGTACCATAGGTTTGAGCCAAATCAGGTGCCGTACTGTCTTTCTTACAGTCACCGACTACACCGCCCCAACGGGTAGTATATCCCGTAACCTTACCATTAAGTGCATAGCAGTTACTGATTGTACCGCCGTAATTACATCCTGCAATACCACCTGCAATCTTACTCTCCTTCGTATCAACATCGTGTCCTACGGAATAACAGTTTATGATAGTACCGCCAGTTAATACCTGACCTGCAATAGAACCGGCTCTTGCATCACTTGCATCACCCAAAATATATTTGTAGTTCACCATACCGAGGTTTTTAACTGTACCGCTTACCGTACCAAAAAGTCCATACGAATATGTACCACCCGATATACCTGTTACGGTAAGATTTGAGATAGTATGACCGTTACCGTCAAATGTTCCGCTGTATCCTGTGTCGGTTGCTGCGGTTTCGTGGAACGATACTGTCTGACAAATCGGCGTCCACGCCACACCTGTCATATCAATATCAGCTAACAATACCGCATTGGCATCTTTCTCACCATTACTTACAAATTTAGCAAACCACATAAGATTTCCTGCATTCGCAATCTGATAATATCCATCCACAAGCTCCGGTGCTGCACATGAATCACAAACATCACAATATCCATCATCATTGCTATCAATATGCTCTGCCTCTGCTTCTGTGGTTACTTCTCCACAGATACTACAGGTTATCGCAGTTGTACAATCTCCGTCATCTGCCTTCGGGATATGCTCTGTAAGTACCACTTCTGCCATTACCGCATACGCTACATTATCCTCTGACTTCTCCAGCCAAATCTTGGTGTTTTCACCAATCAAACTATCAATTCCTGTCATATCAGACAAAACCACTGCTGTATCCTCTGTGATTTCCACAGAATACACACTGTCTGCGTCCTGCACATAGAGAAATACATTTCCATCATCTTCATCATAATTTACTGTCACACCGCATGCGGTATAAGCAGCTCCGGATGCAAGCTTTTCCGCTCCATCCACACGGAAAGTCATGGTATCTGTCAGGCTTGCACCGGATGTTGCTGCCGGCGCAGAAGATGCAAAAAGAACAGACGACAAATCTAAATTAAAAGCAGGCACAACCGAGTAAACATACTGGCCGGCGACGTCGTACACGCAATGGTTCGAATTCGCCACGAGCGCCCAGTCACTATACTTGTCGAACGGCGCCCTCAACCAGAAAATATCGTTTCCCCAGTAACTCATATCTATTTTAATATCGTCATTTGCCCCTGCTGTAATATATGTATAATCATAACCATAACCCTGCGAATTTAAGGCATACAGTTTTGCAGTACCATCACTTGGCTGATTGCTTGCAAGGCTAGTAGATAGCATCAGACTATCTTCGGCGGCAGTAAATTTGGAAGTCGAACTACTCTCAGCATACTCACATCCCTCTATGGTAGCCTCAAGTGTACTGCCAGCATAGATATTTATATCGCCAAAGGCTGAAGTATCCAACCCCTGTGCAGAAAACAGGACGATATTATCAATTTCCTGTGCACTGTCTTTTCCTGCGATATACCACTGGAGAGGTTTCTCTCCATTCTTTCCGAAGTATACCTTCTGTGCTACACCACTTCCTGTATCCGAATGCAGAGCAAAATTATCACTGTTCATCAACTGCTCCGGTGTAGCAAAGGCTGTCACACTTAGTGGCGTGCTTGTGTTTTCTTCTGCCTTTACATTCAGGACACTGCTGTTATCCAGTGCCAGTCCCGACACTGCCAGGGCAGTTGCCAGAAGCATACTCAAACTCTTTTTTGCTAATTTTTTCAGCTTCATATAAATTTCCTCTCCTTATTTTTTTAATCATTCTTATCTCTTTTTCTCTTACCATTTTTGCGCTTTACTACTATAAAGCGTATCGGGTTTATTATGACAAATTTTCGTTTTCTTAACAACCTCTTCTGCACCAGTCGCAAGTTTTTGTCTTATGTTTTTTCTACTTCAAATATTTCAGCACTTCTTCCCGGGGAGTATTTTTGTAGGCCTCGTTTTTAACAACAGCCTGATATAAAGCTTTTTCATCCGTGATATAATCCTTTAAGGAATTGATTAAGGCTGACAGACCTTGTTCTAATCCTTGTTCTAACCCCTGTTCCAGTCCTTGCTTCAAGCCTTGTTCTATTCCTTGTTTCAGACCAATTTCAATACCTTCATCCCGGTTTTCCATGTCCCTAAGATACAGCGTCATGTACTCCACCTCCCACTCTTCATGCTTCCTGACTTTTTCCACTTCATTTTCAATCATCTGCACCAGCTCGTTTTCTACAACCTTGCCCTTGAGATATTGCAGAAAGGCGGCCAAATCCTCCGGCAGTCCGGTTAAATCACCATCTGCATTGATAAATACCTTGATTGCCTCATCCTTTAGCAGAATATCCCTGTTCTGCACACAAATGTTTTCAAAACGGTATACCGGCAAATGATATCCAAACGGATCTTTCAGACAAATGAAAATGACAAAACTGAGTTTTAATTCTCTATACTTTGCACCCCGTTCAATCAGGTTCATATCTATCATACCCTGATAATAGCGGCTGCGCTTTGGCAGTTCTTTTTTTACCTTGGTCTGCATCTCGATGTTATATATCGTGCCGTTTTCATCATCCACATAAACATCCAGACGGATTCCCCTTCCATCCGATAAAATTTCTATAGCTTTCTGTTTTTCCGGAAAAGAAATTTGTTTAATCTTAATTTCCAGCAAAACCTCCAACAATCTGCGGCAGATTTCCGGATTATTCACCAAAACCTTTCCAAACATAAAATCATCAACAAACGTAAGCTCCTGATACTGCTTTTGTAACTGCTCCAAATTAATTACCTCTCTTTCATTATAAGTTCTTTTTGCCCTATATGCAAGGCTTTTCTTATGGGTTAGAAAATGGAATTTCCGGCGGATACGCCCAGAAACAATAAAGACTTTCGCGAAATCTTACGTTTATTATATGCGCATTGCATCATGCTTGCAGGTAGAAAATTTGAGACATTTTTTGGTGGATTTGCACAAAAACAGAGGGTCTGCCAAACACCTCCCGATGTTTCACAAACCCTCTGTTTCATTCTTTTATATTAAGTTGCAGGAACAAACGGCAGTACGATAGTGCCGTCCTCTTCCGGTGGTTCTGTTGGCGTTGGCGCTTCCGTTGGCACAGGTGTCTCCGTCGGAGCCGCTGTTTCCGTTGGCATCGGTGTCTCTGTTGGAACCAAGGTTGCCGTTGGAGCAGGTGTCTCCGTAGGATCCAACGTTACAGTTCCTCCGGGAGCTTTCTCCAGTGCCTCCTGCTTCTCTGCCCGTTCGCTGAAAATTACCAGGAGTATCAGGGCAATTACTCCGACAACCGCCAGAATTTTTCCAAGCAGTTCTAAAATACTATGTTCTCTCACTGTGTTTTCCTCACACTACTGTTCCTGTGATTCAGATTCATCCCAACAGATGGCTAACTGATTAGCACTGGCTGTAATAATATCTTCTGCTTCAAACCGGATAATTTCCATTTCCGGAATTTCATAGTTTTCCATATTTTACACTCCTTATTGACTTAGTTGAACTCATTACTGATGATAGCTGACTGCCTGTTCATAATATGCATACAACGCTCTAAGCAGATTTACTAACTTATCATCTTCTGTTCTATTTAACATATCTTTCACATAGAACATTGGGCTTAAAGTCACGACATAATCCTGATTATTTGCAGTTGCTGTCACTGTTACGGAAGCACTTAAGGCCTTTGGCTTAATTCCTGTTACATCAGCATAATAATAGGTTTTACCATTCTCCTTATAACTTCCCTTGGTAAGGGCAGCACCGCCACTTGTAAAGCCTACATTTGCAAGGTCAACACCCTCTGCCGGTTCAAAATAAACTCTCAGCGTAGTGTCTGACAACAGAATTAAACTACAGCCCGCATACCG
>SVFL01000026.1 GCA_015056885.1 Lachnospiraceae bacterium
CTATTACCTGATTGACACTAGGACAATTATATCATGGGCTTAACTAAGCCTATTGAACAAAATAAATTAAGTTATCAAGGTACATTTATGTATCTAAAAAATATTATACGAGGGGAGAAATTATGAAAGGCTTAAAATTACTGGGGAATGTGGCCCGACAGGCATGGATGCTGCTTATGGCAGTGATGATGCTTGTTATTGTGTTGCCGGTGACGACGTATGCGGAGGAAGGGACTGCGGATACGAGTATTTACTGGAAGGTGGAGGAAATCGCCAATGGTGATGGTTCCTTTGATACGGTATTGTTTCTGGGTAATAACAATACGGATGCGGAGATGGCTGGTGCAGAGCTTTGGGATATGACAAGCTATAACCAGCGTCCTGATTTAGCTTCCAGAATTGCGTGGAATTATCAAAGAGATATTATTACAAAGGTGAAAATTGTTTCTGAAATCACTCCATCAAACACTTCATATTGGTTTTATAGTATGAATCAGTGTGCTGCGATGGAAATCGATAAACTAAACACCCAATATGTTAATAATATGTATTACATGTTTGCATCAAATGACAAATTGAAGACTTTGGAATTAGGGAATAAGTTTGATACTTCCAATGTTACGGATATGAAGTTTATGTTTAGTAGCTGTAGTGCATTGGAAAGTCTTGATTTGGGTGAGAATTTTGACACCTCAAATGTCACTGATATGCATTGTATGTTTCATTGGTGTAGAATGTTGAAGACCCTTGATTTAGGAGATAAGTTTGATACTTCCAATGTTACAAATATGTCGAGTATGTTTAGCTATAGCAAAGAATTATCGCAGATTGCGTTTGGGAATAAGTTTGATACTTCTAACGTTAAAAGTATGAATGGTATGTTTTATGACTGTGATGGATTGAAAATACTTGATTTATCAAACTTTAATACAGTCAGCGTTACAAATATGAACAACATGTTTAATAGCTGTGATTCGTTGCAGACACTCGTTTTGGGAGATGGTTTTGACACCAGCCAAGTTACGGAAATGTATAGCATGTTTCAGTGTTGTTATTCGTTGGAGAGTCTTGTGCTGAATGAGAAGTTTGTAGTGGATAATGTGACCGATCTGAGAGGTATGTTTGCGGATTGTAGTTCTCTGCAAAGCCTTACCTGGAAGGGAAATTTTAATCCTTTGAAGACTAAAAATTTGACGGAGATGTTTCGTGGTTGTACAAGTTTGTCTGAGTTGCAGTTTGAAGCAAACATAGATACTTCTAATGTGACGAATATGTCTGGTATGTTCCAAAACTGTAAGTCCTTAACAGATTTTAGTTTTCTGGAAGGGTTTGATACTTCAGAAGTAACAAATATGTCAAGCATGTTTAGAGAGTGTACATCCTTAGATTCTCTTGATTTTTTGAAAGTGTTGGACACCTCGGCGGTGACAAATATGTCAGGTATCTTTCAACGATGCACTGCGTTGAAGAATGTTGTTTTTCCGAAAGATTTTAATGTTTCTGCAGTAACTAATATGTCAAGTATGTTTTTAAACTGTACTGCATTAACGACATGTACTTTTAATGAAAAGTTTGACACGTCAAATGTAACTGATATGCAGAGTATGTTCAGAGGGTGTACATCATTGACCATAATTAATTTTAATGAGGGATTTGATACATCTAATGTTAAATATATGTCCCAGATGTTTTATGACTGTGCATCTTTGACAGAGTTTGAATTATCAGCTTTTAACACACAAAATATTTATTGGATGTATAATATGTTTTCCGGTTGTAGTAATTTGCGAAAGCTGGACATGTCCTCTTTGGATATTACGACACTTGCTGCACCATATAGTAGCATATTTTCCGGTAGCGATATCTGCATAATTACAACGCCGAAAGTCAATAGCATTGATGATATAGATTTATGTCATACATACTATGAAATGGATTCAGAGAATGTTTATGAAAATCTTCCAATAACTACCGGAACTCCAAAGACCTTATATCGAGGCAATAGTATTACATACAATTTGTCAGGCGGAGAGGTTGCTGTTGCGAATCCTACTATGTATCTTTCGACAGAGGAAGAGTATACTTTGGAACTGTGTGCTCCTACGAAGGAGGGATATACATTTGATGGTTGGACATTTCAGGGGGCGTATAACTGTGCTGTGAGGGTTAACGGGAATACCTTAATTATTCCTCGTTATGCATATGGAAATATAATCCTTACTGCCAGTTGGAATAAGCATACTCATTGTACCTGTGATTCCGGTTATAATTGTGGTAATGACCATAACACCAGCAGGAAATGGATTCCTTGGATGGAGACAGAGGAACTTCCAAACACAGCAGGCTGTTATTATTTGATAGCAGATGTTACTTTGGATGAAACATGGGAGCCTGTAGATGGAAGCTACCTTTGTCTGAACGGACATTCCATTGTGAATGAATAGGGTACGGCTATTAGGGTTTCCGATGCTGTAACATTTGGTCTTACAGATTGTAAAACCGGTAATACCAATCTGGTCTCCGGGGGAATACACAATGAAGGAAATTTTTGTGTTTCGGGGGAACCTAATATTGTAGGGACCGGAGTATATCTGCCGTCCGGTAAGACTATTGGCATTATGGGTGCATTGGGCAATACTGCACGGATTTATGTGACTATGGAGACTCCCGGAGTTCTTACGACAGGATGGAATATCCATTCCGAAAGAATGTCAGATAAGGTGCCTTCTCATTATTTCATCAGTAGTGATGCACAATATGGAGCTATCGGTTTGGATAACGAAGTGCAGTTAACACAGTCTTGTACTATTACGATGGAAGACATGGCACATGGTACCGTAAAGACAGACCAGACAGTGAGCGATGCAGCTGTGGCAGAGGGAGTTTTGGTTACACTTACGGTTACTCCCGATACAGGATATCTGTTGAAGGACATAAAGGTGCTAAAAAAGGACAATAGCTCTATAGAGGTTCCGTTAACCTTAAATGGCAGCAAATACAGTTTCACCATGCCGGCATATGATGTGACAATAAAGGCAGACTTTGAAATAAAAACATATACTATAACATTTAACCCAGGTCCCAATGGTACCGGAGATATTATGACAGTGACTAAGAAGTATGGAGAGATAATAACTTTGCCGGATGCTCTTTTCACCAGAGAAGGTTACGTGCAGTGCGGATGGTCACTTTATGAAAATCAAAATAGTGGACTGGGATTGAATACTACTTGGGCTGTTAATACAGATAAGACAGTTTATCCTGCATGGAAAGCTCTTTTGACCGGAACTGTGGTTATTGAGGGTCCTGCTAAGGCCGGAGAGACTTTGACGGCATCTCTTACCGACTCCAATGCCAGTGGCACTTTCTATTATCAGTGGTATCGAGACAGAACAGCAATTAGTGGAGAAACAAAGCAAACTTATACTACTACCAAAAAGGATGTGGGGTATCCGATTAAGTGTGTAATGAGTACCTCCGCTCAGGCTGGTTCTGTGGAAAGTGCGCCCACGGATAATATTGAGATGCAGGAATTCCTCAGTGATGAGATTATGATTACAGGATATAGTGGTGTATATGATGGCGCAGAGCATGGTATTACCATAGAGCTTCCGGAGAATGTGGCGGATGCCACCATTTTATACGGAACCCAAAGCGGCGAGTATACCTTAAGTGAAAGTCCCACTCGAAGTCAAGCTGGTACGACATGGGTATACTATCAGATTACGAAGGAAAATTATGCGCCTATGACCGGTTCGGCGCGGATAGATATTTCCAGAGTAAGACTTACGGTTAAGGCACAGGATGAAACCATCACTTACGGAGATGCAATGCCCGAATGTGAAGTTGTTATCAGTGGATTTGTTAACAATGAGACAGAGAGTGTTCTGAGTGGGGAAATTACATTTGATTGTAATTACAAGAACAAACAAGCGGTTGGTAAGCACAACATTATTCCGGGCGGTTTGAAGGTTGCTAATTACAATTATGATTATGTTGCCGGAAGTTTGACCGTAGAACCCAAACCGGTAAATGTTACCTGGGGCAATAATGAATTTATCTATAATGGCAATGCTCAGAAACCGGAGGCTTCTACAACAGATTTTGTAGCAGGAGACGAGGTTTATCTTGAGGTAGATGGTGAGCAAACCAATGCCAATGCAGAGGGGCAGACTTATACTGCTACAGTACAGTTCGGCGGAGAAGATGCCGGTAATTATGTATTTGCAGATAATGCACAGACTTCAATAGATTTTATTATTTCCAAGGTTAATCCTGAGCTTGGCATTGTAGGCTATACCGGAGAGGTAACTGAGGAGACCAAGCCGGATGAGGTGGTTCTTACAAGAACCAATATGGCAGTGGACGGTTCCTTGAAACTCACAGATGAGGCTATGCAGACCGGTCAGAGTGAATATCATTGGAAATTTACGCCCACTGGTGAGGATGCACAGAATTATAATGAAATCACAGGTACTGTGAATATTACTGTTCAAAGCGTTGCAGAGAATTCCGGTACCAATGACGGCGGAGACAAAGACCCTGAGCCGGGTACTAATGACGGCGGTGATAAGGATCCTGAGCCGGGTACTAATGACGGAGGTGACGAGGATCCTAATCCAGGCACCAATGACGGCGGTGACAAGGACCCTGAGCCGGGCACTAATGACGGCGGTGACGAGAATCCTAATCCGGGCACCAATGACGGCGGTGACAAAGATCCCGAGCAGAATCCTGACGGAGGCGACAAAGATCCCGAGCAGAGTCCTGACGGAGGCGACAAAGACCCTGAGCAGAATCCCGATGATGGAGAAGATAAGGCCCCTGAGCAGACTCCTGATGATGGAGAGGATCAGGACCCTGAGCAGACTCCTGATAATGAGGATGACAAAGATCCCGAGCAGAATCCTGAACAGGGTACTAATGACGGTGGAGACAAGGAACCTGAGCAGAAACCTGACGAGCAGCCGGAGGTAGTTCCGGAGGTTGGTATGAAGGTGAAACTGGCAAATCCCGGTGAAGAGTATGTCTATACCGGTAGTGCTATCAAACCCGAAATTATCGTTACCAATAACGGTGAGGTGTTGAGGGAAGGTGAGGACTATACCATTAAGTATTCCAATAATGTGAAGGCTTCCACAAGCCAGAAACCTGCGACGATTACTGTAAAAGGAAAGGGTAATTTATCCGGCAGTGTTTCAACCAGCTTTATGATTATGCCTAAGGATATTGCAGACGAGGATGTAATTGGCGGTGCAGTTGTAGTGCTTTCGGGTGCTAAGGCGAATCCGGTTCTGGTTTATAATCACAAGAAACTTACTGCCAAGGATTTCACCAATCCTGATGCCAAGCGTAAGTTTACTGAGGATGGTTCTATCACCATTTCCGGTAAGGGAAATTTCGCCGGTACACGTACACTGACTGTAGATGTGGTGGATAAGAGTGAATTGAAGAAATTTGCTGTAGAAGTGGGCAAGGAAGTTTTGACTTACAATGGAAAGGTGCAGAAACCTACTATCACTGTAACAGATAAGGCAACAGGTGCTGTGTTGGCAGAAGGCACAGATTATGCAATTTCCTACAGCAGCAACAGTATCGATGCCGGAACGGTTAAGTTTACCGTGGTAGGTTTGGGCTATTATACCGGAACGGTTACCAAGAGTTACAAGATTAATGCATTTGCTACAAGTAATATGAATATAAACGGAATAAAGCAGGACGGCTATTCTTATGTGGCAAGCGGTGTGACTTTTGGTGACGAAGTGGCGGTAACCTGTGAACTTACCGGAGAAATTTTGAAACGCGGTGTAGATTACAAGATTACCTACAGCGGCAACAAAAAGATAGGAATTGCGAAATATACCATCAGCTTTCTGGGTAATTACAAAGGAAGCACTCCTGTAAAGGGTAACTTTACCATCAAAGCAAATCCGCTGTCCAACGATACAGAGGGACTGAAAGTGGTTGTAGGTGATCAGGCATATAAAGGCAAGGCGGATATTTATAAGTCTGTACCTTTAGTTGCAATTAATGGTGTGGCACTGAAGGCTTCTGATTATACCGTAACCTACTATAAGGATGCGGAACTGACCAATCAGATTACCGGCAAGAATAAGGTAGATTTGGGTGAAAATGAAGAGAGTGTCACCATTTATGTAAAGATTGAAGGTAAGAAGAACTATGCTTCTGCAAAGGGCGAGTTTGCAACGGCTGAGTACAAGGTTACCAAAGCTGCTACTTATGATTTGGCCAAGGCGCGTGTGACTTTCTGGGATGGTAATACCAAGCTTACTAAGGTGGAGTATACCGGCAAGGAAGTAGAGCCTGCAGTTAAGGTAGAGTGCAAGGTAGGCAAGACTTGGGTGATGGTTCCTGAGGAGCAATACGAGGTAATGTATAGCAATAATATTAACAAAGGAACTGCAAGCGTGGTTGTGAATGCAACCGGAAGCGAGTGTGCAGGAAGTAAGACTGCTAAATTTAAAATTGTGTCTAAGGACATTAAGTTTTTGTCTGATCTATTAAAAGATTTATTTGGAATTTAAGATTTCATATGTCTAATACCTCCTGTTGGCGGCATATACTAATACTATATGCGAAAACAGGAGGTGTTTTTTTATGTTTTATTTGGAAATCGAGAAGATAATCGGTCGGGAGATTTTGGATTCCCGAGGAAATCCTACCGTTGAGGCTGAAGTGTATTTAAAAGACGGTACTGTCGGACGGGGATGTGCTCCCAGTGGTGCTTCTACCGGTGAGTTTGAAGCGTTGGAGCTTCGGGACGGAGAACCAGGCAGATATCTGGGAAAGGGTGTCAAAAAAGCTGTGGAGAATATCAACACCATAATTAATCAGACCCTGACCGGAATGAATGCATCGGATATATATGCAGTGGACAAGGCTATGATAGAGGCAGACGGTACGAAGGACAAGTCCGGACTTGGTGCCAATGCCATTCTGGCTGTGTCAATTGCCTGTGCAAGGGCGGCTTCCATTGCGTTGGATATTCCCCTATATCGTTTTTTGGGCGGTGTAAATGCCAACCGCTTGCCGGTACCGATGATGAATATTATAAACGGCGGTGTTCATGCAGCCTCCTCGGGACTGGATGTGCAGGAGTTTATGATTATGCCTGTGGGGGCTTGCTGTTTCAAGGAAGGACTGCGCCAGTGTGCGGAAGTTTTTCACTCGTTAGCATCTTTGTTAAAGGAGCGGGGACTGGCTACTTCTGTGGGAGATGAAGGTGGGTTTGCACCGGCTTTGTCTTCGGATGAGGAGGCGATTGAAATTATTTTAGAGGCAGTGAAAAAATCCGGATATGAGCCGGGGAAGGATTTTGGGATTGCCATGGATGCGGCAGCTTCTGAGTGGAAGAGCGGAGAAAAAGGAAAATATAAGTTGCCCAAGGCAGGTTCTGCCTATACATCAGAGGAACTGATTGCACATTGGGAAGAGTTAGTGGAGAAATATCCTATCATTTCCATTGAAGATGCCTTGGATGAGGAGGACTGGGATGGCTGGAAGAAACTTACCGACCGTCTGGGTGACAGAGTGCAATTGGTGGGAGATGACTTGTTTGTTACCAATACAGAGCGTTTAGCTAAGGGAATTCAGTCCGGTTGTGGTAATTCCATTCTTATCAAACTCAATCAAATAGGATCCGTATCAGAGACTTTGGAAGCTATCAAAATGGCTCACAAGGCAGGGTATACAGCCATCAGTTCTCATCGTTCAGGGGAGACGGAGGATACAACAATTGCTGATTTGGCTGTGGCATTGAATACCTGCCAGATTAAGACCGGTGCTCCCAGTCGCTCTGAGCGTGTAGCCAAGTACAATCAGCTTTTACGTATTGAGGAGGAGTTAGGGGAATCAGCGCAGTATCCCGGTATGAATGCCTTCCATGTGCAAAAATAAATTTTACAGAATATTAATGGATATTGTCAGGGATATATGATACAATATACGAAACGTGACGAGCTAAGTATCTGCCCCGCTTGGGAGAGCAGGGCAGATATTTAGTACAAAACACTTTACTCTGCTAACTTTGCAAAGTGACAGATAATGCTTATAAGCAGACAGGAGTATATATGACAGAAGTATACACACACAAAGCACAATATTACGAAACAGACCAGATGGGGATTATCCATCATTCCAACTATATTCGCTGGATGGAGGAGGCACGCATGAATTATTTAAGTAGCGTGGGCTTTCCTATGGAACGGATTGAGGCGGAGGGAATTGTATCTCCGGTGGTCAGTGTCAATTGCAAATACAAGAAGGTATGTCGGCTTAATGAGCTGATTGACATAGCTATCAAGGTGAAAGAGTACAATGGTATTAAGCTTGTACTGGAGTATGAAATGTTTGAGCAGACAAGCGGTGAACTCCGGACGGTGGCCGGTTCGGAGCACTGCTTTACCAATAAAGCAGGTATGTTAGTGAATGTCAAAAAGGTATTCCCTGAGTTGGATGCAGCTCTTAGGGCTACCTTGGAGGCTTTGGAGGTAACAGATAATAAGTAACAGGAAGCAGGGAGGAAGAGGATGAAGAAAAACGAGATTCATTATGATGATTATGCAAATCTTTGCAGAGAGGCGGACAATATTGATTTAAGTCTTTTTGAAGAATACGATGTGCAGAGAGGTTTGAGAGATAAGAATGGTAATGGCGTGTTGACCGGTCTTACCAATGTCTCCAGAATTGAGTCCTTCAAAATGGTAGACGGTGTAAAAACCCCTTGTGACGGTAAGCTGTGGTATCGAGGCTATGACTGTATTGAACTGGTAAATGGTTTTAAAGGCAAGCGTTATGGTTTTGAGGAAGCGGCATATTTGCTTTTGTTCGGTGAACTGCCCACAGAGGAGGAGCTTAAGAATTTCCGTAAGGTTTTGGCGGCGGAGAGAACGCTTCCCACTAACTTTACCCGTGATGTTATCATGAAGGCGCCCAGCAGTGATATTATGAACTCCATGATTCGAAGTGTACTGACACTGGCGTCCTATGACAAAAATTGTACCGATACCTCTGTGGAAAATGTGCTTCGACAGTGTATGGGCTTAATCAGCAATTTCCCCGTGATGGCAGTTTATGCATATCATGCGTATAATCATTATGAGAATGACGATAGTATGTATATTCATCGTCCCTCGAAAAAACTTTCCACAGCAGAGAATATTCTGATGATGCTTCGTCCGGACAAGCAGTATACAGAGCTTGAGGCAAAGGTGTTGGACATTGCGCTGGTGTTACATATGGAACATGGTGGCGGTAACAACTCGACCTTCACTACCCGTGTGGTAACATCTTCCGGTTCTGACACATATTCTGTAATAGCAGCAGCACTTTCCTCGCTGAAGGGTCCCAAGCATGGCGGTGCCAACATTAAGGTTGTGGAAATGATGCGCGATATTGAGGCAAATGTGTCCAACTGGGAAAATGAAGATGAGGTACGTGCATATCTTCAGAAGATTCTTAATAAAGAAGCCTTTGACAAGAAGGGACTGATTTATGGTATGGGACATGCAGTGTATTCCCTGTCAGATCCCAGAGCGCAGGTGTTTAAAGGCTTTGTACAGCAGCTGGCTTCTGCAAAGGGACGTGATAAGGACTTCGCACTGTATTCCACGATTGAGAGACTTGCACCGGAACTGATTGCCCAGAAGTCACGTATTTATAAGGGTGTCAGTGCTAATGTGGACTTTTACAGCGGATTTGTATATAGCATGTTAGAGATTCCTTTGGAGCTCTATACCCCTATTTTTGCAATTGCCCGTATTGTGGGCTGGAGTGCTCATCGAATCGAGGAGTTGCTTAATATGGACAAAATTATCCGTCCCGCTTATAAGAGTGTAATGGAAGTGCGGGATTATATTCCTATGGAAGAAAGATAAAATACCAAAGAGAATGCCGTCCGATTGATTTGTCAGAATTAATTGGGCGGTGTTTTGGTTTGGCTATTAACAGCAAGATGAAATTATGGTATATTAGTTGGAGGAAAATATGTCAGACACGATACATGATTATCTGGAAGAATACGGAGACATATCCTTTGCAGAGCGTCCCCTGAATGACGTGGATTCTCTGGCATTGTGTGAGCTGATTTATTTGAAGTTTGATGGCATGGTGCCGGGAGTTAAGGAGGATAAGCCCTTTGTTCGGCTGCAGGAGCTTGCCATTCATCCTGACAAAGATAAGCTGTTTGCTGATGAGCGGTTTGAGAAAGATAACCGAAGACTTTTTGAAGGGATGCTGCAAGGGAAACGATTTGCCGATATCAAACTTAATTGCTATATCGATGTGGTGGAGAAGGAACGGGAAGCTCAGTTTGCAGCGGTGACTTTTCTACTGGATGACGGGACAATTTATGTGGCTTTCCGGGGAACAGATGAGTCCATTGTAGGGTGGAAGGAAGATTTTAACATGGCATTTTTGACGGCGCTTCCCAGCCATTCGCTCAGTGTGAAATATCTGAACATGGTGACGAGCAGGTTTTCTAATGATTTTTATCTGGGGGGGCATTCTAAGGGAGGTAATCTGGCAATATACAGTGCCATGAACTGTGTACCTTATGTGCAGAAGCGTATCCGTAAGATTTATAGTCTGGACGGTCCCGGTTTACATCCGCAAATTTTGGAAAAGTGCGATTATGAGCGGATTGCAGACAAAGTAGTTAAAATTAAGCCGCAATCCTCCATTGTCGGAATGTTGTTTGAGTGGGATACCCGGTATCAGGTAGTGGAGTCAAGATACTTTGGCCTTTTGCAGCACAATTTGTTTAACTGGAAGGTTGAGAAGGGTGAATTTATTGTGGCGGAGGATATTTATGAACGGGCCCGTCAAAATAGTATAGTTTTCAATGAATGGATTATGTCGCAGGATGAGGAGCATATTCGGCTGTTTGTAGATACCCTGTATAAGGTGATATCTGCTTCTGAAGCGGAGGATGTGATGGCAATTACCGCAGACTGGAAGAACAGTATGCTGAGTATGATAGCGGCTTTAAAAGAGGTGGACGAAGAGACCACGCAGATACTGCAGAAGACGATTAAGGAGTTGTTCGAGCTGGGCAGAGTGAAGAGGCGTCAGCGGTTGTTTAAATCCTTTCGTAAAGCATATCATGCGCTTACAGGGCGTTTGAAGCACTGATTGAAAACCAGGAAAGTAGCAATGCTCCCGACAGTTTAGTCTGCCTGATATCCAGTCTCTCAGGATGCCATTGTACACCCAGAATAGGGAGTGTTTCATGACAAATGGCTTCCGGACATTCATCGTCACAGGATTTTTGGAGGACATTCAGCCCCTTGCCCAGACGGGCAATGCATTGGTGATGGCAGGAATTGACTCTGGCTGTTTTTCCATAGAGAGAATACAAGAAAGAACAGGGAGCAATGGTGGTATCATGGTACAAATCCAAGTCAGTAGTCTGATGGAGATGAAGATTTTCCATGTCCTGAACAATGGTTCCGCCGAAGGCAACGTTAATTAACTGCATGCCTTTACAGATACCCAGTACAGGCAGATTATTGTTTAGGCACAGTTCCAGAGCATGAAACTGCAGAATGTCCAGTTCGGTGTCAATATTGCGGGAGCCTTTGTTTTTTTGACCGAAAAAGGCAGGTGTAATATCGCCGCCACCGGGTAGAATCAGACCGTCACAGGCTGCGGCCTCACCGGGATTGAGTGTGACCAAGGGGATAAAGGAATTTTCCGACAGGAAGCGTTCATAGTTGGCGGTATACTTGGGACGCCCCAGGATAGCGATTTTTTTCTGGGAAAAAGGAAGTGACATATACAGGCTCCTTGTGGGCTTTTATATAAATATATGCGATAAAGAGGAAATAAAATGAGTAATCAGATAACTAATCAGATAAAAGAAAAACAAAGGGCAAAATTAGCAGTGGGTGAAATGACCATAGTACTGTCATTTTTCCTGCCTATTTTTATTATGCTAATTGGTTTTGTGATTTGTGGCATTTATCCCTTTGGTGACAGATGTTTCTTAAGTACGGATATGTACCATCAGTACATGCCGTTCTTTCGGGAGTTTATGAGGAGCATCAAAGCAGGTGAGGGCGTATCTTTCACATGGAATGTAGGAATCGGCAGTAACTTTTTGGCATTATATGTCTATTATCTGGCGAGTCCCTTTCACTGGCTTGGACTGGCGGTGCCGGAGCGGTTTTATATTGAATTTTTGAGCTACTTAATAGTGTTTAAAATCGGTCTCTGTGGATTGACCTCTTATCTGTTTTTGCGTTATCGTGGCAGACGAATTGTTCAGGAAACCGGGGCTGAGTTTAACAATAACCGGATGGTGCATCCGGAGCTGGCAGCTTTGTTTTTCTCCATGTTTTATGCGTTGTCCGGATTTCTGGCGGCATATAACTGGAATATTATGTGGATTGACTGTGTGGTGCTGTTGCCCCTGATTGTCATGGACCTGGAGCGCCTGGTACGGGAGGGGAAACCCGGTTTGTACTGTGTGACACTGGGATTGTCCATCTATACCAATTACTATATTTCGATTATGATTTGTATTTTTCTGGTGCTGTATTTTATCTTCCTGTATTGCACCGAGCATCATCCGGTGAAGGCAGGTCGTACCGACAGGAAAGCGAAAGTGCTGGCGCATATCCGTCCCGCAGGGCAGTTTGCATTGTACTCCCTGTTGGCAGGTGGTATGGCAGCAGTACTGTTGATTCCTGAGGTATGCGCGATTCTGGAGACCGATTTTGGCGACTCTGATTTTCCTGAAAAGGTGGAAACCTATTTTTCGGTATTGGATATGCTTGCCCGACATTGCGTGGCAGTATCTGTTGAGAAAGGACTGGACCATTGGCCCAATATTTACTGCGGCGCTCCGGTGTTCCTTTTTGTACCTTTTTATGCAATGAATGAGAAGATTCCTGCCCGCAGACGATTTGGTATGATGGCACTTGCAGGGGTAATGTTGCTGGGCTTTAGCACTAATGTACTTAACTTTATCTGGCATGGCCTGAATTATCCGGATTCTCTGCCGGGAAGACAATCCTTTATCTATGTGTTAGTGGTACTGATAATGTGTTATGAAGCATGTTGTCATATGGACAGAAGTCGGCCGGAACGCAAGGAATATGTGGTGAAGGTATTTTTGGGTGTGGCAGTATTTATGCTTTTTGTGGAAAAATTCGCAGAACATGAGGATATTGTTGCCGGGGTAGAGTGGTTGACCCTGCTCTTTATTTCTATTTATGCATCTGCAATTTATATGGCACATATCCATACGAGCCGAAAGTGGCGCAATGGACTGGCATTTGTGGTACTGGTGGCGATTTTGGCAGAGACGGGTATCAATACCTGCTGTACCAGTATTGCCAATGTGAGCCGTTCGGAATATCTGAAATATCAGGAAGATTATAAGAATCTCTATGCATGGACACAGGAGCAGGAAGAGGGATTTTACCGAGTGGAGAAGTTTAGCAAGAAAACCAAAAACGATGGTACACTGGCAGGCTATCCTACCGCTTCTGTATTTTCTTCGACCATGAATTCTGCGGTGAAGGATATGTATGAGCGTCTGGGCATGCGTTACAGTAAGGTTTTCTATGACCATGACGGTGCCACTGCCTTTGTATCTGCCTTGTTGAATGTAAAATATATGTTTGCAGAGTCAGAGGATTATGCAAGCAGTGTCTACCAAATCTGTAACAGCAGTGAGGGTGTAACTTTGTACAAAAATGTGTATACATTACCCTTTGGTTATGTGGCACCTTATGAGTATGATTTGCCGGAAGGTTTTGGAGATAGTGGTTTGCGCTTGCAGAATCAAATGTTGCACGATTTGGGAATCGAGAAGCAGCTTTTTACCCGTTGCGAGTCGGATGCTTCCGGTGACGGTGTCATGTTCACGGCATCTGAGGACGGTGTTTACTATGGAATTGTCACTGCCGGTGGTACTTCAGAAGTAAAACGTATGGGCAGCGGCGTTGATGAAATGAGGTATAAGAACTTAAAAGATGGAAGTATTTTGTATCTGGGTGGTTTGCAGGCAGGAGATTTCATCAGTCTGACCAACGATAACGAGGATGACACAACCCCTAATATCTGTGTGGACATTTATCGTATGGATGAGCAGGTATTGCAGGAAGCCATCAACATACTGGCGGCCAATCATATGGAAAATGTGACCTATGATGCCAACAATCTGTCCGGTAATATTACCTTACAGGAGGCAGGACGTGTCATTCTCTCTGTTCCCTACGAAAAGGGCTGGACAGTGACCATAAACGGAGAGGAAGTAGAACCGGCGCTCTTTGGCGAAAGTCTCATGGCATTTGACTTGCAGGCCGGGGAGTATGAATTCAAGATGCATTACGTGCCCTATGGCAAGGGGGCAGGCATTGCAGTGAGCGTGGTGAGTGTAATTTGCTTTGCAGGGATTATGTTGTTTAGAAATAGAAGGAAAAGAGCAGAAAAGTAGATGCGTAAAGAATCCTGACAGGGGGACAAGTGTATGAATGAATGTGGAGCCTTTTTTAGTGTGTATAGAGCAATTTTTAATGTGCTTCTTTTGGTTTTCGGTGTGAGCTTTATTCTCACAGGTATAATGATTGGTGTCCTCGAGGCGATAGAGCCGAGTGTGGAAGTAACCGGAACGGTAGTTGAAGTGGATGATTCCATGACGAAAGACGGTAAGAAAAAAGTAGCTGTATATTATACTCATGAAGATGAGGGATATTTAATCAAAACGAAGACAGACAAGTTGGATATCCAACAGGGAGACCATATCTCAGTTGCTCACAAAGGAAATGCCATGGTAGGAATACTGCTGACCACCGGCGCCGGTTTAATATGTGTAGTGGCAGGAGTGTGTGGAGTGTTGATAGCAAAAAGACGGCAGGAGTAGGTGGGCTGGTTTTAGGTGGATTTATTGTACTGTAAATATGATACCTTCTTAATCAGAAGGAAGCGAAGTGCTTCCCGATGATAAGAAGGTATTTTTCGTTTTGAGATATTTACACAGTTTACAAGGAGGACAAGAGTATGAAGTACATCGTTGTTGATTTGGAAATGAATCCGGTAGCTAAGGAATATAAGGAAGAGAGACGCATCAGTTCCATGGAAGTCATTGAAATCGGAGCAGTAGTTCTCGATGAGAGCTTTCTTGTACTGGGGGAGTTTAAAACACTGGTTAAGCCCCGATACAACAGTGAAATCTACAAGAAATATGAGACGCTTACCGGCATCAGCACTCAGATGGTGTCCGGCGCCCCGGATTTTGCCACAGCCTATGAAATGTTTGTAAACTGGTGTGAGTCCTATGGAGATGAATACGAGGTCTATGCATGGAGTGAGAATGATTATAACCAGATTGTGGCAGAGATGGACCAGAAGAAGTATACCAACGAGGCGAAGAAAGCAGCTCTTGCACAGTGGAAGGATTTTCAGAAAGAATATACCGAGAAGCTTGGACTGGAGCGCATTATGTCCTTACAAAAAGCACTGGACTATGCCGGAATTGCTTTTGAGGGGCGCATGCATGATGCCCTGTGTGATGCCAGAAATACCGCAGAGCTCTTTGCAATTGTGCGGAATGAAGAAAGATGTAATGTGGTGCTGAAGAGCGTGATGGAGGCACTGAGACCCAAGAAGGTAGAGGGTACTTTGGGTGAGATGTTTGACTGGGGAAAGTTGTTGGCGCAGGGAGCGTAAAGATGAGATAAAAAGACAGAATAGTTAGGAAATTGTCAGATTTTGGTGGTAGATATGATAGTGAAATGGTATAATAGGTTTAGAAAAGCTAAATTTCTGATTATGTGATTGGGGGACGAGTGAGTGCAAGGAGGGGCGCTTGGTTGACTGCACGCAACGTGCAGATATAGGATGAGGGAAGGATTAGCTTTTACGAAAGGAAAATAGAAGACAGGAGATAAAAGATATGGCAACAATCAAAATTAGTAGTGATCCTTATAAGAGAGAGATTAAGTATCATTGTTACAAGGAATCGATTTCTGAGTGGGAAGAAATTCAGAAATCCAACCCGGATAGTAAATTAAGAGAAGATGAATCAGAGAAAAGCTTTTTGCCATTCCGAATTAAAGAGATAGTAGACATTATTGTTAATGAATATTATGTTGGAACAGATATGGTTAACATTATATTTGACGGTACACAGGAAGAATATGTAGAACTTGAGAAAATCTGTAATATGCCTGAAGTGGCTGACAAAATTATGTTATCAAAGGGCAATATGATTTTAGAAAATGCCAAATTGATTTTAAATGATACCAAAGAGATTTTTAAGACGGTGCAACCCATAATAGAAAAAACGGTGCGTGATGATGATGTGAAAAGAGATTTGAATAAGGTTGCAGATGCGTTAGATGATATTATCCCTATTTGTGTTTTTGGAAACTATAGTGCAGGTAAATCAACATTTATCAATTCATTGATAGGTCATGAAATTCTTCCTAGTGGAGGAGATCCTGTGACTGCTAAAATTTATAAAATTTCAATTTCCGATTCAGAGGAATTGGCAAGGGTAAAATTTAAACATTGGGAAGATGAAATTGAATTGTTGTATGAGGGGAATTCATTTAGGATTAGAAAAGGAAATGCTGAGGATTCTCTGTTGTGTGAGCTTTCACAAATGATGGAAGGAAACGTAAAAGATGATATGTATAGCCGAGTTAATAAAGCATTGGAATTTGTGAATGGATATGAGAAAAAGGATATGGAGACTACGGAGATTAGCGACGTTATTGAAGTAGTGATACCTTTTGCAAAAGAAGGGGTATTGGGAAGAAGTAGAAACAACTTTGTTATTTTCGATACACCGGGTTCTAATTCAAACTCAAATACAGATCATTCAAAAGTTTTAGCAGATGCATTGCAGGGATTTTCAAACGGAATACCTGTGTGGATTTCTCAATACGAGTCTATAGATAGTAATGATAATGCAAAATTGTGTGATGATGTATTGGATATTAAAGCATTGGATAAACGCTTTACAATGATTGTGCTTAATAAAGCAGATTGTTCTGATTTGCCGGAAGGCGGTTTTTCGGAGAAACAGATTCAAAATATACTTGAGTATAATTCTGTTGAAAAGATGTATGCAAGTGGTATTTTCTTTGTTTCTTCGATAATGGGACTAGGAGCCAAGAATGAAGGTGAATTGACTGACAAGCATTACAGAAAGACATATCGTTCGCAGCAGGAAATGTTTTCTGATCCGGAAGATGTGGATTACGCAACGTTGTATATTTATAATATTATGCCTGAACAGATTAAGAATGAGGTGATTGAATACTCAAAAGCGTGTTCACAATCGTCATCAGACTTGGTGTATGCAAATAGTGGATTATTTTGCATTGAGCAGGAAATGGAGGATTTTGCAAGTAAATATTCTGCATACAATAAATGCCAAATGGTCTATATGTTTTTGAATGAAGTAATTTACAAAACGAATGATGTTATAAAACAAAAAACCGACTTTTTGATGAGAACAAGAGAAAAGCGGAAAGAAGAATTAGATTCTGAAAGACAGCAGTTATTGGATACTTTGTCCGCTACAACAAAGACAAAGGAGGATGAATTTTGTAGAGGGGCAAAGGGTTTCTTAAAGACATATGTTGATTCTAGCTTAGATTATTCCTATAATCCGGAAGAATTGGCTGAATTAGATGATAAGATAGTAAAGCATAATGAAGAAGTAAATAAATTTGCATCACAGGAAAACGAATTTGCTGAAGCACGTAACAGTATGTGGAATCATCTGAAAGAAAACGGTCAAAGCTTGCTAAAAGGTAATCTGAAGGAATCTCTCAAGGTTATGAGAGATGATTTTGTTAGGGATTATAGGGAGGTACAGGAAAAAGAGGAAGAGATGGATTTTTCCAGAAGTGAAATTGATAGGGCAACATCAGATGAAATTATGAAGATCGTTGTTGAGAGATACAAAAATAGTATTCTGGATGCAAAAGAAAAGGCTAGCGCTGTTACAAAACAGCATTGGATAGATAATGCAGAAATTCTTAAGAATACGTTAGTTGCTATTATTACTGGTTCGGATGTTCTGTCGGATGCACAAAGAGAGGAATTGTCGGAAATGATTATCAATCATCAAGGGTTAATGATTGATGATGAAGCCAATAGTGTTTTTGTAAAAGCCAAATATCTTAAAGGGCAGTTTTTAGGTCTTAGAATAAGTACAAGTGAGCGATTGAATACAAAGAGATTGGCAAATAATTTTAATGATACGATTGCAAAAAGTATTAAGGCAATGGCGGATGATTTGAATGAGAATTGTTATTCAGCTTTTAAGGTATGGCAGACCAATTTGTGTTCGACTATAGAAGAAAATATCACAGAACTGAATCCTCAGTTAAAACAGATTGCTGAGATGATTAAAGAGGAGACCGAAAAGATAAATGAACTGGCGGAAAATCAGCAGACAATATGTTCTTCGCTGGACGCAATAAGAGAGTTAATGGATTGGAAGGTACTTGAGTAAAGCGGGAGGGGCTTATGGGTATAAAAAACATAGTAAAGAAAGTTGGGGATAAGTCTGCCAATAAAGTTGCAAAACTGGCAACATTGAGTTCAGAGCAGGTGGAGAAAATTCAGCTTCAGAGAGAAGAATATTTGTTGGAAAAACCTGATCCAAGTGATGAGCTTGCCATTGATACCACTTGGAGAATGATGGCAGCCAGCAGTGTGGAAGTTTATAATGCCTATTTACCGCAGATTAAAGAATTGTATCTGCCAGTATTAAAATCTGCTGAATATGATGAGGTGTTTAGTCCAGAGCATAATATCCGCTATTTCAATATAACCAAGTGGGTTACAGACAAGAAGGAAAATAATCTAGAGAAGCTTGTAAATGTATATGCGGTATTATCGAATGAAGAGTGTAATATTGCTTTGGTATTCAATAGAACGCAGAAAGGTACAAATGTTTATTTGGCGGTTGTGAATACCAGTAATGCTGATAATAACGTAAATACAAATTCTTATAAGAATAGACTGATAGAAGCAATCAGAGGTAATTTTCCGGGAGCAGAGTGGAAAGATGAAGGTATGGGAGTAATTCCCTGCTTGAAGAACGACAGACCCTATTCTGTGGCAACTGCATCCAATATTCCAACGGAAAAATCTGAGAAGTTTATCAGTCAGACCATAGAGAAGCTTTTGGATGGCATTATTCCTACGGATAAAAAGAAGGAGTATACTATTGTGCTGCTGGCAACACCGATTAAGGATGTGGAGCAGAGAAAGCTTAAGTTGGGGGAATTCTATTCTGGTATGGCTCCATATGCATCCTGGCAGACTAACTATACATACACCGAAAATAAGTCTGTTGGATCTTCCGCAACAGTTGGTGTAAATGTGGGAGCCAGTGCAGGAATTCAGAATGGGCAGAATTATGGTACAACAGATTCTGTTGCGAATACAGAGAATGAGTCCAGAACGGATACTCAGTCACAATCAGATTCTTTATCATATGGGGAGGCTACTGCTGATTCCAGTAGTGAATCACATATGGATGGAACAAATAGTTCAAGCACTGCTACAGAGGGAGTTAATGAATCAACAGGTGGTAGTAATTCAGATACTAATGCAACAACTGGATCTGTGTCATTATCTGAAGGGGTTAATGGTAAAGTGGGAGTACCATTTGTTGCGGAAGGTGGAGTAAGTCTGTCCTCAACGCAGTCGGTTGCTACATCTAATGCTACAACTGTCGCAACGAATTATAGTAAAGGCACAAGTAGTAGTTTGGCTGAAACTTTAGGAAAATCTGCAGCTGATACTATTACAAAAGGTATCACCAACACTGTGTCTAAAACAGTGGCTCAGACAACAGGTACTACAGTTGCCAATACTTTAGGCAAGGCTGTGACTAAAGCAATGGCAACTACATCCGGTGTGACCAAAGGTGCAAGCCTTGGGGCTAATTTTGGTGCCAATTTTGCAAGATCCTCAACCGTAACTGCAATGATCGGAAAGAATGAAGGGATTACACAGACCTTCACAAATTATAATATCAAACATGCATTAGAACTGCTTGAAAACCAGATGAAGAGACTGGAGCAAAGCACTGCATTGGGAATGTGGGATTTTGCAGCGTATGTTTTAAGTGAAGAGTATGATGTAGCAAATAATGTAGCACATTCTTACTTGGCATTGACGCTGGGCGAAGAATCCTATATGTCAAAATCGGCTATCAACGTATGGAAAGGTAATGTTGAAGAGGAAAGAGAGTCAGCTAAGGAAATTGCTGGGTATATAAGGGAGTTAAGGCATCCTATTTTCGGATTAAAGCAGGATATGATTGCAGAGGACAGGGCATATAACGTATATCCTTCTATTGTAACTGCAACCACAAGCCTTTCTGGAAAGGAACTAGCATATTCTTTGAATTTCCCACAGAAATCCATTGCCGGACTGCCTATTTTGGAATGTGCTGAGTTTGGAAGAAATGTGGTTACCTATGACATGGATCAGAATGAAAGGGAAGAATTAGAACTTGGAAGCATTTTCCACATGAATCATATGGAGAATAATAGGGTTAACTTAGCAAAGAAGTCTCTGGCATCCCATACATTTATTACAGGTAGTACAGGCTCTGGTAAGAGTAATACAGTATATCAGATTTTGGAAAATGCAAGAAAGAAGGATGTGAAGTTCCTTGTAGTAGAACCCGCAAAAGGTGAGTATAAAAAGGTATTTGGTTCATACAAGTCTGTATCTGTATACGGAACAAATCCAGCATTGACACCGTTGCTGAGAATCAATCCATTCAGCTTCCCGAAAGGAATTCATGTGTTGGAGCATTTGGACAGGCTAGTTGAAATCTTTAATGTGTGCTGGCCTATGTATGCGGCAATGCCAGCAGTATTAAAGAGCGCAGTGGAGAAATCCTATCAGGATTGTGGTTGGGATATGATTCGTTCTGTTAATAAATACGGGGAAGAATTGTACCCGACATTTGCGGATGTGGCAAGGAACATTAAGGACATCATTGATAATAGTGAGTTTGACCAAGACAATAAGGGAGCATATAAAGGCTCACTCCTTACCAGATTGGAGTCTCTTACCAATGGTATCAATGGAATGATCTTTGTCTGTGATGAGATTTCAAATCAGAAGCTATTTGATGAAAATGTAATTGTGGATTTAAGCAGAGTTGGTTCTACAGAGACAAAGTCCCTTATTATGGGTATGGTGGTGCTGAAATTGCAGGAATATCGTATGACCAATGATGATATGAATGCGGAACTGAAACATCTGACTGTTTTAGAAGAAGCACATAATCTGTTAAAGAGGACATCTACGGAGCAGTCATCTGAAAGTGCGAATCTGCTTGGAAAGAGTGTGGAAATGCTTTCCAATGCCATTGCAGAAATGCGTACATATGGAGAGGGATTTATTATTGCAGATCAGGCTCCCGGATTGTTGGATATGTCAGTCATCCGGAATACGAATACCAAGATTATTATGCGATTGCCGGAACAGTCCGACAGAGAGTTGGTGGGTAGAGCAGCTAATCTGAATGATGATCAGATTCAGGAGTTGGCAAAACTTCCTTGTGGTGTGGCTGCAGTGTACCAGAATGAGTGGGTACAACCGGTATTGTGTAAGGTTGATAAGCACAAAGAAAGTGGAAAACCTTATGAATATTCTGCAGAAGAGGATACCTATATTGATGATGCAGAAAGGGGTGTATCAGGTTCCTTGCTTGATTGTATCATGAATAAGGAATTGTTCAGAAAGAGCAATAAGAGAGAGATGCAGAAGCTGAAAGGATTGGTAATCAAATCAAAGCTTTCAACACAGGTAAAGAAGGATTTGGTTGAGTATCTGTCTTGTGATGATGAGGAAGCTTTGGAGACTTTACGTTTGCTGATTTTTGATTTTTTGTCAGCGGATCAGGCAATTAAAGCATCTAAGCAGTGCAATGACATTAATGAATGGGTTCGTTCCGTTGTAGACGGGTTGAATCCGTCAGTAAAAGATTATTCCAAAAGGCAGATTGATTTGGTGCTTGCGTTGATTCTGTATGAACAGGCGTCAAGGGATGCGGAATATGATGCCATTTTCAGTCGCTTTACGGAAATATATCAGAATGAAGGTGGGGTGTACTAATGCAGGAAATTAAAACACCGGAGATAGATGAGATTAAGAAACCGGAGCCGGAGAATTTTAAGGATATTCAGCCGGAAAATGGAATGACTGCTGAAAAAGCAAAGGAATTCTGGACTACTGAATTTAAGAATGAATCCGAGTATTATAATACATATGAGGATAGAATCGGTTGTACTCCGAAAGAAGATTCTAACTTAGGTAAATGGGAGGGAGACCGAGGAGAGTCAAAATTTGTTCCAAACAGTGAGACACTGGAAGGAAAGGCTGCACTGGATAAGCTGGCTGAGAAAGGCTTGGATGGCATAGAGTATAAAAACGCAGAACCGGATTTTTCCAAGTGTGCGGAGGCAACTGTCGAGATTGACCATATGACAGAAAACAGATATGACTATGAAGGGATTGACGGAACTTGGCAACAGGGTAACTTTACACAGGCAGATATAAAGTGTGCAGAAAAATGGAATTCTGAAGCTAAAGACGGTAGGACTGATTGGGATGCACGAAGTGTGTATGAGTGGAGACATGAAAATACTTGTTCATGGCATGAACGTTGCGATACCAGAACTATGGATTTAGTTCCGTATGATATACATAGTCATTGCAAACACCTTGGTGGTGTGTCTGAATGCAAGGTGAGAGATTCAGTTGATTTAGGAGGCGGATTCGATGAATAAGGTTAAAGTGGTTTTATGGGGCAGAGAATTTGATATTGCGGTTAGCTATAGCTGTTATCCGGGAGAAGAAATAACACAGATTCAGAAGGATGCACTTACAGAGTTTTGTGTAAAAGAAAATCCGGCAGACAGTATGTTAGATGAATTGAAACAGTATATAATCAAGACTGCGGATGGTAAATTAGAAGGTACAAATATAGAAAATATCTTTAAGTATGTTATACCCAAATGTTTATACATTCCAAGAAGTCCAAAGAAAATGGTTGCTGTCATCTGCAATTACAAATTTGATATGGAGAATGGAATTGCGGTTGTTTTTGAGAATGGAAAGCTTAAGCAGATAGGAACACAGGATATTATTTTGTAGGAGTTTCAGTATGATAAAAAAGGAAATTCTTGAAAATAGAGAGAAAGCAGAATTTTCCCCAAGTGGGTTTCATGATATTGCTGCAGGAAATATTTCTAAAGCTGATGCAGGTGAGTATTGGAAAGGTGTATTTGGGAATGTGGAAAGAGTGCCGGAATACACTATGTCAGAAACAGAACTGTTTGATAAGACAAGAGATTGTTCAGAGGATAGTTTTGATTTTGAATTCCACCCGGATGAAAGAATGCGGGCTATATTGAAAAGCTTTAATGAAGAGGATTGGTGTGGGCTGGATATAGCAGAACAGAAAGCATTGGTGGAGGAACTGGCAGACCAAATAGGTAAGGAATTAGAGCTTGGGAACATTCCGGAAATTGTTTTTTATGAAGGTCCTGCAGATGAATGTGGTTTTTATAGAGAACAATATAATGATATTGGAATAAATGTTAATACATTTTCTGATCCGAAGGAACTTGTTGATACTGTAGCTCATGAGATGCGGCATGCTTATCAAAGGATGAGAGCAGATAAATTGGAAACGGTACAAGATGAGCTGTATAAGTATAGCTTTGAGAATTATATTGCTCCGGAGTTTGATGGAGAAGGTTGCTGCGTCAATTACTTTGATTATCAGGATCAGTTGGTAGAAGCAGAAGCCAGAGCGTATGCCAGAACTTATACAAATTACATGGAGGTGGCTTAATGAGTAAAGTAATAGAGGAATACTACAGAAAAACAAAATTACCGGAGCCACTGATTGTAAAGAAACTTGAAGCATTGGAAAGAAATCAGGATATAAAGGCAGAATTTGAGGCATGGATTGAAAGTAAAACATTTATGGAATCCGGCTGTGTTGTGGTGGCTGGTTATTCTGCAAAATCAATATCTGAAATGTCAAGATTTGTCAATGGTGAGGGAGCTTTTGTGCTGCTAATTGAGCTTCGTGAAAACAGAGAAAAGGCGTTAAAGAGAATTGCGGATGGATTTAGAATGAAATAGCTTGTATAGGATAGGTAGCTTGATTTAGAGTACAGGAAGAGGAGCTTATATGGAATATATTATCATAATAGTAAGTATTTTGCTTGTTGCTGCGATTATTCTGATTATTGTGGGTGCTTTCAAGTATAAAAAGGATAAGGAAAAGTGGTCTATTGAGGCAGAAGACAGTTTCAAAAGAGGTAAAGAGGAAGCTGCAGATTTTATTCGTATGACTATGGATAAAGTACAAGAAGATAAGACGAAATTGGAAGCTATGAGTGAAAAAGAGCTTCTGGTAGAAACCATGCTTGTGTTGGGTGGATATGGCAGACGTCTGGATAGAATGGAAGAAAAGATGCAGAGTCTTATAAATTACAAGGCATATTCCGAAGAAATGAATAAACAGATTAATATTTTGACTGGAAGTTCTGTCAGTTTGCAAAATAGTATATCTGAGGTTGGAAATTATGTTACCTCTGTAAAGCAGATGCTCCAAGAGGCCACAAGCAGTGTTAGAGGATTAAACAATAGCTTGGGGGATGTAGGAAATGTTGCTAATAGGGTAGAGGCATTATCAGATACACTCAATGGATTATTGCAGGATTTGGATATGATTAAAACGGAAACTTCTCATATTGTTAAAGGGATGTATGATTTGTTTAATTCGTATGGGGAAGGACCCGGTCAGCGTCTGCAAGATATAGATGAAAATGTAAGTGGAATAAAATCATCAATGGAGAATGTAGAAGAGCTGATTGAAAGTGTACGGTATACAGTTGATGGTATCAATGGAGATGTTGAAAGTATCAAGTCGACTGTAACAGGAGTTGATGAGATAAAGTCGATTGTTCAAAGTAATCTGGATTCCTGCGGATATGACAGTATACATACAAAAGTAGACGATATATCAAGTGAAATTTCTAGTATTAAGAGTAGGGTGGAAGAATCATTAGATAAGTTTGGGTATGATAGCTTATATAATAAAATAGAAGAGCTTAGAAGAGACTGAAAATATAAAAGGCGTACTAAATGTAGAGGGCACTTTGAGGTAGTTCATGTGTTAGCCCTAAAAAATGTAAGAAGGCTAAATACAACCAGAAGGGATTTTACAATGACATTCCCAAACCTAATTACTCTACTTAAATCGCACAGGACGCATCGGACATTACCACTCGCCGGGAAGAAATTGCGGAAATTATCCCATCCATTCGGGTGACGTTTGATTTTGACCAGCAGAACCGTGCCCATCAGTACGACCTGTGGAATCATTGTGTACATACAGTTCTTGGTCTGCCGCGAGGGTTGGAAGATAATATGCTTTATCTGGCGGCGCTTTTGCATGATATAGGCAAGGTGGACTGTCAAGTGCCCGGCGAGCATAAAGGTGTTGTGAATATGCACTATTATGGACATCAGGAGAAAAGTATGGAGAGGGTGCGGGATGAGATTATTCCGGCACTTCTTGCCGATGGCGTGAAATTGTCGGAGGAGGAGCAGCGGCGGTTGATTTACTATGTGGAATATCATGACGACAGAATGAGTTTGAAGCTGCATTCTATACGGCGGCATCTGAATATTCCTGTAACTTTGCAGGAGTTTCAGAATCTGATGCTGCTACAGGTTGCAGATGCTAAGGCTCATGTGCAGTTTTCGATTATTGAGCATAGAGCAAATGTTTGTGGGCAGCTTGCCGGTGAGTATGGAGAGGAATTGTACAGAAGAATCCAGAATGGAGAATAACAAAACACTAGATGTGAATAATAGCAATAATGATATTGTTGACAGATGATTTGGTGCAAAAAAATAAATAAATCAAAAGTTTTTGCAGTTGAGTGCAAAAAATCAACGGTTAAGTTTTACAATTAAAGGGTTGCTTGAATTAAATTAAGGCATGTTTATTGGACTATAAAAATGGTACCTTCTTATCAAAGAGAAGCAAACAGCTTCCTTTGGTAAGAAGGTACCATTTTTTATTTACGCGAGTAATGAGCCCATAGGACAGGAGGATGAGATTATGAACAAGATTTATTTTACAATCGCAGGTACACAGCATCATTTTGGTCAGGAGTATTTTGAGCCGAAGATGGAAGTTAAATTGGTGAAGGAGCCGGATAATGAGTATGATAAGGAGGCCATTCGGGTAGAAATGGACGGACTTGGTCTGGTGGGATATGTGGCGAACAGTCCGTACACGATTCAGGGCGAGAGCATGAGCGCGGGCAGACTGTATGACCGTATCGGTGATACGGCAGCGGGAGTTGTGAAGTATGTATTGCCGAAAGGCATTTTGTGTGAGTTAGTGACAGAGGAAAGAGAAGCGGAGGAGAAGTAAACATGAAAAATACAACTTTTATTATTACAACAGCAATTCTGGTAGCCATCATCGCATTTTGCATAGCAGGTACGGTTGAAGGACAGGAGCCGGGAGCAAGTGCGGCAGAGGAAGCATTTTATAAAGAGCAGGAAGCGCAACTTTTGCAGGATACCAAGGCTTACTTAAAGGAATTGGGCTATGCAAACAGTGGTGTGACTTTGAACCGGATTGTGGACGCAGAGGGCAAACGTGAATATACTTTCACGATACATCACAGCCGTATTGACAAGATGGATGCGGCAGGTCGCAATGGTTTGGCACAGCAGTTGTCCGACAGAGAAGTTTCCATTTTGGACGCAGATGGGGCGGCAAAGTATGTTATTCACTATGATTTTTTGATTCTGTAAAAAAAGGTTAAAACTATCAAGCTGCATTAAATACCGGACTGGAAGGTCAGGATTTGGGAAAAGGATGTAATTATCAATTTTGGATTAAATACGCCCCATTTGACCCTTAAAGTAAAGGGATTTTGTGTGAAAAAGGATGAACATAGCTGAGAATGGTCATTCACGCCCCGCTCTTGGTAAAATGCGGGGGGTATATGGTCCCAAAGGGATAATTTCATCCCATATAGTGAGTTTGCTAACAGGTATTGTCTCTCAAAGGGATGTAGAAGTCAAAATATCAAGCTTTTTATCCAATTTGCGGATAGCATGGACTACAGATGGAAAGAGGTGGTGGAGCCGAGAAAATGCACACATAATTCTTCAAAGGTTATTTACAAAATTTACATGACATTTGCATGAAATAGGGGTATACTCTTAATAGATTATTTGCCTCGAAAGAGGATATCGAAAGGAGTTTTGCATATGTCATTTATCCCCAGACCACAAGAGATTTACAAACATTTTAAAGGGAATTTGTATCAGATTACAGCCGTGGCGCAGCACACGGAGACCGATGAATTACTGGTAGTATATCAGGCGTTGTACGGAGATTTCAAGACGTATGCAAGGCCGCTTGAGATGTTCTTAAGCGAGGTGGATAGAGAGAAGTATCCAAATGCGGAGCAGAAGTACCGTTTTGAATTGCAGGGTGGCGATACTAAGAGACAAAAGGAGCGGGAGAGTTCGGTGCAGGAAGTGTCACGGCTTACCGAGGCGGCGAAGCCCACGATGACAGAGTCGTCTGTGGCAGCACAATCCACTGAGGCAGCACAGCCCACGGTGAAAGAGCCTACCGCAGAGGTTCAGCCTACAGAGGGAGAACTGAAGCTTGATCCTTTGGTACTTGAGTTCCTGGATGCGGACAGCTATGAGCAGCGCCTGAATATTCTGGCAGGCCTTCATCATCGCATTACGGATGACATGATTACTACTATGGCAGTGGCATGTGACATCGAGGTGCCGGAGGGAGAGACGGAGACACGTTTTGCATCGTTGAAGTCCTGTCTCATGACACTGGAGAAGTACGAGTGTAATCGTCTGCGTTAAGCTATGGACCTTCTGATACAGGTTTCGGAAGGGAGAGACTATGGCGGCGACAATAGATACAAAAGTTAAGAACAATAAGGTTTATAATAAAACAAATAAAATGGTAATCGGAGTGTCTGCCCGTGCTCTTTTTGATCTGACCAAGGAGCATGAAATTTATGAAAAAGAGGGTGTAGGGGCATATTGTGATTATCAGATTGCCCATGAGCAAGAGCCTTTGGCACCCGGGCCGGGATTTGGATTGATTCGTTCTCTTTTGGGATTGAATACATTGGGCAAGGGGGACTTGGTGGAGGTTATCATCATGTCGCATAACAGTCCGGATACTTCCCTTCGTGTGTTCAATACCATCAGACATTACGGACTTCCCATCACCAGGGCGGTTCTGGTCAGTGGTGCATCTTTAGCACCTTATTTGGAGGCCTTTCAAACCGATTTGTATCTGTCTGCCTGTGAGGAGGATGTACAGGGAGCCATCGACAGCGGGATTGCTGCAGGAATTATTTGCACGGAGCGCGGCGGAAGTTTTGATACAGCAGTTGTGGGGCAACCAGGCCCCATCCGGATTGCATTTGACGGAGATGCAGTACTTTTTACGGACGAGTCAGAAAGGATTTTCAAGGCTAAGGGCCTTCATGCCTTTGAGGAAAATGAGGAACGCAATGCCCGAAATCCTCTGGAAGCAGGACCGTTTGCCAAGTTTCTGTGCAAGCTTTCGGATTTGCAGAAGCTTCTTGCGGGAGATGGGGGCGAATGTCCCATTCGGACTGCACTGGTTACCTCTCGAAGTACACCTGCTCATGAAAGGGTGATTCGGACATTACGGTCGTGGAATGTGCGGGTAGATGAGGCCTTTTTCCTGGGAGGGTTGGAGAAAAAGTCGGTACTTGCAGCCTTTGGTGCCCAGATTTTCTTTGATGACCAGTCGGTGCATACCCAGAGTGCGGCAGAGGCTGTTCCGGCAGCACGTGTGCCATATCGCAAGAAGAATAGGAGAGAACGTTTTTCCAATGAAATATCAGACAATCGTGCCTGCTGAATTTATAGAACGTACCAATCGGTTTATAGCGTGGGTGAAACTGGGCGGCGAACGAGTAAAAGTGCATGTGAAGAATACAGGGAGATGTCGGGAACTTCTTGTTCCCGGAGCAAAGGTGTGGCTTGCAAAAAGTGACAATCCGAATCGTGCTACTGCATATGATTTGGTGGCAGTTTGCAAGAATGGTCACACGATTAATATGGACTCTCAGGCACCCAATAAGGTGGTTGGAGAATGGCTTTATAAAAAGGAGCTGTTCCCCGACCTTGTTTGCGTGCGCCCGGAGACTACCTATGGCAAGTCACGTTTTGATTTTTATGTGGAGACACAAAATGAGAAAATTTTCATAGAGGTCAAAGGTGTGACTTTGGAACAGGATGGGGTGGTGCGTTTCCCGGATGCTCCTTCGGACCGTGCAGTGAAGCATGTGGAAGAATTGATTCAGGCGAAAAAGGAGGGCTACAGAGTCTGTGTTATTTTTGTGATTCAGATGAAGAAAGTCCGTTATTTTTTGCCAAATTGGGACACCCACAAGGCCTTTGCGGAAGCTTTGGTAAAGGCGCGGGAGGCAGGTGTGGAGATTTATGCCTACAGCTGTGATGTGACACCGGATTCTCTTGCCATTAGTGAGCGCGTACCGGTGTTCATGCGGGAGGAGGAAGTTTTGGATAGAGAAATTTTACCGAATCCTAATAAAAAATTAAGAAAAGGCGACCTTTTTGCTATTCCACATTTGCTTCTAAACTGGTATGATAGGAACAGGCGAATTTTGCCATGGAGGGAAGAACCTACGGCTTATAGAGTGTGGGTATCGGAAATCATGCTTCAACAAACCAGAGTAGAGGCGGTAAAACCTTACTTTGAGCGATTTATGAAGGCGTTACCTGATGTTGCGGCTTTGGCAGAGGCAGAGGAGGAGACGCTTCTGAAGCTTTGGGAAGGATTGGGCTACTATAACCGGGTGCGCAATCTGAACAAGGCAGCGGTTCAGGTTGTAGAGCAATACGGAGGTGAGCTTCCGGCAGATTATGAGAAGCTTCTTAAGTTGTCCGGTATTGGCAGCTATACCGCAGGAGCGATTTCGTCTATTGCTTATGGCTTAAAGTATCCGGCGGTGGATGGAAATGTGCTTCGTGTGCTTTCCCGTATCCGCATGGATGCGAGATTGATTTCCGATGCCAAAGTGAAGACTGCTGTGGAACAGGAGCTTGTGGAGGCTATGCCGGGTGACAGACCGGGTGATTTTAATCAGGCGATGATGGAGCTGGGGGCTACAGTCTGCGTGCCCAATGGAGCACCTCACTGCCAGGAGTGCCCGGTGGCCGCGATTTGTAAGGCTCATGAGACCCAAACAGAGCTTGAGTATCCCAAGAAGGCATCAGCTAAGAAGCGCACCATTGAGGAAAAGACCATTCTGGTTATCCGGGATGCAGAAAATACAGTGGTGAGGAAACGTCCCGGTAAGGGATTGCTTGCGGGAATGTATGAGTTTCCGAGTTTAAACGGATATTGCACGGCGGAGGAGGTTGTGGAATATCTTAAAAAGAGTGGTTTGAAAACCATTCGCATCCGGCCGCTGGAGGATGCCAAGCATATTTTCAGCCACAGAGAGTGGCATATGAAGGGGTATATGGTCAGGGTGGATGAGCTGGAGCCGTCTGCGACTACGGATGAGACCGGAGACTGGATTTATATTCATCCGGAGGAGACAAAGGAGCGTTATCCGATTCCCGCAGCTTTTGCGGCATATACCAAAATGCTAAGTATTCGATTAGGCAAGGAGAATTTTGAGGAGGAATAGTATGAAACTGTTATCTGTTGCAATACCCTGCTACAATTCAGAGAATTATATGCGCAAGTGTGTAGAGTCTCTTTTGGTGGGTGGAGAAGACGTGGAGATTCTGATTGTTAATGACGGCTCCACCAAAGACCGCACAGCGGAAATTGCTGACGAATATGCGGAAAAGTATCCTACAATTGTCAAGGCTATTCACAAGGAAAACGGAGGTCATGGCTCTGCGGTTAATGCAGGTATTGCCCATGCAACCGGTTTGTATTTTAAGGTTGTGGACAGTGACGACTGGGTCAAGAAAGAAGCTTATTTACAGATTTTAGATAAATTGAGAGAGCTGGTGGGCGGCGATAAAGTATTGGATATGCTTATCAGCAATTTCGTCTATGAGAAGGAAGGCGAAAAGCGCAAGAAGATTATGCATTACAAGCATATTTTGCCACAGGATGAGATGTTTACCTGGGCTGATTGCCATCATTTCAGAAAAGGGCACTATATATTGATGCATTCAGTAATTTTTAGAACCAAGCTTTTGAAGGACTGTGGTTTGCAACTTCCGGAACATACCTTCTATGTAGATAATCTCTTTGTTTTTGAACCCTTGCCTTATGTGCGAAATATGTATTACATGAATGTGAATTTCTATCGTTATTACATTGGCAGAGAGGATCAGTCTGTCAATGAGCAGGTGATGATAGGGCGTATTGATCAGCAGTTGTTGGTAAATTATCGCATGATTGATTATCTGGTGGAGCACAAACATGAGATTCTCAAGAATAAGAGACTTTTTCAGTATATGCGCAATTATTTAGAAATTGTACATACGGTATCTTCGGTATTGCTGATTCGTTCCGGTACAGAAGAGCATCTGGACAAGAAAAAAGCCCTCTGGAAGTATCTTGAGGACAAAGACAAAAGGCTGCATTTCTATATGAGACATGGAATTATGGGTGGAGCAATGAATCTGCCGGGTAAGAGCGGAAGGCAGATATCCGTAAACGCATATCGCCTTTGCCAGAAAATATACAAATTCAATTAACTGCAATTATTAAATAAAAGATGCGAAAAACCTCTGCAGTACTAAGCAATTAGCATGCAGAGGTTTTTGAATTTAAAAGTCTGATTTATACCACTTCGGGGCTGACTTCTGATTTGTGTTTTTTGCGATGCATGGCAGTGCGGAGCGCCATTACCAGTTCTGTACGATACACCAGCGCATACATCATACCTGCCATTGCAAAAGCGGTAAGCATATCAAACACGGAATGCTGCTTGATAAGTACTGTTGCAAGGATAATGGAAACTGCCAGTACAAAAGAAGCACCCTTTACCCATCTCTTATTGGAGAAAAGTTTGCAATGAGTGATTGCAAGGTGTGCACCGATGGAGTTGTACACATGGATGCTGGGCCACAGATTGGTGGGGGTATCCGTCATCCAAAGTCCCTGTATCATCTGGGTGAAAATATTGTCTCTGGGCATTTCTGTCAGGCGCAGATGGTGTCCGTTGGGCCACAGTGTGGAGATAATCAAAAAGACAGTCATGCCGGCAGCAAGGAAGATACAGGACTTATAATATTCATTTTTGTCTGTGAAAAACAGCAAAAGCACGGCCAGTGCCACGTAGCCGAACCACATAAAGTAGGGGACTACGAAAATTTCACAAAAAGGTATATAGTCATCAATTTTCATGTGGATTACCTGAAAATTGGCAGTTACGGTTCGTTCCAGGTAACTAAACCACAGCCAGTATATGATGCCGTATATGATAAGCGGCAACGCGTGGCGATATTTTGCCCAAAGGGCTTTGCATTTTTCCATATTCTCCTCCGTATCAGGTATTTCCGAATAATATACAGTATAATGTAAATTGACAAAAAAGCAATGTGTTTTTGAAAATCTTTATCAATCTTAAGATTTTTTTGATTTTAAAAATTAGGACTTCCTATTTGGAAAAGAATGTATTATAATATAGCCTAGATGGTTATGTAATATCTAAGACATATCAATGTACAATCTTCGATAAATCCCCTAGAACAACAATAAAACATGTGTGTGTAGCTGTAAGTCTGCACAGGGAGGTATATATTTATGAGAGAAAAATATGAATCACTTGCTTTGCAGCAGTTGAAAGAACTGGCAAAGGTACGTGGATTAAAGGGAACTTCCACTATGAAGAAATCTGAGCTTGTGGAAGCTATGTTGGCGGAAGATGCCCGAGAGAAAGCAGCTGCACAGCCTGTAGAGGAGACGCCTAAGTCTTATGCAACATCCGGTGAAGAGGATGTAAGACAAGTTCGTCAGCAGGGGGATGATGCGGCATCCAATAAAGAACTGGACAGTGGCTTGGAAGCCAGCGGTATTTTGGAGGTTATGCCGGATGGATACGGATTTATCCGTTGCGAGAACTATCTTCCCGGTGAGAACGATGTATATGTTGCGCCCAGCCAGATTCGCAGATTCGGCTTGAAGACAGGTGACATTCTGTGTGGTAATAAGCGCGTAAAGACTCAGCAGGAGAAGTTCAGTGCGCTTTTGTTTGTAAAGTCCATTAACGGTTATACTCCTGAAGAGAGCGCAAAACGCATGAATTTTGAGGATATGACCCCGATTTTCCCCAATGAGCGCATTAAACTGGAGACTCCCGGCTGTGGTGTGTCCATGAGAGTAATGGATTTGGTCAGTCCCGTGGGTAAGGGACAGCGTGGTATGATTGTATCACCGCCCAAGGCAGGTAAGACTTCCTTGCTTAAGGAAGTGGCGAAGTCTATTTTGCGTACCAGTCCTCATATGCATATGCTGATTCTTTTGATTGATGAACGTCCTGAGGAAGTTACTGATATTAAAGAGGCAATTGTGGGAGAGAATGTAGAAGTAATTTACTCCACTTTTGATGAGTTGCCTGAGCATCATAAACGTGTGTCCGAGATGGTAATTGAGCGTGCAAAGCGTCTGGTAGAGCACAAGAAGGATGTTGTGATTTTGCTTGACAGTATTACCCGTCTGACACGAGCATACAATCAGGTAGTACCTCCCAGCGGACGTACTTTGTCCGGTGGTCTTGATCCTTCTGCACTTCATATGCCCAAGAGATTTTTTGGTGCGGCGCGTAATATGCGTGAGGGCGGAAGTCTGACTATTCTGGCGACTGCACTTGTTGAGACCGGCAGTAAGATGGACGATGTAGTTTACGAGGAGTTCAAGGGAACCGGTAATATGGAAATGGTATTAGACCGCAAGCTTTCCGAGAAGCGTATCTTTCCTGCAATTGATTTGGCCAAGTCCAGCACCAGAAGAGAGGATTTGCTGCTCAATGCAGAGGAGCTTGAGGCTATCAACATTATGCGTAAGGCATTAAACGGCTTAAAGTCGGATGAGGCTACCGACCGTATCTTGGATATGTTTGCCCGAACCCGTAACAATGTGGAATTCGTAAATATGGTCAAAAAAAATAAATTTATTTAGAATATTTTAAATTAGGTATTGCATACAGCTTTTCTGTGTGTTACAATAATACCGCTGTTTGTGGTTCCATAAGCAGTGCGGATGAGAACATAGAACTATTACATGAATTTTAATAGAGAGGTGAAAACATGAGAGAAGGAATCCATCCCGAGTACTATCAGGCAACCGTTACCTGCAACTGCGGTAACACTTTCGTGACCGGTTCTACCAAACCCGAGATTCACGTGGAGGTTTGCTCCAAATGTCATTCATTCTACACCGGCCAGCAGAAGACTGCTAGAGCTGATGGACGTATTGATAAGTTCAACAAGAAATACGGCGTTAAATAAGAATGCAAGCGAAAGGTTGAGGTATTTCTATCTCAACCTTTTTTGTTAAATTATGAAATAGGAGCATTGTATGGCAAAAAAGAAATCCACCCGTTATTCCGGCATTGGCGGTCAGGCCGTTCTGGAAGGGGTTATGATGAAAAATAAAGACCGCTATGCAGTTGCGGTACGTAAGCCCGATGGTGAAATTGCAATCGAGGTGGAGAACTGTAAAAACGATGGCAACAAGGTCAAGGAGCTTCCGTTTATCAGAGGTGTGTTTAATTTTGTGGACTCCATGGTTTTAGGGATGAAAGCTCTGAATTATTCCGCATCTTTTTATGATGAGGAGGATGCCAAGGCAAATGATAAGGCCAAGAAAGAAAGCAATGAACAGTTGACAACGATGCTTGTAACCCTCTTGTCCATCGCTATGGCAGTGGGGCTTTTTATTGTATTACCTTATCTGTTGTCAGCATTTATGGGGAAATTCATTCGGAATGATTCGCTGCTTGCCATTGTAGAGGGCTGTATCCGTATCCTGATTTTCTTGCTTTATGTGTGGGGAATCAGTGCCATGCAGGATATCAAACGTCTTTATTGCTATCATGGAGCGGAGCATAAATGTATCAACTGTATTGAAAAAGGACGTCCTTTGACAGTTCACAATGTAATGCGCAGTTCCAGATTGCATAAGCGTTGCGGTACAAGTTTTATTTTCTTTGTATTGATTGTAAGTATTATTTTGTTTTTCTTTATCAGAGTCGATAATATATTGCTGAAGGTGTGTTTGCGAATATTGTTGATGCCTGTTGTGGCAGGTATTTCTTATGAGCTGATTCGTTTGGCGGGACGAAATGACAATGTTATTGTCAAGATTCTCTCGGCTCCCGGTATGTTGATTCAACGAATTACTACCAAAGAGCCTGACAAGGCGATGGTGGAGGTTGCCATTGCAGCTGTTGAGGCAGTGTTTGACTGGAAAGCTTATTTAAAAGAGGCTTTTGGCTATGAAGTGGATGACAGCTGGCTGGTGGATGGTTCCGAGGAAGATGAGGAGTTTGAAGCCACAGAGGATGAATCCGATGAAACGGATGTAGAGTATGATGAAAATGTAGCTGATGTGGAGGAGTCATGACCTACGCAGAAACTTATAAGCAAGGTGTGAAAGTGTTAGAAGATGCTAAAGTTCCTGAGGCAGCACTGGATGCCAGACTACTGTTGGAATTTGTCTGTGACACCAATCGAAATACCTTGCTGGTCCATGGAGACAGGGAAGTGACGGATGCTGAGGCTGCTAAATACGAAGAGGTATTAGCAGTGCGTGCTAAGCGCATTCCCATACAGCAGATTATGGGTGTGCAGGAGTTTATGGGACTGGAATTTGCAGTTAATGAACATGTACTGATTCCCAGACAGGATACGGAGATACTGGTGGAAGAGGTGCTAAAACACATTCATGATGGTATGCGGGTTCTTGATATGTGTACCGGCAGCGGATGCATTTTGGTGAGTCTCATGCACTATAGCAATGATTGCAGCGGCGTTGGGGCAGATCTTTCTACAGAAGCACTTAGGGTTGCCCGTAGCAATGCAGAGAAACTCTTGTCTGCAGAGAAGTCTGTGGAATTCATACAGAGTGATTTATTTGAGCAGATTACCGGTAAGTTTGAGATCATTGTTTCCAATCCACCATATATCAGGCCGGATGTCATTGAGACTCTGATGCCCGAGGTGAGAGACCATGAGCCGATGATGGCTCTTGACGGCGGAGCGGACGGACTTGATTTTTACCGTGAGATAGTGAGCGGTAGTAAGGAGTATCTTGCCGGAGGCGGAATGTTGTTTTTTGAAATTGGCTATGACCAGGGTGAGGATGTAAAAACGCTTATGGAGCAGGCCGGTTTTGCAGAGGTAAATGTGGTGCAGGACTATGCAGGACTGGACCGTGTGGTATATGGAACTTATTTATAGTTTGATAGAAGGTTGCCATATTTTTATAGATGTGTTATTGTAGGTTTTGTTTGAAATTAGAGAGCAGAGAGGTTCAATATGTTTGACAAGCTGGAAGATTTGTTAATTCGTTTTGAGGAAATCATGGGTGAACTGAATGAGCCCAATGTTACAAGCAATCAGGATCGTTTCAGAAAGCTTATGAAGGAGCAGAGCGACCTGACTCCTATTGTGGACGCTTATAAAGAGTACAAGAACTGTAAGCAGGATATCGAAGACTCCCTGGCAATGCTGGAGGAGGAGAGCGATGAGGAAATGCGAGACATGATTAAGGAGACCTTGAATGAGAGCCGTAATCGTGTAGAGGAGTTGGAGGGCGAGCTTAAGATTCTGCTTCTGCCCAAGGACCCTAATGATGACAAGAACGTAATCGTGGAAATCCGTGCAGGTGCAGGCGGCGATGAGGCTGCTTTATTTGCAGCTGAGATTTATCGTATGTATGTGCACTATGCTGAGGGTAGACGCTGGAAGGTAGAGACCATGAACGTGGATGATATCGGTATCGGCGGCATGAAGGAAGTTCAGTTTATGATTACCGGTCAGGGTGCGTATTCTGTAATGAAGTATGAGAGTGGTGTACATCGTGTACAGCGTGTTCCTGAGACCGAGAGTGGCGGACGTATTCATACCTCCACCATCAGTGTGGCAGTAATGCCTGAGGTTGATGAGGATATTGATATCAAGATTGAGGACAAGGATATTCGTATCGACGTAATGCGTGCGTCCGGTAACGGTGGACAGTGCGTAAATACTACTGACTCCGCGGTACGTTTGACCCATTACCCCACCGGTATTGTGGTGTACAGCCAGACCGAGAAGTCTCAGTTGCAGAACAAGGCGAAGGCTTTTGCATTGCTGAAGGCTAAGCTCTATGATATTGAACAGCAGCAGCGTCATGACGCTGAGGCAGAGCTTCGCCGCAGCCAGATTGGTACCGGTGACCGCTCCGAGAAAATCCGTACCTACAACTTCCCTCAGGGTCGTGTAACCGACCATCGTATCGGCCTGACCCTGTACAAGCTGGATAAGATTATGAACGGAGATATTCAGGAGATTCTGGATTCCTGTATCGCAGCCGACCAGGCGGCGAAACTGGCGAAAATGAACGAATAGGAACGAATAGCACGAACGCGCCAGATGGCGAAAAGAGAGGACGCAAGTTTATTTGTGGTCCTCTCTTTTTGGCAGATGGCATGTGAGTCAAACGAACCATGAGGAAACGCGAAGCATTTTCGAGTGGGGCGTTCGTGCTATTCGAATAGTGAGAGTTTGCATGGCACTCATAGTGTTGCGTTGATAAAAATTGAGTGCTATGTATCAGTTTAAGGTGTTGATATAGGGTGTTTTTTTCTTAATGAAAAAAGTCAAAACCTTTAAAAAGTCCAGCGGTGAAATGTCAAGTGAAATAAAATAAAAAATCTTTTTATCTTTGATATATTTCGCAAAAACAAAAAACGACCACCTAAGCCCTGTCGACCATGTTTTTTCAAAAATGAGCAGG
>SVFL01000001.1 GCA_015056885.1 Lachnospiraceae bacterium
TGTAATGAATGAAAAACAGATCCACAGTGCCTTTCAAAACTATATCAGAGATGGATTGAAATACCCAGTAATAACTGGGAGAAAGGAAAAATCCAATTACCATCTAAGATAATTGGATTATACGTATAAATGAAATCAAAAAGTAAGTTGTGGTGGGGGCTGCTTATTTTGGCAGTTGTCGCCTATGTGATAAAAAATATATTTGTGGGTGCCGATACGGATGAGAGCTACGCTGTTGCGGTGGGATATCGTCTGGCAATCGGTGATAGGATGATGCTGGAGATGTGGGAGCCGCACCAGACGTCGGCAATTTTTACAGCGTTGTTTATCAAACCTTTCCTGTGGATAACGGGCGGCGCCACGCACTTTCTCAATATTTACCTGAGAGTGATTTATTTTGCGCTGCAGGGAGCGATTGCGGCATTTATGCATAAGACCTTCTGCAAGTGCCTTCCGGAGCTTTCTAAGAGAGATTCGTTGTGGCTGTCACTGGTGTTTTTTGTGTCCAGCCCCAAGAGTATTTTTATTCCGGAGTATACCAATCTGCAGATTTGGTTTTTTGCACTGCTGGCGTTGTGCCTGATGTGGTATTATTGCGAGGCCTCACCTATGCGGGGGAAGATGAGTATGTTGGTGTGGGCAGGCTTGTGCCTGACTTGCGATGTGCTGGCGTACCCCAGTATGGCGATTCTGTTGCCGGTGTGTTTGATTTTTATCTTCTGGAAACATGTTAAAAATCCCATTAAGGAATGTCTGGCGCTGGTGGTGCCCTGTGTGGCCAGCGCGGCAGTTTTCCTGGGATATGTGCTGAGTTATATGACTTTGGAGCAGGTGCTCCATGTGATTCCTTTTGTGCTGGGAGACGGTTCTCACAAGCTGGATGCCTCTGCCAAGCTTCTGAGCTGGCTGGCGGATTTTAAGACCATCGGCATTGTGCTGGCGGCTATATTGGCGCTGGCATTTCTGGGCGCATTTCTCTATAGCAAGAGCAAACGTGCTTCCAAGGAACGATTTGGCTCCTATGTGCTGATTTACTTTTTTGTATTTCAGGTGGCATACCAGTTTTATTGCTGGCTCTTTGGCGAGTACAATGCGGCTCAGCCCCATTTGATTTATCTGGCTTTGATGCTGGTGGGCTTCTATACCTACTTTAAGGCGGGCAAAAAAGAGAAAGTCGGATGTTATCTGATGGTGTTCTCCCTTGCAAGCTATGTGGGGATTATCCTGATGTCCAACTGGGGCCCGATTATCCTGTTGTCTTATTTGATTATCGGCGCCATGGGTGGTCTGCTGTGTTGGAACACCTGGCTGAGAGAATTGGGCATTCAGGGCAAAACAAGTCTGTTGCAGATTCTTTGCGGTATTTTGGTAGTGAGTAATGTATTTGGTTTCTGCTGGCTTATCATCGGCGGCGAGGAGGGACACAGCACCCTTCTGGATGTGCAAGGCATTCATAAATCCGGCTTCCGTGCCGGTATCTTCACTACCTACATGAATGCCTACCGCTACAATACCAATGCAGAGCAATGGCCCGATGCAGTGCCGGACGGCAGCACTGTTTTGTACATTGGCCCTTCCCAGTTTTTCTACATGCTGGGGGACTGTACCATTGCATCGCCCAACACCATCAGTACGCCTACTTACGATGAGAGCCTCTTTGAATACTGGGAGATGAACCCCGACAGGTACCCCGATGTGATTGTGGTGGAGAGCTGGTTTGGCGACATCTGGGTGGATGATGAACATGGATTTATTATGGATTGGATCGAGAACGAGTATGAGGCTGCAGTGGTGGAGGATTACTCGTATGTGAGGGTGTATAAGAAATAGCAATTGTAAACATAGAAAATATGGAAGAAAACGAAAGTGCATGACATATAGTGTCATGCACTTTTTCTATACTCAGACTAAGTGTCTACAGCAAAATGGATCATAATCGATGTTAAAAAAATTAAATTCTAAACTGTCGGAAAAAAGCAAATATTGTAAAAAATAGAGACAATAATGCATTGAAAGAGGTTGTATTGTGTGATAAAATCAACTTTAAGAGCACTAAAATCAAACAAGAGAGGTGTTGCTATGGAACAAAAGGAAAAACAATGTTCTATTATTGAGTATGAGTACTCATCCAAAGGTATGATAGGGTTGACTAGGAATAAGGAGCGAAAAGAATGTTTATAAATTTTTCAAATCACTCATCAAATATGTGGTGTGATGAGCAAATGAATGCAGCCAGAAGTTATGGTGAGATATGTGATGTAGAGTTTCCGGATGTTTCCGTAACTGCTACGGAAGATGATATCATCGCTTTGGCAACGGAGCAGATTGATTTGCTGGAGAAGGCAGCAGCATCGGTTGGGAAGTCTTTGAGTCAGACTACTATTATGTGCCAGGGGGAGTTTTCTTTGACATATGCCATGGTGTCAAGAATCAAAGCAAAATATCCGGAGTGTAAGATGGTTTGTGCACTTTCTAAACGACAGGTTGTTGAGCAACAGCAGGGAAGTACCACTGTGAAAAATGTATTATTTGATTTTTGTGGATTTCGGGAATACAAGTAGGAAGGAGAGAGTCATGCGAGAAGAGTTAAGAAAAGGTGAAGTGCTTGCAATGTATGATGTCAGGGGGATACAGAAGTATATTTTCCGCACAAATAAGATAAAAGAAATTATTGGTGCATCTTCTGTGGTAGAGAACATCATAACAGAACTTCGATTTATTAAACTGCGAGGCAGAGATATCAAGCGATTGGAAATAAAGGACAGTGATGCATATGATGATGCATATGTGGAAAGTGTTTATGTTCTCGGTTCTGAAATTGATAAAGTGGAGAATCTGAAACAGAAAGTGGATGTGGTTAATTACATATCTTACGATGAAAATGATATGTTACAGATTGTAAACTACCGTTTAAAGGAGGCAGAGTGATGGGTCAGAGAAAATTTGTGAATCCATACAATTTTATACCTTTTCCGGACAAAAAGGCGAGTGCTTATGAGGATACTGATTTGCATACGGGAGTTATCTCTTACTCTGTCACAGCCAAGACACCTCTATTTATACCGAATACCAGCAGCGATGATGCATTTTCTATGGGGATGGAACACAAAAGCTATGATTTCTTTTCCTATAATGAGTTAGAGAAGGGCAAAGACTATTGCGACAAATATTTTGAGCCTGTAATTCCCGGAAGCGAATTGCGCGGAATGATTCGCAGTATTTATGAGACATTGACAGATTCTTGCTTAAGTGTTTTCAATGATGAAATGTATCCTGAGCGGCGTACAGGAGATGTGTTCGATGCAGGTTTGATTCGTAGGAGAATGGGGGCTTCTAAGGCTGTTTATGAATTGTATTCGGCGGACGGGTATCAATGTCCCGGCAAATTTGCAGATAAAGAATTTGTTGCGAAGCATAGGGAAGGACAGAGAATCTATTTTACAAGCGATGTGAAAAAGACAACAAATAGAATGGGTAAAGAAGTACGCACGCGTATAGTTGTGGACATGGCTGTAGAGAAAACTTCGGAACAGATGAAAGAGGGCTATCTGATGAAAGGTATGCCATTCGGGAAGCGTAAGAACCATTGTTATCTTTTTGAAGTAAAAGATTCAAAGCCAATAAAAACATTGGATGAAGGGGCACTTAATCGATTGGTGGCAGTACTGGATTCCTATCAGTCACAGCCTGGTAATGAAGAATATTATGACGAATATTACAAAGAGTTGAAACGGTTTATGAAGGGAGGGGAAAATGAATACTTCCCTGTACGTTACTCTCTGATACAAGAGGGGAAGGAACTTTTGTATCTGTCTCCTGCGGCCATTACCAAGGAGATTGCCAATACACCTTTGAAGAAATTATTGGGTGATTTTGCTGCGTGTGAGACTTATCATAAATGTTGTCCGGCATGCGATTTATTTGGCATGGTAAAGCACAATTGCGCAGGTCTTCATGGATAGCTATTCGCAGGAAGTTGTTTCCGGCGACTAAAAGAGGCACATATACATTGCAATACAATAGAGCTAAGTTGGATGATTTTTGTGTGAAGAAACTTTTGGAGAAGGAGTGTCGTGGCAACGAGGAAAGATACTTTCTTCGAACGGAAATAAGAAACAAAATTAAAAGAGCGCATCTGGAAGAAGTTTTAGGTGAAAATCTGTTTATGGTTCTTGGTAAAGAGGAATGTTATTACAATCACTATAGTATTGCAAAAGATTTGGATGAATATAGGGCCGGAACGGAGTGTGGCGCATGGACTGCATTTGGATGGATTGTTACGCAACGAGGGATTTCTGATATGTACAAAGAAGTATGTGAGTAATGGCTTGTGGAAATGTTTTGATATATGTAGGTTTTAAGGAGCATGCAAATGGAGAATATCATCGCTAAACTGCAACATTTTGATATTGGTTACGGAATTACCTGTCAGCAAATTTTGGAGACTCAGTTTGATGAGCGACAGTTGGAGAATGTGATTCAGGAGAAGATTCCTATTGATGCGATTAGAAGAGATGCACATTGGATGAGCGATTTGTTTGAAGTATCGGAGTTGCATTGTTCTAATTACATTGATATGTGCAAAGTTTATTGTTGTTTGGGTACTATGAGTAGTAATTCGTTTGTTGAGGTGCGAAGAGATTGCGAGAGCAATTTGTATTTGCTGGTGTGTTCCGATAGCAGATATTTTGGAGAGGAAGTGCTGGCATATTATAAAGAAATTGGCAAGGGAGAGCGGTCAGAGGCGTTTGTCGGTGATTTGAAGGTGATACAAAAATATGCGGATTTGAATCGGAGAATTGTTTTGCGTGAGTTGGTGAAGGGTATGAATTGGACGATTATGGGACAGCCTTTTTTGGCAAATGAATATATGGGTGGTTTGGAGAGTGTGTATAGTTTTTAAGCAGGGAGGTAGGTGACATGATAGATAGTAGTTTATATGTACAAGAACTGTTTATAAGGCAAAGAGACAGAGTTTTCAAAGTCTGTGTTTACTTATATTTAGCGGTGGAGATTTTGGTACTGGCAGGTGTTTTTCGCGGAACGATTGGCTCGGCAACTGTGTTGGGAAGAGACGCGGTATCATATCGCAGCTGGGGAGAATTTCTGACTTGGCAGGGGATTGTATTTGTACCGGTTTTTATAGCTGAAATATTGGAAGGAATGTTTGGCACAGAAAAACGGGTGGTAAATGCTCTTGTAAAAACCTTGCGTGAAATGTGTAGTCTTTCCGTTGCATGGAGTTTGGGAATCGGTGGATTTGTCTTAGTAGTGGGATGCCAATTGGATGGGGTTAGGCAGATGATATGCGGTTTACTTTTTCTTATGATGATGGTGTATGGTTTTACGGGACTTTTGGTTATTGTAGAAGAACGATGTAGAGAATATCAAATGCTTTGGGAGATATCGGAGGAGGATGATGATTTTTAATTCCGGATTGAGGCGTATGAATTACAATGGGATGTAAATGCCGTTTGTGGCAGATACATCCCATTTTTGAGTGTTTATTCTTTAAAGTAAAACACCTCCCCCTTGGCCCGAAATGGCAGTTTATTCCCTTTCGGCAGCAGAAATGCATGCTTATGCCGAATCATCAATCGATTCTCAATAAACCCATCCGTAATAATCAAGATAGGTCCGTCCGCCGGGAAGTCTTTGGCGCACTCTAAGAGTGTCACTGCCGGCTGCAGGACGGTTCCGCCGCCACCGGTGACTTTGACACGACCGGCGATGTCTTCGGGGCTCATATATCCGGCGTCGTAGGCGTTCGCATCACAGAAGATGACCCGGACGAAGGGGACGTCCTTGGCGGTGGCATAGCTGGCGATGGCTCCCAGAGCAAGGCCGATTTGGCGATGAGACATGGAGCCGGAGGTGTCCACCACCACGCCGAAGGTGCGGCTGGCCAGGTCCTGTTCCTGTAAGATATAGCGAGGGCGGGGGATGTCCGGTGTGGCCCCCTGACGTCTGCTGGGACGGGCGTAGCTGCGATGTTTTTCTAAGGGCGGGAACTGGTAATCGAACCATCTGCCAAGCTCCACTTCCCAAGGAATTGGAGGTGTGGACAGAGCGCGGATTTCTGCTACCAGTCCGGCCGGCAAGTAGCCTCTCTGATTAGTATTGTGGAAGTCGAAGCCCTCCTTTAAGGCATTTTTGAAAAATTCATCCAGTGAGACGCCCTTGGCGTTCATGTGGCGGTCCAGTCCGCCAAAGCCTCGTCTGCCATCATTCATGATGTCTCCCTGTCCGTAGCCGCGGAAGGTGGCATGTTTTCGGAATTTGCGCATTTCTTTGACAATAGTGTCATAAATGGATTCGGCGGATAGGCCCTTCAGGGTTTCATCGTAGAGAAGTCCTTCCTCCGGCATTTTGCCGATTTGCATTTCCTGTAACCAGCTGTTAATCACATAGTCGCAGGCAACGTTCCACAGGTAGCGGTCCCGGCCCATACAACGTTTGTGGTGGGCTAGTCCTGCGTGGAGGTATTCGTGGGCCAGCACAAATTTCCATTCTTCCGTGGAAAGTCCGGCGGTGGGATTGATGTAGATTTCTCCCAAAGTAATGTCCACAGCGGCGATATGGATTTCGTGTCTGTAGCATAAGTCAATATCCTCGATAATTTGGAAGGAGGCTGCTATTCCGCCCAACAGTGGGTAATGTGTGAGAAACCAGTTGGCTGCCTTGGTGGCAACGGTGTCTTTCTTTTTGTCCGTGTGACCTCCGGCATGATGGACGGCATTGGATACGGAAGTATTTAGAGCAAAAGAAAAACTGTCGACAAAGGAATTGGTTTCTCCCGGCTTGTAGATAACAGGGTGTTCCACGCCGCACATATCGGGGTCCGTGCCATTGGTGCCATGGCTTGGAGGGCTATAGTTGGAGGAGCCAGCTTCTCGATGGGTTTTGGCAGTTGTTTCAGCGGTCTGCATATGTGTGCTCAAAAGGTATTCATAGATTTTGAGCTCGTCATTGAGTTTGATGTTATAAGTATCTGCCGGGTCAGGGCAAATCGGCTCGCCGAATTTGATATCTGCCAGAAATCGGGCAATGTAGATATCGCAGGCTCTGTTCCAGATATTAGGCTGAAACTTGCCTTCTTTATCCCGAGGGATTTTGTCATTGTCGAAATGTCCGAAGGCAAGATGCAAAAGGCAGTGTGCCAGGACATATGCCCATTGATTGGCATTAAGAGGGCATTTGGTGTTGACATAAATATCTCCTTTTTTGTCCACAATGGCTGCGCCGCCCTTGCTGTAAATGCGGTTGGGGCGGGTGTAAATATCGCCCTTCAAATACTGAAACATTCGGTGTTGTTCAAGTTGGGCATAGCCGGCGGCGAAAAATTTTTCGCGGGCAGGCGGGTCTTCGTTGTAGCCCCAATAGTTGTTTTGATGTAGTCTTGGCATAGGCACCTCCTATTTGGCACTGACCAGTCGGGGCAGGTCTCTGACAATTTCCATCATAAACCAGTCGGGCAATGCTTCATATTCGTCCGCAGCTACAGTCATCTGTGCCAGTTCAAAATTGATGGTGGACAGCTCCTTAATCATGCCCTTTGCGCGGTAGATAAAGGCCAGCATATCGCTGCTGATGTCTTGTTTGTTTTTGGGAAGCTCCTGAAGGAGCTTGGCGCGGAAAGACTGGGAGAGAAAATAGAGAATGTCTCTGTCTTCCGGGGCGGCAGGCCATTTGGCGTTCTTGGCAATGATGTCTGCCAACATATTCTTGTTTTTCAGGTTCTTGGTATAAGCCAGAAACATTCCGGCATGGCCGGGAGTCAGGCAGGCATATACAATCGTCTTCAAAAGGTTTTGATCAAGGTCTTTGGTTCCGGCACCGTATTCGTATAGTGCATCGCTGAGCATGTGCCAGGAACGGGGTGTAGAAAAGGGTTCTTCCGTCTTGGGAGCCTCTGCAAAAAGGTGATCAGGCCGCTGGATAATATAGTCGATGACCCAACTATGAAGTCCTTCGTTCTGTGCCCATTTAATCCACTGTCTTGCGTCTGCCTTCATCTGTACATGAAACATACGGTTGATGAGGGCGGAGGACATGGTTTTTACAATGGCGCTGTCCTGGGCGCGATTGCCGGCACCAATGATAATGCTGCCCTGAGGCAGATGATATTCGCCGATTCTTCTTTCGTGAATCAGGCTGTAAAATGCCTTCTGTACCTCCTGAGAGCATGCATTCAATTCATCCAGAAACAACACATAAGGGTCCTTTCGTGCAATCATCTTGGGTGGTAAAAATTCAGAAGTTTCTCCCTTAATCTGGGGGATTCCGATGATGTCCTCGGGCGCCAGCTGGCTTCCCAAAAGTGATACGCAGGGCAATCCTACCTCCTCGGCAAATTTCTCCACGAGGGCAGACTTGCCGATGCCGGGGGCACCCCAGATAAATACCGGCCGAATAGTGGCCACATTCAATAAAATATCTAATAATTCTTCCTGATTAACAGTAATTGGTAAATTCATATATTAAGTCCTCTCTGTTTTTCGTTGTATAACTTTTTCTTGTTGATGTGTCTGACTTTGGCACGCGGATAATATTTGTCGCAATGCTGACAATAAGTTTTGTGCCGGGCATCCCTGCCCTTGGTGCACTCCCCGCATGCAATGTAAAATTTACAAGGTGTTTCTTTATATTTGCTCATAGTAGTTAGTCTCCTTTTTGTGTAGGTTGGCAACTTGGCCGTAACATAAATTTCTGTGTAATAAATTTGGGAAAAGAGGTGTCAGGCATATCAAGACGCTGGAAAAATGTGCACAAAAATAACACCTCTTTCGAGGTGCCGTCATCCATAGAATCGTATAGATAGAATCTTGTAGATTAGAATCATTCGGATTCCGCTATGTACATGCGGAGAAGATATAGGGATCTCCTAGATGGACATAAGGATAACCGGACCTCTGTGGTTCAATGTGCAGTTGTTGTTTGTAATGTTCTTAGTCATGGTTATCCTCCTTTCTTGTCTGGGTTAATAGTTTCGTAGTTCTTATGTCGCTCAGTATATCGGCGAAGTTTAGAAATGTCAATAGGGTATTTGTGAAATTCAACCAGTGGTTGGTTTTTGATATTGCAAATCAAAACCAGTAAATGTTGCGGGGGCATATAGAAAAAAATTAACCTCCTATGCCCCAAAAATGATGGAATTATCGAAAAAACGAACATGAAAAATAAAGTAATGAATGCTTTATCGTTAAAATGCTGATTTATCAATTGATTTTATGCGTTAAAATGTTAAAAAGGGGTATTTCAGACTATTTTTTTTGTATATGCCCATTTGGCCGAAATCCCCGCGGTGTCCCGGCTGTGCATACCTTGAATAGTGTTTGTGTTGTACATAATCCGGAACAGTGTCTGTTTTAAGCGCATCAAAAGAGTCTTTGGCATAGGAGAATAAAAATTGCATAATCTCTTCGTAAATGATAGAATAAATAATAGTTTAGTTTGCTAATTCGCTAAAGAAATATAAAATAAAGCAACTGAGGAGGAAGTATTATGGGGCTTTTTGATTTTCTTAAGAAGGTAACCGATGATAATGTGGAACGTACTACAACAGTTCGTTATGCGGAGGATGCATGGTCGAACAGTCCGTCTAATGAACCTGTTCAGCCGGAGGCACCGGTAGCTTCTGCAGGCGCTTTTCGTTTTGCGGTGGAGGATGTATTCAGTATCACAGGACGTGGCACGGTAGTAACGGGAATGATTGAAGTCGGTCAGGTGTCTGTTGGAGATGAGGTGCAGCTTCGCCGTACGACAGGAGAGTGTAGGACGGTGAAGGTGACGGGGCTGGAGGTGTTCCGCAAGATGCTGGATACCGCAACTGAGGGAATGAAAGTAGGTATATTGGTCAGTGATGTTACCAAGAGTGACATTGGCAGAGGAGATGTTTTGGAGCGATGAGCAATTTGTTCTGGCGCCGGCAGCCTTACGGGTTAGAGAAGACAGAGAAGGATTTTCGGCGTAAAATGATTAAAAATATGCGTCTGCAGTATAAAAACTGCGAAGCTTATCGTGAGCTTATGGATCATCTTGGGTTTGGACTCGAGCGGATTAAAAAAATCAAATCCATAGAAGAGATTCCGTTTTTGCCTACGGTTTATTTCAAGCATCACAAGCTGGATTCCGTGCCTGAGAAGAAGATGTTGACAAAGGCTACTTCATCGGGTACCAGTGGCAACAAGAGTGTCATCGGCTATGATGTGCCCAGTATGTGGAGGGCATTGGGAATGGTGCTGGCGGTGGGGCGCAAGCATGAGTTGTGGTCGCTGAAACCTTGTCATTACATAATTCTGGGCTATGAACACAGAGGCTTTCTTTGGGGAAGTCGCAAGATAGAAGAAAAGGCGGTGGCCAAGACAGCCTACGGCTATACTTTTTTTGCGCCTGCGCTTTCCAGAACTTATGCTTTAAAGTACAAAGACGGGGATTTTGAACTGAATCTGGAAGTGGTGAAAAAGAAGCTGATAAAATACAGCAAGGGGCGTATTCCGGTGCGTATTATCGGCTTTCCTTTTCATGCGTTTTGGTTGCTGTCCCAGATGAAGGAAGAGGGGATTTCCTGTCCTTTGCCGGAGGGCTCGATGATGGCCTTTGGTGGCGGCTGGAAGGAGTATTATACCCAGAAAGCCGATAAGGAGACCATGTATGGGCTGGTGAAGGATGTGTTGAATATTCCGGAGCATCGGTGCAGGGAGTTTTTTGGTGCGGTGGAGCATCCGATTTTGTATTGTGACTGTACCAAGCATCATTTTCATGTGCCGGTTTATTCCCGTGTGGTGATTCGCGATGTGGATACTTATGAGCCGGTGGAAAACGGTACGCCGGGTCTGGTAAATCTGATGACTCCCATGATTTCCAGTGCACCCCTTCTCAGTATCATGACAGATGATTTGGGAATTTTGCATGATGCTTCAGAATGTGGCTGTGGAATCGATTCTCCATATCTTGAGATTCTGGGGCGTGTGGGTATGACGGACATTACGACTTGCGCTGCGGGAGCAGAAAAGCTGGTGCAGAAGATTATGATGGAGGGTGTCAAATGATTCTTTTTGATGGTAGGTTAATGCCGGACGAGGAGTTGGAAAAGGTTCTAAGTGGTCTGGAAGCGCACTGTATTGATACTGTTTCCAAGCGTGAATCTGTGGCAGAGATGGCGGTAATGGTCATGAATGCCTGTGGGGTTATGGAGGAGCGAATCCGTACAGGTGTCTATGATGATATTTTGAATCCTCTTTTGCAAAGGGGCGTTTTTACGGAGGCTCAGCTGGCAGAAGCTTTGGAGTATTTTGATCATGAAAATATGGTTGCAAAGTATTGGACAGAGCTGGGCGTTTTGATGGATCATATGCCGGAGTATAATGACAAGGGTGTCAGAATTACAAGGCGTATGGAACCTCTTGGTGTGTTGTTCCACATTGCAGCGGGTAATGCTCAGGGGCTTCCTTTTTACAGTGTCATTGAAGGTATGATGGCAGGAAATGTGAATATATTAAAGCTTCCTTCGGCGGATGACGGGCTGTCGGTTATGCTGTTGCATAAGCTGATTCAGATTGAGCCAAAGCTTGCGCCCTATGTGTGTGTGTTGGATGTGCCGTCTACGAATGTGGAGGTAATGAAACGTCTTGCCGGTATGGCAGATGCTGTGGTCGTATGGGGCGGTGATGAGGCTGTGAGAGCTGTCCGTACCATGGCGGACACCAATACACAGATTATCAGTTGGGGACATAAACTGAGTTTTGCTTATGTTACGGAGGCTGCTACAGATGAGGAGCTTAAGGAGTTGGCAAAGCACATCTGTGCAACAAGACAGGTGCTGTGTAATTCCTGTCAGGGGCTTTTTGTAGACACACAGGATGATGCCAAGGTGCTTGCCATGGGTCAGCGTTTTCTACAAATATTGCAGGAGGTTGCCGGGGAGTATCCGGAGGAATCTATCGGTGTCCGTGGCAAGGTGAGCCTGTCTTTGTATAATGAGGAACTTGAGAGTAAGGATAGCGGAAGGAAGGTTCTTAGGGGGAAAGGTGTCAGTGTTACCGTAATGCCGGACGAGAAACTGGAATTGTCCTTTATGTTTAAAAATTGTTGGGCGAAGCCTTTGCCCAGGGCTCATATCGTCAAGGCCCTGAAGGGGCATAGAGGACATTTGCAGACAGTGGGTCTTTTGTGCGCGGAGGAGGAAAGAGCTGAACTGACGGATTTGCTGGTAAAAGCAGGGGTTACCCATGTCACAAGAGCAGGAAGAATGGCTCATACGGTAGCAGGTGCTACTCATGACGGTGAGTATCCGTTGAGGCGGTATGTGAGAGTTGTGGATGTGGAGTTGTAATTTTTAGGCGCTAAGGGTATAATGAAATCGGTTAATTCCAATGAATAGGAGATTGTTATGTATTTTTTTGACGGAAGAATTCGTTATAGTGAGACGGACAGTCAGGGAAAGCTGACTTTGGCTTCGTTGCTTAATTATTTTCAGGATTGTACCACATTCCATTCTGAAGATTTGGGGCTGGGTGTAGATTACCTGGAGGAGCGTCATCTGATCTGGCTTTTGTCGGGATGGCAGATTGTGGTGGAGCGTTATCCCAAGATGGGAGAGCGCGTGAAAATCGGCACTGCTCCTTATGAGTTCAGGGGATTTACGGGTTCCCGTAATTTTGTGATGATGACGGAGGATGGGGAGTGTCTTGCCAAAGCGAATTCTTTGTGGAGTCATTTGAGTACGGAGACCGGAAAGCCCATGGTGCCTACTGCGGATATGCTGGAAGGATATGTGCTTGAGGAGCCTATAGAGATGGATTATGCACCGCGCAAGATTATGGTTCCGGAGGGTGGTTCCAACGAGGAGCCCATTGTAGTGAAAAAGCATCATCTGGACACCAATAATCATGTCAATAACGGTCAATTTGTAGATATGGCCATGACTTATCTGCCGGAGGATTTTTGTATCAGGCAGATGCGTGCAGAGTATAAAAGACAGGCTTTTTTAGATGATGTGTTGTATGCGTATGTGGTTCGGGAAGCCGATAAATGTGTGGTTGCCTTGAATGAAGAGTCGGGCAGACCTTATGTAATTGTAGAATTTGCAAGACAGGTGTAGAAGCCTGAGAAATGGAGGACGGTAAAATGATTAAATTAGGTGAAAAGCAGGAGCTTATTGTAGTAAAAAAGGTGGAGTTTGGTGTGTATCTGGCGACTTCGCAGGAGGAGAAGGAGAATCGGATTCTGCTTCCGGCCAAGCAGGTGCCGGAAGGATGTAATGTAGGCGACTGTATAGAGGTATTTGTTTATCGTGATTCTTCAGACAGAATGATTGCTACCACCAAGGAGCCGAAACTGGTGATGGGACAGGTGGCAGAACTGACGGTGGCTCAGATTGGCAAAATCGGTGCCTTTTTGGACTGGGGCCTGGAGAAGGATTTGTTTCTTCCCTTCAAACAGCAGAAGCGGCGTGTGAAACAGGGGGAGAAGGTGTTGGTGTCTCTTTATATTGATAAGAGTAACCGCCTCTGTGCAACCACCAATGTATACGAGAATCTTCGAAGTGACAGTCCCTACAAGAAGGATGATAAGGTTGTAGGACGTGTTTATGAAATCAGTGATAATTTTGGCGCTTTTGTGGCGGTGGATAATCAGTATTCTGCGTTGATACCCAAGAAAGAGTTGTATGGTAATGTGGCGTTGGGCGAGGACGTGGAGGCCCGAGTGATTGATGTGCTTCCCGATGGCAGACTTACTCTGAGCATTCGAGAGAGAGGACTTATGCAGATTGAAAAGGATGCGCAGGAGCTTTTAGCTTTGTTGGACAGCTATTCGGGCGTACTTCCTTTTACGGAGAAAGCGGATCCGGAAGTGATTCGTCGAGAGACCGGAATGAGTAAAAATGAGTTTAAACGTGCGGTAGGACATCTGTTGAAGTCCGGAGAGATTGTAATGAAGGATAAAGTTATAAGAAAAGCATAAAAAGCATGGTTAAAAATTAGACAATATTTCGATGGAAAGAATAGCAAATCCATGGTATAATATATGAAGATGAAAGGATGGTCTGCTTATACGCAATGGAAGGGAGGTATTCATCATGGATATAGCAGGATTGTCAATGGCAATGTCAACGAATCAGGTTCAGACTCAGGTGAGTACAGCGGTGCTTAGCAAGTCAATGGATACCCTCGAGACTCTTGGACAGGGTATGGTTGCGATGATTGATGCGGCAGCTATGGAACAGAGTGTGAATCCTCATATCGGCGGTAATTTTGATATGAGAATTTAAGTTTTCTAAAGTGAATTTGAGGGTTGTTGGAGTGTAAATAACGTTCCAACAGCTCTTTTTTTGCCCTTTTTTAGCTGTTTTTGTGAAAAATCCCCGAAAAACTATTGCAATTTTGGTGAAAATTTTGTACATTTGTATTAGGTATGATTTCTGGTTCAAGATTTTTTCTAGTTCAAGAATGATTAAAAGGAGCGGCACATATGATTTCCAATCAGATTTTGCAAAGTACAATTGATGGTTTAAAAGGAATTTCCCGTATGGACCTTTGTGTCATGGATACGGATGGTAAGGAGATTGCGTCTACTGTGGATATGAGCAGTTGTTCAAATGTAGCAGTGGAGTTTGCAACTTCTCTTGCGGATTCACAAGAGATTCAGGGATATCAGTATTTTAAGATTTTTGATGAGCAGCAGCTGGAGTATATTCTGGTGGTTGCCGGCGTGGGTGAGGATGTGTACATGCTGGGCAAAATGGTTGCTTTTCAGATTCAGAATCTTCTTGTGGCTTACAAGGAGCGTTTTGACAAGGATAATTTTATCAAGAATTTGCTGTTGGATAATTTGCTTTTGGTAGATATTTACAGCAGGTCCAAGAAGCTTCACATTCAGACAGATGTTCCCCGTGTGGTTCTGATTGTGGAATCAGCCAGTGGTAAGGACAGTAATGTGCGTGAGCTTGCTCGTACACATTTTGGCTCCAATGGAAAAGATTTCATCACCGCAGTGGATGAGAAGGATGTTATTATTGTAAAGGAGCTTCCTGAGGCGGAGGCCACCAAGGAGATTGAAAAATCTGCCCGCAGTCTGATTACTTTTCTGCAGAAGGAAGGCATTCAGGGTGTGCGTATTTCTTATGGTACGGTGATTCATGAGATTAAAGAGGTCAGCCGTTCCTATAAGGAGGCAAAGATGGCTCTGGACGTAGGAAAGATTTTCTTTGACAGCAGAGATTTGATTGCCTACAGTGAGTTGGGAATCGGACGTTTGATTTATCAGCTGCCTATTCCTCTGTGTAAAATGTTTATCAGAGAGATTTTTGGCGGCAAGAGTCCCGATGAATTTGATGAGGAGACTTTGACCACTATTTATAAATTTTTTGAGAACAGCCTGAATGTGTCTGAGACTTCCAGACAGCTGTTTATTCACCGCAATACTCTGGTATATCGTCTGGACAAGCTTCAGAAGAGTACGGGTCTTGATTTGCGTGTCTTTGAGGATGCAATCACATTCAAGATTGCTCTTATGGTAGTAAAATACATGAAGTATATGGAAACTTTTGAGTACTAAATTCGTCTTATTGTGCATGAGGATATGTATACGGGACGAAAGTTGGAGGAACAATGGCAAGAAAAGATGTACAACGGCAATTGAGAGAGCAGTTTATAGAGGAGAACGGAATTATCTGTCTGGATAATGTGAGTAAGGCATATTCTACCGGTTCACCGGCTCTTAATAATGTAAGCCTGACCATCAAACCCGGCGAGTTTGTTTTTATCGTGGGTAACAGTGGTTCCGGCAAATCTACTTTGATTAAACTTCTGCTGCGGGAGCTTACAGCTTCCAGCGGCAGTGTTTATGTTATGGGACATGATTTGAGTAAAATCCCCCGTCGTAAGATACCGCAGTTTCGTCGTAATTTGGGTGTAGTGTTTCAGGATTTCCGTCTTTTAAAGGACAGAAATGTATTTGAAAATGTAGCATTTGCACAGAGAGTGATTCAGGTGCCTGCCAAGGAGATTCAGAGGAATGTACCTGCGATTCTTTCTACAGTAGGACTTGCGGGTAAATACAAATCCAAGCCCCGCCAACTTTCCGGTGGAGAACAGCAGAGAGTTGCGTTGGCAAGAGCATTGGTAAATAAACCTTCTATCTTGTTGGCCGATGAGCCTACGGGTAATCTGGACCCTACCAATACATGGGAGATTATGAATCTTCTGGAGGAGATTAATGCCAATGGCACCACGGTTCTGGTAGTTACTCATAACAGTGAGGTTGTAAATGCCATGCAGAAGCGTGTAATCACCTTGAAAAAAGGCGTGATTGTGAGCGATGAAGAGGAAGGTGGTTACATCGATGAAGATTAGTACATTATTTTATACGATCAAACAGGGCCTTGCGAATATTTTTCGCAACAAGATGTTTTCGCTTGCTTCTATTGCAACAATTTCTGCATGTTTGTTCCTGTTTGGTCTGTTTTATGCAATTGTTGCCAACTTTCAGCATATAGTTAGAACTGCGGAGGAAGGCGTTTCGGTTACTGTATTCTTCCACTATGAGGGCGAGCTTCCTGATGGATGTGAGCAGCATTTTGAGGGACAGGTTCCCACGGCTGAGCGTATCGAGGAAATCGGTCAGCAGATTGCAGGCCGTGTAGAGGTCTCCAGTGTGGAGTTCGTTTCAGATGAAGAAGCATGGGAAACCTTTGGTAAGGATTATTTTGGTGAAGATTTTAAGGATGGTTTTCCGGACAATCCTTTGGCCGGCGAGGATAGCTATCAGGTGTTTTTGAGTGATGTGTCCATGCAGGGGACGCTTGTGTCCTGGCTGGAATCTATTCCGGAGGTTCGTCTGGTAAGATATTCCGAGGCTACTGCTAACACTTTAAGCGGAGTAAATTTGTTGATTGCATATGTGTCTATAGGAATTATTGCAATTTTGCTGGCAGTCAGCATTTTCCTGATTAGTAACACGGTTGCAGTTGGTATTTCTGTCCGCAAGGAAGAAATCAGCATCATGAAATATATTGGTGCCACAGACTTTTTTGTACGTGCTCCCTTTGTGGTTGAGGGCATGATTATCGGTCTCATTGGAGCTATTATTCCCTTGGGATTGATTTACAGTGTTTACAATTATGCTTTGACGTATGTGATGGGACGTTTTGAGATGCTTAGTGGTTTCCTGAACTTCCTGTCTGTGAAGGAGATATTTACTATTTTGGCGCCTGTATCTCTTTTGGTAGGTGTAGGTATCGGATTTATGGGAAGTATATCTACTGTCAGAAAGCATTTGAAAATTTAATTTTATTAGTATATTTTTGTAGGGCGAGAGGGAGAAGAATTTGAAGTTTCCTAGAATTAAGTTGGTAAAAAGAAAAGCTATGCTTGCTGCATTGATGGCTGTGGTGGTTTTGGTGGTGGCGCTGCCTGCGGATATGCCTGCAAAGGCTGCTATTTCCAATGATAGTATTAAGAAAAAGCAGGAAGAAATTGATAAGATGCAAAAGGAAAAGGATAAGTTGAAAAATAATCTTTCCGATTTGCAGAAAATGAAAAAGGATCTTGAGTCTAAAAAGTCCGATTTGAAGAAATATGTAGCTGAGCTGGATGGTAATCTCACGGTAATAGAGCAGAATATTGCTGATTTGAAGGCTCAGATTACAGTGAAAGAGGGCGAAATTACAGAGACTGAAGAGGAGCTTGAGACAGCGCTCGCAACAGAGGAAACCCAGCACAAGGATATGATTACCCGTATCCGTAAGATGTATGAACAGGACAAGTCACAGATGATAGAGGTACTTGTGACTTCCGGAAGTTTCAGTAATTTCTTGAATCGAGCAGATTCTATCGAAAAGGTTGCTGCATATGACAAGCAGAAGTATGAGGAGTATAAGGCAAACCGCGAATTAGTGGAGCTTTGTAAGCAGCAGCTGGAACTGGAGAAGGAAATTCTGGATGAGACGAAAGCGACTGTTGAGCAGGAGCAGGCGAATCTGGAAGCTCTGATTGACCAGAAAGAGCAGGATATCCTTGCATATGAGAATGATATCAACAATAAGGCGAAGGCCATTGCAGAATATGAACAGATGATTAAAGACCAGGACGCAGAGATTGCGGCACTGGAGGCTGCCATTGCGGAAGAAAAGCGTAAGGAATACGAGAAAAACGGCGGTTCTTTAAAGTATGACGGTGGTAAGTTTAAGTTCCCGCTGGCGTCCTATACCCGTATCTCTGATGATTATGGATGGCGTATACATCCCACTCTGGGAGTAAAACAGTTCCATAATGGTGTGGATTTTGCGGCGCCCAAAGGAACCGCAATTTATGCGGCATATGATGGTAAAGTGGTAGCAGCTACATATAGCTCAACTATGGGCAATTATGTAATGATTGACCACGGAAGTGAGATTTATACGATTTATATGCATGCATCCGCATTGTATGTGAAAAAGGGAGATATTGTAATCAGAGGTGAGACCATCGCCGGTGTGGGAACCACAGGCCGTTCTACCGGCAATCACTTGCATTTTAGTGTGCGTAAAAGCGGTGAGTACCAATCTCCCTGGGATTATATCAGTAAGCCTTGATGTAGGGCTGTGAGTAGTTAGTATTTAAAGGAAGTCAATTATGGAAAATGAAAGAAATAATAAAAGTTGGGGATCATTTGTCCTCGGCATGGTAGTAGGACTTTTAGTTGCCCTCATTATCACCAGTATGATTTTTAAGGGGGGCGGGGCACTCGCAGAAGATAGCTTTGTGGACTCTGAAGTTCTTAAGAAAGTTGCCGGTATCGAAGATGTTTTGAGAGAGCGTTTTTATCTGTCAGAGGTGACAGATGAGCAGTTGGAAGAGGGACTTTACAGAGGTATGGTCGCGTCACTGGACGATCCATACTCTGAGTATTATACACCGGAAGAACTTGAAGCATTAATGCAGCAGTCAGAGGGTATCTATTACGGAATTGGTGCATATATATCTCTTGATACCGATACTCAGCTTCCTAAAATTACAGGAGTTATCGCGGGAACACCTGCGGAGGAGGCCAAGCTTCGTGCAGAGGATTTGATTTACAAAGTGGATGGTGAGGAGACCTATGGTCTGACCCTGACAGAGGCAGTTGCTTTGATTAAAGGTCCTGAGGGAACAACGGTAACTTTGACGATTATCCGTGACGGAGAGGATGATTATCTGGATATAGAAGTTGCCCGCAGAAAAGTAGAAAGCCCGACAGTTGAGTATGAAATGTTTGAAGATAATAAGGCCTATATTCAGATTACGGAGTTTGACGATATTACTGTTACTCAGTTTGCAGATGCTATGCAGCAGGCACGAGATGATGGTATGGAGGGCCTGATTATCGATTTGCGTGGCAATCCCGGAGGTAATCTGAGTGCTGTAGTGGATATTTCCAGAATGCTTTTGCCGGAAGGGCTGATTGTTTACACCGAGGATAAATCAGGTGAACGTGCGGAGTATTCCTGTGAAGGAAATCACGAGATTGATGTGCCTTTGGTTGTGTTGATTGATGGTAATTCCGCAAGTGCATCTGAAATTCTTGCCGGTGCAGTGCAGGATTATGGTGTGGGAACTTTGGTAGGAACCACTACCTACGGAAAAGGTATTGTGCAACAGATTATATCTCTGCAGGATGGTTCTGCGTTGAAGACTACTATTAGTGCATATTTCACTCCGAAGGGAAGATATATTCATGGAACCGGTATTGAGCCTGACGTAGAGTGTAAGTTTGATGCAGAAGCATATTATGCAGATGAAGAAAATCCTTATGACAACCAGTTGGAAAAGGCGAAGGAACTGTTGAAATGAAATATGTAAAGGGTAAAGCAGAAGAGATACAAATTGCATATATTGGCGGAGGTTCCAGAGGCTGGGCATGGACCTTTATGACAGACCTGGCTATGGAGGCGCAGATAAGCGGTACCATTCGCCTTTATGATATTGACAAAGGGGCGGCACAGGCTAACGAAGCCATTGGCAATGCTCTCAAGAATCGTGAAGACGTTGTTGGCAAATGGGACTATGTGGTTAAGGATACTTTGGAAGAGGCGTTGACCGGTGCTGATTTTGTAGTAATTTCCATCATGCCTAAGACCTTCGATGAAATGGAGGTCGATGTACATATGCCGGAGCGACTGGGGATTTATCAGTCGGTTGGAGACACCGCAGGTCCCGGCGGGATGATGCGTGCCCTTCGTACGATTCCCATGTTTGTGGAATTTGCAGAGGCAATTCGGGATTATTGTCCCAATGCATGGGTTATCAATTATACCAATCCCATGTCTTTGTGTGTGAAGACTTTGTATCGTACGTTTCCGGAGATTAAGGCATTCGGTTGCTGTCATGAGGTATTCGGTACCCAGAAGGTGCTGGCAGGTATTGCTGCACAGGAGCTGGGGATGGAATCCATTGACAGAAGTGATATAGAGATAAATGTGCTAGGCATCAACCATTTTACCTGGTTTGATTACGCAAGCTATAAGGGAATTGATTTGTTCCCGATTTACCGCAAATATATTGATGAGCATTTTGAGGAGGGGTATAATGAGCCCGATAAAAACTGGGCGAATTCCACTTTTGAGTGTGCTCACAGAGTAAAGATGGACTTGTTTAAAAAGTATGGTCTGATTGCGGCAGCAGGAGACCGACATCTGGTGGAATTTGTGCCGGGAGACTGGTATTTAAAAGACCCTGAGACGGTGCATAGTTGGAAGTTTGGCCTGACAACGGTAGCATGGCGTAAGGAGGATTTGCAGAAACGTCTGGAGCGTTCCGGTAAGCTCCTTAGAGGGGAAGAAACTATTGAACTGAAGTCTACCGGTGAGGAAGGAATCCTTTTGATTAAGGCTTTATGTGGTCTGACCCGCGTTATCAGTAATGTCAACATTCCCAATACAGCAGGACAGATTCGCAATCTTCCCGCTGAAGCCATTGTGGAAACCAATGCAGTGTTTGGCCGTGACTCTATCCGTCCTGTGGCGGCCGGAGAATTGCCGGAAAATGTACTTAAGCTTATTATTCCCCATGTGGAAAATCACGAGCGCATTTATGAGGCAGCAACTACCGGTAATGTAGAGCTTGTGGTGGATGCTTTTATGGCAGACCCTCTTATGAGTGGTAAGCTTACAGAAGCGCAGGCTAGAGAACTAATAAAAGATATGATGGAGAAAACCATAGCATAAAAATAATGAATCGATTAACTTGATTTCTAAATGATATAAGATAAGAAATCCCCCGCAGGAGCGCAGCCTTTTGGCAGTGCGCTTTCGCCGGGGGATTTTTTTTGTTTGTTACGAACGCTTACTTAAGTTAAGCAATTAATTTATAAAATAAACTGGCAAACAGTAAATGTAGCATAGATACAAAGAAGTGTAATTCCCTGCCAACGACCAAGCTTTTTAGAGAGTAACGCGGGGATGCACATTAATAGCATAACACCAATCATAACGGGGATTTCAAATACCAGTGACATATTTAATCCGGTCTCCAACAAGGTGTTGTCGCAGGGAACTGCAAAGGGTGCAAGAGAAACTGCCACTCCGGATACCAATACCAAGTTGAAAATATTTGCACCGATAACATTGCCGATGCCCAGGGAACCACGCCCTTTTTTTAATGAAGTAATGGTGGTAACCAGCTCTGGCAGAGATGTACCCAAAGCAACAAATAACAGTGCCACTACTGTTTCGGGAACTCCCAGTTCCAATGCGATAATCTGGCCGTGTTTAACCAGAAGATTTGCACCTAAAGCAATAACTGCAGCACCGATGACTAACAAAATAAGTTCCTGCCAAAGTGCGCGGGAGACATTATTTTCTTCCTCGTCGTCCTCAAGAGCAGCATCCGGATTCTTTAATCCGTTGCGGACGGTCAGGATGGTATAGATTACGAAGATGGAGAGCATTAAAAATCCCATCCAACGGGGAAATTCGCCAAGTGCATAGGACGCGATACAGTACAGTGCAGTGGAGATAAAAAAGAAAATGACGGGCATTTTCATGGATTTTACATTGACAGGTCCCGGCTTAACTACAATAGAAATCGCTGCTATTAACGCAGTGTTACAGATAATGGAACCGATGGCATTTCCATAGGCCATTGCGGCAGAACCGCTCAATGCACCGGTAGTAGATACCATAACTTCAGGAAGTGTTGTGCCAATGGATACAACAGTAGCGCCTACTACAATGTCGGGTAGATTAAAACGTTTTGCTATGCCGGTAGCTCCGTCGACGAACCAATCACCGCCTTTGATTAAAAGAATGAGACCTACGGCAAATAATAGAACAGATGTTAACATATTTATCCTCCTGTAAAAATATTAATTTGATTCCATTCGGAATCAGAAACGATTACCATGAGTCATAAATGAAAAGCTGTGCATGGCAATAATGCCGTGCACAGCTGAGTCTCACATATGAAAGTGTGCCAGGTCATCTGACCGGGGATGTTGACACACTACGCAATTACCTGCGCTAGTTACTCCCTCATCTGGTAAATTCGTATTTATGTTAACATGAATACAAAATAAAGTCAATTGATAATCCGCTATAAGTAGGATTTTTTATCGTTGTAAAATCAGCATCCCATCTGCAGAGGGAGTCAACACTACTTTGTCCATAAATTCATTGGTGACATTATTGAATGCAACAATCTGAAGACCGGATTGCGCAGGGTCATAATATTCCTGACCTGCAATCTGCAGGCAAGGTGTGTCGTTTGCGCTTATTACACAGGATACTTCATTGCCAATAGAATCTTCGTATTGATTCCATCCCAAATCACTGTAGATTAATTCCTCTTTATATACGGCGCTGTAGTTGCATTTGCCTTGCAAATACTCTTCTGAAACCTCAAATGCTTTTAAGGCTAATCTGCTTTCGGCGGAAGGTGTATTACTTAAAGGCTCGGCGGCAACCATTATCAATGTAATTTCAGGCTGCTTGGCATATGCCAGCCATTCATAAGCATCTTCGGTTACGGGCATTTTCTCGCCGGAAATGATGGCATTTTCGCTGCTTTGAATGCTGCGGTTTAGAATGTCGATGCATTCGGCTTCTTTGGCACTATATATCTGATAAAAATCATGCCAGTCTTGGTACTCGCTTTCCTCTCGATGGTCAGGTAAATCGTACGTATCGCACAGATATTGACCCAGATAGCGGGTAAATTTGCTTGCACCGTATACATTTGTGTGATGGGCATTATAAAAATCCCGGGAGAAATCGATTCCCATTTCATCATATGCAAAGTTAGTGTTTACAAAATCAACGTCATAGGAGGCGGCTATTTGGGCCAATTGATTAAATTTCTTTGATTCCGTCTCTTTTATAACTACCGGAGATATTACAAACATTAGTGTAATATCGTTGTCCCGGCAATATTCAATAATATCGGTATAAAGTGTTTCAATCACCGGGTCCAGTTCTTCGCATTCCGTACTCAGATTGGCGGAAGGGTCTTCAAAATACGCCAGTGAGCTTGAGAGTCCGTATCCTTTATAATATAAGCCGTAGTTGATGTTATCGCCTAACCGGTTATCCATTAACTCCCAGTTTATTCGCTTGGTAAAAGCTTCGTAATTGTCGTGATATTGGATAAGATCAATGTAAAACATTCTTCTGCGATCCGGTGTTGTCTGCATGGCATCAGAATAGTATTTGACCGCTTGGGCACGTGCTATTCCATAATCCATAGAATCTAAAAATCGGATTGCGCCAATATCGTTGTGTGTATTTTCTGATGGATAGATAAATTTTCTGGCCTCTACCACAAGAACATCGGGTGTCTGTGTCTTGCAGGCCTCTTTGACCGCTGCTAAATGAACGCCTGCATGGAGTCCGTCAGTACCCAATACTCTGGAGGTAAAACCATATTCTTTCCAGGCCAGCATGGGATTCCAATATCTCATAATTCCGCTTGCGCCAACAAATACAACGTCTAAAGAATCCTCTTTCTCGTCAAAATATTCCAAAACCATCTGCCTTGATTCTCTTGCGGTATTTCTCATCATGTAAGACAGATGAATTCCGATGAATAACAGAATTGACAAAAACAGGATTGTTTTGGCGATAGGAACAATGTTTTGTTTAAGTGTTTTCATTGCGATTGTCCTCTCATCTAATGCTTCCTAAAAGCCCATATACACAAATGCACTGGCATCGTATCCGGGACCATATATACCAAAAAGAACGACTGCATAAAATGCAACAATATAAATGCACCAACGGACTACAATATTCATGTCAGCAATGCGTTCGCGAATGGATATTCCTTTTTCTTTTAAAACAGATACAATCAGTAAAATCAGAATTGCCATCACTGCTATTACAAAATGGATTTTGGATAATCCATACTGAAATATTTGTCCGTTCCACAGAGCAGAAATCTGCAAGTCTTTGATAAACTTTCCGAAGATTACCCATGCAGCATCCAGTGTGCCTGCCCGGACAATGACGCGGGGAATGATACCGGTTAAAATAAAGGTGCGCAGAATGCGAAAGGCCTTCCATTCGATTGCCGTATCTTTGATGTTTAAAATGGTCCTGGTCTTTACATAAATGGGCTCCATTAATAGACTGAAAACAATAATTCCGCCCTGCCAGAGTCCCCATGCCACATAATTTAATCCGGTTCCGTGCCACACGCCGGTACAAATCCACACGGCGGTTAATGCAATAATCATAGTAACTTTCTTGCTTGCTTCAAGACCAAATTTATCTTTGACCGATTTGGAAAGATTTTTAACCGGCTTGGCAATGGTAATGGGCATGCACAGGTAGTCTTTGAACCAGGCGCCCAGTGTAATATGCCATCTGCGCCAGAATTCGTCTACGGATTGTGAAAAGTAGGGTTGTCTGAAATTGTCTTCTAATTCAATTCCGAAAATTTGCGATGTACCTCTGGCGATATTGACGCAGCCTGCAAAGTCGGTATAAATTTGTACGGCATACAATAACGTTGCCAGAAACAATATGCTTCCACACTGGTTCATATAATCCTTATATACGGCATTAATAAAAATGGCCAGTCTGTCTGCAATGACCAGTTTTTGAAAAAAGCCCCAAAGAATTAACTGTACTCCAAAACAAACTCTCTTGTAATCAAAGTGGTGTTCCTGTGAAAATTGGACGCCCAAACGGTTATATCTGGCTATGGGACCCTGTAAAATGTGTGGAAAATATACCACATACAGTAAGTATTTGAAGAAATTTTTCTCCGGTTCATATCGTTTCCAGTATACATCCAGCATATATCCCACAGTGGAAAATGAATAATAAGATATACCAAGGGGGACGATAATGGAGATTGCGGATAATGCCGGTTGTTCTGTGTCGCCGGAAGCTTGTTGAATCCATCCAATAATGGTGTTGCCGAATTTGGTACATGCCAGATAGCCGATTATCAGGATAATGGCAGCAGCAACGATTTTGCGGCAATCCCGCTGGCTTTTTTGTTTCATTGCCTGAATTTCTTTTTTGTCTTCCAAATGTGAAATCTTCTCGGCATTGTCTGCGTATATTTTATGCATTAATCTTGCAGCCAGGTAGCTGACAGCCGCCGTAACAATAATAAAGGGTAAAAACTTCTTGTTAGCCATTCCATAAAATACCAGACTGCCTATAAGCAGTACGGTCCATCTGTATTTTGCCGGGCACAGAAAATAAACTGTTACCACACATGTCAAAAATATGATAAAAGGTAAAGATGTAAAAATCATTTCCGGTTCGCTGTCTCCTTTGCATTAATTACCCATTGAAATCTGTTGTACATATATTTATGTATTATAGCATTCCTATATATGATTCGCAATTTCAATTTGTTGGTTCTCCATTTTGGAACACGTATACAACTAGTCGTTGAAAAGAATTGGCATTTAAAGTATAATGTATTTAATTATACCTTTTTATAGGAGCTGTTATGGACAAGATTATGCCGAACCGATTAGACAGAGGGTTCTATCGTTATCAACAGGAATTTGAAGAGAAAGCACTGGAGGTTTTGCGCTCCGGCTGGTATGTGCTGGGCAAGGAAGTGGAGCAGTTCGAGAAAGAGTTTGCTGCGTATACCGGTTCTAAACATTGTGTGGGACTGGCCAGCGGTTTGGATGCCCTTTGGCTTGCTTTTCGGATTCTTGGAATTGGTGAGGGTGATGAGGTAATTGTACAGGCAAACACATATATTGCCAGTGTCATGGGTATAACTATCAATGGTGCCACGCCTGTTTTTGTGGAACCGGATGCTTTTTACAATATGGATGCGAATGCCCTGGAAAACTGTCTGACGGAGAAAACCAAAGCGGTGCTGGTGGTACATTTGTACGGACAGGCGGCAGAAATGGATAAGATTACGGAATTTTGCAAGAAGCATAATCTGCGTCTGGTGGAGGATTGTGCCCAGTCCCATGGAGCTTGTTTTGATGGCACAATGACGGGTACCTTTGGCGATATCGGCTGTTTTTCCTTTTATCCATCCAAGAATCTTGGCGGTTTCGGAGACGGTGGTGCTATCGTGACAGATAATGCCAAGATTGCAGATGATATGCGTATGTACCGCAATTACGGCAGTCGCAAGAGATATTATAATGAAGTTGTGGGAGCTAACTCCCGTCTGGATGAATTGCAGGCCGGGCTTTTGAGGGTGCGCTTAAAGCACATGGAAGAACTGACGGAGGAGCGCAGGCGGATTGCAAAGCGCTATACGGAGCAACTGAATAATCCGAAGCTGGAACTGCCGAATATAAGAGAGCATGCAGACAGTGTATGGCATCAGTATGTGATTCGTTGCGAGGATAGAGAAGGATTGATGGCGTATCTGGAAGAAAAGGGCATTGGGACGATTATTCATTATCCCATTCCGCCCCATCTTTCTGATGCCTATGCTTATCTGGGTAAAAAGAAAGGTGATTATCCCGTGACGGAGCATTATGCAGATACCGTTTTGTCTATTCCCATGTACAACGGAATGACAGAGGAAGAGCAGGATGCGGTGATTGAGGCTTTGAATGCTTTTTAAATTAATTTATATATAATGAGGAAAAACATGAGTTTAGAAAATCAGTACAAGATTTTGGAATTTGCCGATTTGGGCGATGAGAGAGGTAATCTGGTGGTTATTGAAGGGGAAGGAATGGATATTCCCTTTGATATAAAAAGAGTTTTTTATATTTATGGTTCCGATGCTCAGGTGGTAAGAGGTCAGCATGCAAACCGTGAGACAGAATTTCTGATGGTGAATGTGGGCGGAACCAGCAAGGTAAAAATTGATAATGGTTTTGAGACCAAAATCATTGAATTGAATCGACCGGGCATGGGGCTTTATCTGGCACCTATGGTGTGGAAGGATATGTATGATTTTTCGCCGGATTCGATTCTTTTGGTGCTTTGCAGCAAGCATTATGAGCCGGGCGAATACATACGTAATTACGAGGACTATCTGGCAGAGATTAAAGGATAAAGATTATGAGTAAAATTTCAATTATCATTCCCGTATATTTCAGTTCCGATACTTTGATGGATCTGTATGAGGATATGAAGGCTAAAATATTAGGCAAACTGGGCGATTATGAACTGGTATTTGTGGATGACGGTTCAGAGGATGAGTCCTGGACAATCATGAATCAGATTCGTGATTTGGATGAGAATGTAAAACTGGTGAAGCTGTCTCGGAATTTTGGAGAGCATGCAGCACTACTTGCAGGCTTTTCCGTGTGTACCGGTGACTGCGCAGTGACGAAACAGGCGGATTTACAGGAAGACTCCACTTTGATTCTGGATATGTACGAGAGCTGGAAGAAAGGCAATAAAGTGGTACTGGCTGTGAGAAAGAGCCGCGATGAGAGTCGTGTAAAGGTTTTCTTTGCCAATATGTACTATGCTTTGGTGCGTAAGTTTGTAAACAAAAAGATGCCTGTGGGTGGATGCGACTGTTATCTGATTGACCGCAAGGTAATCGAGGTGTTGGAGCGTCTGGACGAGAAGAATTCCAGCCTGACTTTGCAGGTGCTGTGGGCAGGTTTTAAGACGGATATGGTTTACTTTGACCGTAAGGACAGGGAGAAGGGCAAGTCCCGTTGGACTTTGGCGAAGAAGTACAAGCTGGTGGTGGATTCTCTTATCAGCTTCTCCTATGTGCCTGTCCGTTTTATGATTATTGTGGGTACTTTGTTTGATATCGGTGCAGTGATTTTGTTTATCAGTGTACTTGCAGAGTACTTTATAAACGGAACGCCCATTGCAGGCTGGGCGTCACTGATGTGTGTCATTTTGTGTGCATCGGGATTGATTCTGATGATGCTGGGTATTTTGGGTGAGTATGTATGGCGTGCTCTGGATGCGGCAAGAACAAGACCTCCTTTTATTATTGATGAGGTAGAGAAGCCAAGGGCTGAGAAGGAGTAATAATAGTGTCTGACAAGAGATGGAAAGCGTTGAAAATCGTTCTTTTTGTGGGGACGGTTTTGGCGGCGTTGAAGCTGGTTTTTGTAGATTTCACCTTGGATGAAGAGTATCAGATTGTAATGGCCTATCGATATCTTCAGGGGGATCATTTGTTTAAGGAAATGTGGGAGCCGCATCAGACCTCGGCATTTGTATGCGCCGGGCTGATGTGGCTATTTATGACAGTGACCGGTTCGACTACGGGCATTGTCCTCTTTTTGCGTTTTGTGGCACTGGGAATACAGACGGTATTGGGTGTGGCAGTGTACAGGACTCTTTCCGGACCTCTGAATAAAAATGACGCATTTTTGCTGGCACTTTTGTATTTTAATATTATGCCGAAGAATATTCAAAGTCCGGATTTTGGAAATATGCAGCTATGGTTTCTGACCATTCCCATTCTGCTTGTGATGAAATACTATTGTGATAAGGAGCAAAAGGGGAAGGATGGATGGTATCTGCTACTTGGGGCAGGTGTGTCTTTGGCATGTGAGGTATTGACTTATCCTACTTGTATTATTTTGTTCCCGTTTTTTATTGTCTATATGTGGCGCAAGTCCGGTAAGCAAAGACTCAGGGATTGCCTGATTCTGACGGCTACTTGCGGAGTCTGTGGTATCATCTGGCTGGTGTCCGTGTTTGCTCATGTGGGACTGGAGGAATTTGCCGGGAATGTCGGTAAATTGCTTTCTGTAGACCCCACTCATGATGTGTCGGGCATGACAAGTGCCAAACACAGTAACTATATTGAGAATTTTCAGATATGGGCTGTGGTCTTTGCCGGAATTGCGGCGGTTGCCGGTGCAATTTATGGCGTGATTTATTTTATTTCCAAGAAAAAAGGAAAAATGATTGAGAAAAAATCCGGATGGCTGATGTTCTGGACACTGGCGATTGTGGTAGCTGAGTTGGTGCAGATTTACATTTGGGTAGTTATGCATATCGGATATGAATATTTGCAGGTGCATCTGTTGGTAATTTATCTGGCACTGGCTGCAGTATGGAGACTGGCGGGAGACGGCAAACATATATTTGCCTGGGGCATATTGGGTACTTTGGTGGCGTATGCAGGTGTTATGTACATCAGCGACCTTGCCATGTATTACACTTTGCCTCATGGTTCGCTGGGGATTGTTTTTGCGGTGGCGGTAATTGTGCTGGCAATGCAGAAGGTCATGAAAGATAAGGCACGCTTCTGGATCCTGCTTTTGGTGGTGAGCTTGTGTTTGGTTTCTATTGGCGGCAAGGGATATACTTTGCGCGGCGGCAAGTCAGAGAACACGGTTCTTGCGGTGTCCGGCATCATGAAGAAGGGGCCGGCAGCGGGCATTCTTGCAGATTATATGTGTGCTTATATTTATAATCGCAATTATGAGGAATATGCGGATTATGTGCAGGAAGGAGACAATGTACTGATTGTAGCCAATATGATTATGTCTGTGGGTACCATCGGCTATCTTTTTGACGATGTGAACATTTCTCATTATTCTGTTGTGGACCCTACCACCTACAACGAAAGCTTGCTGGAGTACTGGGAGCAGTATCCGGAGAAGGCGCCGGATGTGATTGTTGTGGACTGCTGGTATGGCGAACTGAAGGAAAGTCCTGACAGCTGGATTATGCAGTACATTGAGAATGATTTTGGCTATACTTCCGTGAATGATGGAAGCTATGTGAGATTTTACAGGAGATAGAGCAGTGCAGTTTGTAAAATTTAGTCTGGTTGGTGTGTTGAATACACTAATCAGCGAAGGAGTATATGTTATCATAGTGTTCTTGGGAGGGCACTATCTGGTGGCCAGTATTATAGGGTTTTCACTAAGCGTGGTGAATGCTTATTATTGGAACAGTCGCTATGTGTTTAAGGAAGATAAGGAAGAATCCCACAGAGTATGGTGGAAAGCTTTTTTGAAGACTTATGTGGCATATTCGGGCGGTCAACTTTTAAATATGGGACTATTGATTTTATGGGTAGATATTGTGAAGATTTCCCGGTGGTTGGGCTGGCTGGCAGATTGGTTTATAATGTTGGGTATCCAACAATTGGATGCCGAAACAATTGGCGAGATTGTGGCAGCAGGAATTAATCTGGTGGTCACGGTACCGATTAATTATTTATTGAATAAGTATTGGGCCTTTGGGAAAAGGAAAGAAAATTAATTTTGTGAAAAGTTTAAAAAAACAGTGCAAATATATTGAAAATTTGTTATAATTAAACAAAAATGTGCGAGCAATAATATTTTTGCAGGTACTGTAATGATTCGGAGGGGTAACAGATGAAATATAAAGTATTGCTTTGTGGTAAGAGTAAGGTTATTATTGATGATTTCTTTATATATCAGGAGTCGGAGTTTGAGCTGCAGACAACTTCCCTGCGCTATGCGGATATTATGAATCATTTGAAATACTTTACACCGGATATTCTGCTTTTTTGTATGCATCAGGAGGGGGAAGAGGAATACGAAGTGTTGGCTTCCCTGAGAAGTAAATTTGAACAGTACAATACTGCGGTGGCAATTGTAGGTAATGAGGAAGAGTGTGATGTATTCCGAAAAAAAACCGGAGAGATGGCAGATTTGGTGCTGACCAAGCCGATTATGGTACGCAAAATTGGTGAGGAGTTTGAACGGTTTTTGGAACAATGGAAGTCCGGCCGAAAAACCATAAATATTGATGCGTTGGATGAATATGTAAAAAGTGTAGATCAGGTAGTGTCTGATGTTGCGCAAAATCTGGGAGCGGCAGGCAAACAGTTTATATCTAAGAAGCATATATTGGTGGTAGATGATGATCCTATGATGCTTAAGCTGATAAAAGAACAGCTTAAAGAAAACTATACGGTAGCTACTGCAATCAACGGAGCGATTGCATTAAATTTTCTTGAAAAAAAGAAGACTGATATGATTATTCTGGATTATGAAATGCCGGGTGAAAGCGGAGCAGATGTTCTTAGAAAGATACGTGATAATGATGCTACCTCTAATCTTCCGGTTGTTTTCCTTACGGGAATTACAGATAAAGAAAAAATACAGAAGGTATTAAGTTACAAGCCTCAGGGATATTTGTTAAAACCTGTAGAAAGAGAAAAACTGCTTCAAATCATTTCAAATACAATTGGATAAAAATTGGAAGAGGGGTGATGTGTATGAATAATATGGATGAACTTTCTCTTAGTGAACTGATCGATATAGAAATGTTACAGAATATGCAGGATTCAATCGTAACAATGCTGGATGTCGGCTTGATTGTAACGGATGAAAATGGAAAGGTTCTAACGAAATGGTCCACGGATTCCTGCTATTGTGACATGATAATGAATGGCACTGAGTTGGGTGGAAAATTGTGTGCTCAGTGTATGAAGTCAGGAATTGCAAAGGCGTACCGGAAAGGCGGCGTGGCTATTAATTATTGTCATGCGGGAGTTATGACGTGTAGTGCTCCTATTGTATTGAATGACAGAATATTAGGCGGTATTGTTGGTGTGCAGATCCTGACTGAGAAGCTGGATGCGGAGGTTGTTCGCACGAATGCTGAAGATTTAATGCTGGATGCGGATAATCTATGGTCGGCTGCAGATAAAATAAAGATTAGTTCACAGAAGGATATAGAAAATATCTGTGATTTTATTCGTACAATGGCAGCCATTGTTACCAAAATTATCGAGGGTAATATAAATACTCTGAAGGTCAGTGAGGAGATTATGAGTGCCGGAACGGCGAAAGCAGATTTCCTTGCCAATATGAGCCATGAAATCAGAACGCCGATGAATGCGATTATCGGTATGGCGGAAATGGCTTTGAGAGAGGAGCTGAATGAGGAGGCAAGAAGCTATATCAATCAGATTAAAGCTTCTGGAAGAGCGTTATTGGCATTGATTAATGATATTTTGGATTATTCCAAGATAGAGTCAGGGAAGATGGATTTAAATGAGGTGGAATACGAACCCTTAAGCCTTGTTCATGATGTTTCTAATATTATTATGACCAGACTGACAGATAAGGATGTGGAACTTTTGCTGGACTATGATCCCAATATTCCATATAGACTTTATGGTGATGATTTGCGTATCCGTCAGGTTTTGATTAACATTGCCAATAATGCCTCCAAATTTACTCAAAAGGGTCACGTACAATTAAAAGTACAATTTACGCAGATAAAACAGGATAATATTTTGTTAAAAGTATCGGTAATCGATACAGGAATCGGAATTAAGGAAGAGGATATGCAAAAACTCTTTACCTCTTTCCAACAGATAGACAGTAAGAGAAATCGAAATGTAGAAGGAACCGGTCTTGGACTTGCAATCTGTAAGAAATTAGTTACGCTTATGGGCGGCATGATTTCTGTGCAGAGTACATATGGAGAAGGTAGTACATTTTCTTTTGAAATACCACAAAAAGTTATGGATCCGAAACCTTCTATAGTGCTTACAGAGCCGGAGCAGTATGAAGTTGCCGGCTTCTTTACAAGGAAGGATGTGGCAGAGGATTTCAAATCAGATGCGGGTAAATTGGGTGTACGTGCAAGAGATTTGACCAGTTCGGAGAAACCGTATGATTCAATATATGGTTGGAGCAAAACCCATTCCGGTAAGAAAAAGTTTTGCTTAATTGAGCAGGAATATTATGAGCATATGGATTTGAGTAGTTTCAATGCGGAAATTTTTCAGTCTGTTCAGTTTGTGCTTTTGGTAGATGCGTTTGCTGACGTTAGAAAATGGAAAAATATTTCGTATCTGAAAATTTTGAAAAAACCGTTGTCTGTATTGAATTTGGCTTGTCTTTTGAATCAGGAGGAGATTCATTTTGGAGAAATTGCCAATGAAGATGCCGAGGCGTTGTTTGAGGCACCGGATGCAGAAGTTCTGATTGTAGATGACAATGCGATTAATCTGACGGTTGCCGAGGGTCTGTTAGAGCCTTTGCATATGAATATTTCAACAGCCTTGTCCGGCAAGGAGGCTTTGGAGAAATTAGAGCACAATCATTATGATATTATTTTTATGGATCATATGATGCCGGAGCTTGACGGAGTAGAAACCACACGAATCATTCGCAGATTGCATCCTGAATGTAATGATACACCGATTATTGCTCTTACGGCCAATGCGGTCAGCGGAACAAAGGAAATGTTTTTGAGTGAGGGTATGAATGACTTCGTGGCAAAGCCCATTGAAGTACGTGTGATTATGAGTAAGGTTCGCCAGTGGTTGCCTCCTGAAAAGCTGAAGAAGAAAACGTTGAAGATGCAGGAAGACGAAGAACATAGTTCTGAGACAATCAGAGAAGTTCCTGAGACAATCGGAGATTTGGACTTGGACTATGCAATAAAGCTTCTGACATCAAAGGATTTGTTTTGGAAGGTTTTGCAGGATTATTATCATGCTATTTCTAAAAAGGCAAGCAAAATAGAAGAATTTTATGAGGCTCAGGACTGGGCGAACTATACGGTAGAGGTACATGCATTAAAAAGTGCATCCAGACAGATTGGTGCGATTGCTTTGTCTGAGCTTGCTGCAGAATTGGAGAAAGCAGGAAATGTCCGGGATGTGAAGATGATTCGTGAAAACACAGAGAAGATGCTTGTCAAATATCGCTCTTATCAACCAATTCTGGCACCCTATTTTGAGGTGGAAGAAACAGTGGGTGAGCTTGGGGATATAACAGATGCTGTTTTGTCTGATTTGTTTGAAAAAATGAAGATGGCAATTGATGAACTGGATATGGATGAAATGGCAAACGTAATCCAGGAAATGAAGCAGTATAACTATACCGATGCAGGCAAAGAATATTTTGAAAAACTGCAGGAGGCAGTGGACAATATTGATGTAGATGCCTGCCAAGAGATTATGGAACAGTGGTTGAGTGCTTAAATACGAGGGAGAGTAAGGATGCAATGGATAAAATATATTCCTGACGGCGAGACGGATTTGGCGCGATTAATGTCAGCTATGGAAAATCTTGGCAGTCAAAAATTTGATATGGTGGATGAAGAGGCATTTGAAGATAAAGAACTCGCAGGTGCTTTTAATAAAATGCTTAGTGGTATTGTGGAACACAACAATCATTTTTTGATGAGAATCAATGATGCACAAACCAGAATTGCGGATAATACCAGTGTGAAAAATCTGATTGAGCAGGTAAAGACACAAAAAAAGCCTATTGACGATATGAAGCAGGCCAGTGAATATCTTCGCTTTCATGCAGAAGAGAATGAGGCAAAACAAGTTGAGCTGATTGCATTGAGTAAGCAGGCTGAAAGTACGTTGAAACCGATTATGTTGCAACTGAAGGCTGAAAGAGAAACTACTGAAATGGATGAAGAGGCTGAGTGGTTGTGTGACAGTCTTGAGCAGGTTGCTGAGTTTGTGAAGGCTCTTAAGAAGATTTCTCAGGATCTTTATCAGCAAGAGAATATTAAGAGTACATTTTTTGACATCTTTGATGAAGGTATTGGCAAGTTGCATTCCAATTATAGTGAACTGTTGGAAAACTGTTTCCAGAATGGTTACAGACTGTATCGTATTAGCCGGGATATTGATAATGCCCGCAATGATATGTACCGTACCAACAGCAATATTACGAAGATTGACAGAACGAAAATCTTTGTAGTGGACCATCTGACTCTGACCTGGAGACTGTACAATAACCTTATTGAATACGAGCAGTTGAAAATTACACAGCTCAATAATCCAGATCGTTGTAAATTTGGTTTATGGTATAGGTCGATGGAAGATTCCTGTTTGAAGGAGTCACCGGCATTCAAGGATGCTTTCGACTTTCACGAAAAACTGCATGACCATGCAGTTGCATGTTATATTGCCAAGGAAGCCTCTGAAATTCAGACTGCAATGGAAGAATTTGAACTGGCATTGGAGATGTGGGGAAAATTTGCGGAGAGCATGGAGCAATTGGCGGAATTTATGCGTCAAATCGGTTTTGCTGAGGAGACGGAAGTGTGGGTATTTAAACCCTGATTTAGGAAGCGTGTATGGATGAGCTATAATTGGTTAAGCTAATCCATACACGTTATTTCTTATGGCAACGAGGAAAATGGCATAGCGCTTGCGCAAATGTCATTTGACGACTGCTAATCAGAGCGAGATTCGTGAAACGTATCTCGTCTCTGTGGTTCATAAAGGAGGCACTTTCGTGAATCATTCAGACCAGATTTTTAAATTACATTCCGAATACAAACCCACCGGCGACCAGCCCCAGGCTATTGCAGACCTTGTAGAAGGCTTCAAGCAGGGCAACCAGTTCCAGACATTGCTGGGTGTCACCGGTTCCGGTAAGACCTTTACCATGGCGAATGTCATCGCGGCTTTGAATAAGCCCACTTTGGTAATTGCGCACAATAAGACATTGGCGGGGCAGCTCTATGGTGAGTTCAAAGAGTTTTTCCCGGAAAATGCGGTGGAGTATTTTGTGTCCTAGTATGGGGTGGCTTGTGCGAGGGGTATATTTAGTGTTAGGGAGTTTTGTTTAGTTTATATATTGTGGAGTGGATGGGTGAAATAGTGGTATGTGGACTGGGTGGAATGGATGGTACAGGTGACCGGGATTCGTCGTGAGAGAAACTTGAGTTGGATAGAGAGGAATAGGCTCATTAAAAGCGAGGTGGATAAAATGTTGGGTGTAAGAGTCAAGTGTGAAGTATGTAAACACATTTGGTATAATAAAGATTATCTAACATGTGATGCTTTTCCTGAGGGCATTCCAAATGAAATTTCTTCAGAGAAAGTAACCCACACGATATCATATAAAGGTGATAAGGGTATACATTTTGAACAAGCAAATTAATGAAAGAATTGTTGCGGTATAGCGATAGAGTCCAAATGGTTCTATCGCTATTTGTGTGATTAGCGGTATATGTTTCCTATAGGAGTCTGTTTATACTGCTAGAAGGGCAGGATATAGCCTTGTATATGGTTGTTTATGGAGAATAGACTAAATAATATATTATTGAAATTGCGGATGGGAGATGTGGAAATGTAGTTTTTGTAGAGTAATTCTTTTCGCGATAATTGAAACATGATATAATTAACACAAGTGCCGGAATTAACAAGATTTTTAAGCGCTACGAAAACATTAATTTGGGGAGGCTACGAAATGAGCATTCTTGGAAAGTTTGTTACATTTGTTGCATCGGATGCTATTGTAAGGGCTATAGATGTGCCAATAAAGGCATTGGATAAGGTAAACAAAAAAATGGAAGAGAAAGAATCTGAAAAACGTCAGAAATTATTTGAGTGTGCACCAGGGGAGAAAGTGCTACTAATTAATCAAGAGACGTTTACATGGAGAGATAAATTTAATATTTATGATAGTGAAGAAAAAGTGAGATTTTCTGTAAAAGGTGATTTCCTTTCTGTAAAACATCGTGTACATATTTATGATGAAAATGGAAAGGAAGTAGGGTGTGTTAAAGAAAAGTTATTATCTTTAAGACCATCAGCATTAGTTGAATCGCATCCGATAGATTTTGATTTAGAAATTAATGGTACAAAAGTAGCAAAAATGAGATCTAAGTGGTCTTTTGGAAAAAAGAAATATCTATTGAATAATGGATGGAATATAGAAGGAAATATTGTAGGATGGAAATATAAAATTACTTCTCAAGAGAAGTCGATTGCGACCATTTCATATGCTCCCTTATATTGGGGAGATACATATGTAGTCACATTCCCGGAAAATGAAAATGAACTCCTTATTTTAATGATAGTGTTAGCTATAGATATTGCAAATGCCCCTAAAAAAATAGAGGATTTGAAAGATACAATTCATCATAAAACACATTATTGGTTATGAAATTTGTGTTTTACATAGAAAGGCTCTAGCGCTTTTGTGGGCCGGAAATTGTTATATTGTAAAGTCATTTATTCAAGGCACATGGTGAACTTTTTAAAAGTGGCGTGGGAGTGTTTTTTTGACATTCATATCATGGTATAGTACAATTAAGAAAATATTTTGGAGGGGTATGTATGGGTAAGTTAGATTTAGAAGCAAATGAGTGTGTCATCATAAAAAACGATAGGGTGCTGCATGGTGGTATTATGGCTAATTATACAGATGAACTTATTCTTACAAATCTCAATATCATATATATGAAAAAAGGAATTTTTGGAGGTACAAAAAAGGTATTAAGATTTCCTGTAAACCAAATTAAAATATACAATGGCCAAGCACAAGCACTCTTGGGCAAACAAAAAAATGGAAATCCATGTTTGGAGATCTATTTTTCTGATGGTGAAGAGAAGTTTGGATTTGAAAAGAAGTCAGAAGTATCAAAATGGATAAAGGAAATAAATAGGTTATTGTTGGGTGAGGAAGCGAATGCTACAACAGGACAGTTTGCAATTCCGGGAGCTGAAATTTTGGCAGAGACATTAAAGGATACGGCGAATGTATTTATGGGGGTGTTAGGAATAAAGCCTAAAGAGCCTGAAATGGTTTCAATAACTTGTCCTTCGTGTGGGGCATCGATCTCTGGACAGAAGGGAAAAACTATTTGTTGTAACTATTGCAATACATATAATTCGATGTAGGATAAGTGGAGAAGAATGTAACTTTTGCTTTTGGAGTAGAAGTCGAAGCGGTAGACCTAGAAGGTTTGCCGTTTTGTTTTTTATAGAAAAAACTAAATTATAGTGTGGATTAAATCAAGAGCAGGAAGGATGTAGATATATCTATCTTACATCAGCATCTGATTTCTCATATATGTATTTTTCCATTCTGTTGCGTGCTGCTAATGGATTTTGGTATGTATATATTTTTATCTCCCGTACTTGCCAAGTGCCATTTGACATTTCTTCAATTTCCATTTTTAGTTCATACGGATCTTCATATAATATTGGGCTTGACATATATATGCCTCCTTTCTTTTTTTAAATCTACAAATAGCTACAAAATATAGCCCTGTGAAACCATCATAAACAAATCTCTTCAATGATTGGTCCCAAACCGCTTCTTACACATATTCTCATGATATTCGAGTGTACAATATAGTTTCCCATGCTCCGTAAAAATGTAGGCTAATTGATTGGTTTTCACAAGGCTTTCCATTAGTCCTTCGGTTTCTTCTAACGTAAGGTAATCTAGCATACCATAATATGTCTGCTCACGGAAGTGCGGTGCAATGATAGCATCTTCTTTCCCTACTAAAATATTTCTAATCGTTCGAACATAGGCATAACCGGAAAATTTTTCTCTTGTTTCTTCTAAATCTCTCACCATTTTTATTAATAATACACTGATTGCTTTATCCATTTTTACCTCTTTTGCACTTGGCTTATAGTTGTATACTAGTGAATTGGGTACAATACATATTTTGTATTAGAAATCATAATCATCTGGATCTAGCTCTGCATCTTCTAGAATCTCTTGTCTTTCCTTTGCATCCATCATCAAGAGTTCTTCATAATCAAGTCCAGCCTCCTCAAGATTATCGAAGTCCTCTTCATCGTCATTTTCTTCATCCTTGGTCATCTCTTCAAAAGCCATAAAATCCATTGCTCTTTCCATTGGATCTAATTCACCATCATGGTCTAAATCAAATAAATCTCCCCAAAATCCGCTGTCCATTATTACGTCCCTCCCTACTAAATCTTTTTGTAAGAAACGTGCACATTCTCTTTCTTTTCGTCTCCTTAACATATTATCACTTTCGGATTTTATTTTCCGCATAAACTTATTTTTTGTAAAAATTATCACGGTTGGATATGTCGTGATCCTATTTATGGTCCGTCACTAATATCATCTTGTAGCACCCACTCCCAATTATGCTCTTTCAGTAATTGTAATAATTCTTCGAGTGTTTTGCGTCCTAGCCATTTTCCATCACACAATACGCACCTTTTTTTCTTTTCGTAATATGCTAAAAAATCATTCAAAGTTGATATTCCGCAATGTCTAAAGCCATAAATGGCTGAACGAGACATGCCCATTTCTTTAAATGACATATTTAAAATTTGTTCACGCTCAAAATTGACATTTACGGTTGTTGTTTGTAGCGGCTCTATTTTTTCTGCTTTTCGACTCATAAAGCTATCCCAACCTCCATTGTAAGTTTCCGAAATGCTATTAATAAATCGTTGGATTAACTGTTTGCGGAAATCTCGGTACTAGTAAAAAGGTATGAATTACCCAAATTAGATCACATGCTCCCTACGGATTCTTTTTCTTATGCTATAAGCAATGTTTGCAAAGGATAATTAACTCTCAACAACTAAAAAAGGAACAATTATTTGTTTAAATTGATTTAAAAGTAGTTGATATAAACCTTCAGTTTCAGCCTGTTGTAATTCGGGGCAATCGCCATCCTCCTCACAGTAATATGTCTCAAGTGTATATGTAAGCTCTGTATCATAGAACGTCTTCAATTCGTCATATGCATTGCCTTTTAAATCGATAAACTCGATTTCCAATGCATTTATAACTTGTGCATATAAGGTATATGCCATACTTATATTGAAAAGTGTTCCGTCCTCATTCCAAATGAAACCTGCAGTCTTTTTGAAGATTCCCATATAATTTAAAAAAGACACATAAACATTTTTTAAAGCAGTCTTTTCTCTGTCGCTTAATTCTTTGTGTTGCATTGCTGTGCTCATTCTTTTTGCCTCCTTAAGTAACAGTTCATATTTTATGTTCCATAATTTTGCTAATAGCTTGATTTTTTCAATATCGCCAGGCCCACTGACTCTCATTCTCCAACTATGAATAGTAGAGCTATCTACATAAAGATATTCGGCAACTTCGTACTCATACTCGCCTAATCGCATGCCTTTTTTTTGAGCGTAATTTCTAAATAAATCACGAAATAAACTAACATTAAAAACCATTTCCTTATCTTCAATTACATAAATTCTTAACTGTTTACCTTTCATTGAAATACTCCTTTCTTGAACATGACGCTTTGTTCTTATGTATTCATGATACAATATAACTTAATTTCGGTCTAGTGAGATGGCAGTGAGAAATATGTCTCACTATTTCTATATCTTTTTGGGTTCTATAGTATGAGTTATTAAGTGGGTATCCTGAGACGCATAGAGTTAAGATATTACCCCAACAAGGCTACAAATGGCTTGAATCCCCAATATAGGTTTGTGCGAGTTGTCCGCAGTACAGATATTATCCTGCGGATTTTTACATGCTTAAAAACAGAAAAAGCGAGCAAAAGCTGAGAAATGTATGACAATTGATTGCGGCGAGTGATGTTATGTGATAAAATTTTATCAGAATTAAAATGCGTGGGCGCATATGTCTATATACATATAAAGACCATTTTATGGGACAAATCATCTCTTAAAATAAAAAAATAGATGATGTAGAAAGTGAGGACGTTATGGTAAAGGCAGAATTAAGTTATAACCCTTATTTGATGGAAACGATAATTAAATTTAATGGACAATCTCCAAAAATAAATAGCCCGGTTGAAAAGTATCAAGAGGGCAAATTACATCTGTGGATTGATAAGTTACCGTTCATTTTTCGAGACGAAATGAATGGATACGATTTTGAATTAGAATATTCAGGATTGCAGTCAGATTTTGAAAGTGTAAGGAGAGCTTTTGTTGAGGCAGGCGTTGGAGACGATGAAGTAAAATTCTTTTATAAAAATGAGTTGGAACCTGCTGGTATTAAAAGTGGTAGAATTGATGATTTGCTTGTATGGTTAGACGAAAATCGAAACAGAAGATTTGATTTTGAAAGATTCATGGACAATAATAGAGAGCTGTTTGATGATCCTTATACGTACATAATTGTTCATGGTAATGGAGTAGACATAAGTTCTATCGATAAAAAAATTGCGGTTGAGTGTGTTGAAACGGTAGATGAACTTGAAAATACAGTTATAGAATATACACCAATACTATTTTATATTGACTCGGAGATAAATTTCCGCGAAAATCTGAAGACTTTATTGTGTCGAGAAGATGTTAATGAAAGTCAGATATTCTTCTATATTCACCCGATGTTGAATCGGACTCAGATTGAACGTGTTATAAAAGATCTTGGTGTGAATAAACCGCAAGTAGTATTGTCGGTTGCGGATGAAAAAATTATGGAGTATTTTGATATTTATCCTATATCTGATTATATAAAAAATACAATAAGTGTATTGAGAGAATATGTTCAGGAATTAGAAATTGTTCTTAATGACGAGAATGAAAAGAGCATTGTCATTAATGCAGGGATTCATGAAAAAATTGATATATTGGAAGATGAAATTCGTAGATTGAAACATGCAGATGAATTGATATGTCAGCGTGATAATATTGGAACACCAGAAGGTGTAACAAGTGCAGTAAATTCATTTAAAGAGAAAATAGAGAAATGGAGACGAAAGAAAACCAAGACTACAAGACAGGATGAAGCTCATCAAATGGCAGTAGAATTTGATAATGAATTGAAAAAGTATTTTGCAGCTTTTTTATCCGACATAGAAAATGTTTTTATGATGGAAATTGCAAATATTTCTTCTAAATATGAGCAATGGTATAGTGATACGCAGGTGGATGGTGAATTTAAAGCGGATATTTCTTGTGAGATGAGCGAAAAAAGTTTTTATTCGCCAGCCTTAGCTGATGAATTCATGAGTTTGAAAGAGGAAAAGTATGTAATGCCAAAAGAGGATTTTTTTGGAGCTATTTTTTCGAGTGGCGAAAAGAAAGCTCAGGAACCAGTGTTAGAGACAACTTATTATTATGAGGCATGGAGAGGTAAAGCATTAGAGGTACACCTAGCAATATTGCAAAGCGCCGTCGACAGTAAATTTGAGAGTATCAAGAAATACTATGATGAATTGGCTGTTGTATATCATGACAAGTTGGAAAGCTTAATTATGGGTAAAAGTGTAGAAAAAGACCAGACAATAGCTCAGTTATCTGATGATGAACGGCAATTACAGTTAGATAATGACTGGCTTGCATCTTTAAAGGAAAAGATTGAGTTGATAGAAAGGGGATAATCTTATGAATGAAGTGGCTGTAATTGAAGAAACAGGGGAAATAACAGAGATTTCGTTAGAAAATAGACTGGAAATAATTGATGAGTGTATTAGAAAAAAGTATTTATCCAGATTATCCGAGATGCCGATTGCGCCGATTGCTGATTTGCCTGATTTAGAAGAAGATTTGATAAATAATGTTAGAATGTACAAAATAACAGAAATGGTATACCAGAAGGGTGAATCGGTAACAGACAAGTTTACAACGGTATTTAATACGTTATCAACATATAATGCATCTGTGTTCATTATCATAGATTCGGATGGAAAAGAAACTAACTTTTATTTGGGTGTAAGAAATAATGAACCTAATGATTCTGTATCAAAGCGTTCAATGGTTACGCTGGGAGATACACTAAAACACACTTTGATTGGACATTTTCCGGGTGTAAAAATTGAAAATGAAGATAGAAGAGCTATTGCAGCGCTTTCCAATAAGATAAGAAGGCAGAATAATGTTGCAACAGTAAGTGTTGTAGGAAATGGGAAAAATGATAAGGATGCAAATGAGCAATTTGTACAAGGGTTAGAGAAACTAGCTTTGGCAATGTACGGTCGTCAGTATACAGGAATCATTCTTGCTGAAAATCAGTCACCACAAATGGTGCAGGTTATGAGAAAGAATTATCAGGATATTTATACAAAGCTGTCTCCGTTTCAGAAGGTGCAATTTACTGAAAATGTGTCTGAGTCTTCATCAAGAGCAAAGTCTTTTACAGAGATGAGTGGTAAACAGAAGGCGGCAATGATTGGTGGTGCAGCAGTAACATTGACAGGTGTTATTGCGGGTGCTGTAATTGGAGCTCCTGTGGCGGGAGTGGGTTTGGCGGCAGGTTCAATGCTAGGTGGACAAATTGCTGGACAATTAAATGGTTTTATCAATTCCCTTGCTCCAAATGAACAGGCCAGTAAATCAGATTCAGTATCAACATCATCTACAGTGGAAAATAAAACAATTACAGATATGTTGATGCTTATTGACGAAAATCTTAAAAGAACAGATGAGTTTGATAGCTATGGCATGTGGAATGTATCGGGGTATTTTGTGTCAGATGATATGTCCGCAGCTGAAATTGCAGCAAGTAACTATCGTTCACTGATGAATGGCGAAAAGACAGGAAGAGAAGTATCGGCAATTAATTCTTGGAGAAGAAATAATCCAGAGTTATTAGGTGCCTTTGATGATTTGACAACTTATATATCAAGGTATGTTCACCCACAATTTGTGTATGGTGGAAATGTGTTGGTAAATGCAGCTACATCTGTTAGTGGTAAAGAATTGGGAATACAACTTGGATTACCAAGAGCTACAGTTCCAGGACTTCCGGTAATTCAACATGCTGAATTTGGAAAAGAAGTTAATTCATATCAATTGTTTTCTAAAAAGAGGGAAAATAGGCCGGAGGATAGGATAACAATTGGTAGAGTATTTGATTTGGGTCAAATTACAGAAAAAACAGTAGAGCTCGATAATAAGAGTTTAAATATGCATACATTTGTAACAGGTTCAACTGGTTCTGGTAAAAGTAATGTTGTATATCAGTTGCTTTCAGAATTGCATCAAGATGGTATCCCTTTTCTTGTGATTGAGCCTGCAAAAGGTGAGTATAAGGATGTATTTGGGAATTGGCCCGATGTAAATGTATATTCGACAAATCCCAAAGTTGCAGAGTTAATAAATTTGAATCCATTCAAATTTCCGGAGTCCATACATGTATTAGAGCATGTTGATGGTTTGGTTGAAATATTTGGAGTTTGTTGGCCGATGTATGATGCGATGCCAGCGTTTTTTAAAGATGCAATATTGAAATCGTATGAGTATGTAGGATGGGATTTAGGTTCCTCAACATTTGAAGGAGACGAAGTAGAATATCCGGATTTTGAAGTGCTGTCTGAGCAACTCGGTAAGCTTATTGATAACTCTGATTATGCATCTGATATAAAATCAAATTATAGGGGTGCCCTGCTTACGAGAGTAAATTCGTTGACAGTTGGATTGAATAAATTCATTTTTACTAATGAACAAACACCATATGAGCAGTTGTTTGACAAGAATTGTATTTTGGATATTAGTCGCGTGAAATCAACCGAGACAAAAGCTTTATTGATGGGCCTTGTGGTATATATTCTTAACGAGTATAGGGTTGATAAGAAAGAGGGTAATAATAATGGATTAAAGCATATTACCGTTCTTGAAGAGGCGCATAATTTGTTGAAGAACACTTCACAGAATAGTGGTTCGGAATTAGTTGGTAAGTCTGTGGAAATGCTTACTAATACGATTGCAGAAATAAGAACATATGGAGAGGGTTTTGTAATTGTTGACCAATCTCCGTCTTCCGTAGATATAGCAGCAATTAAAAATACGAATACTAAAATTGTACTTAGAACTCCGGAAGCAAATGACAGAGAAGCTGTAGGTAGGTCGATTGGACTTACAGAGGATCAAGTTAACGAGATTGCTAAACTCCCTAGTGGAGTGGCTGTAGTATATCAAAATGACTGGATTAATCCCGTTCTAACTATGATAAACAAGGCAGATGTGACTGAGAAACCGTATATAAACCAGCGACTTATGGTTATCAAGTCTGCAAAGCAGGCACGCACAGAAATTTTGTGTATGTTGCTTCAAGCATGGATTCCAAGGGAACGTATGCGAGGTGTTGCATTAAAAAATGCACTACGTTCTTTAGATTTGTCTCGTGATGTTAAGAGACAGCTGGCAGAATGCATAGATGATTATGTTTTTTGTCGTGGAACGATGATTTGGAAAGTGGAAGAGGTTTTTGTTCTTCAAAGGTTGGTTAAGTCTGTTCTTGGTATAACAAAGATAGAATTTGAACGCTGCGTGATGAATGGCGACGCGGATACTCTTAGAGAAATGGTTAGCAAAAGGACGATGGGACTTAGCGATGTTGAAATCAATGAGATATGCAATATCATAACTAAGGTGGGAGGTGAAGCGGATGGAACATATTGAAACTATAGAATCACAAGGTTTTGAACTCAATTTCAATGAGCTTCGAGAAAAAACAGCTCTTCTGAATAAAAGTTTTGAATCGCAAGTTAAACCCGTTGATGGATTTTATGGCGTAACAGAAACGGTTAAGGATAATGGAGATGTTGTTCGGACCGGAAAGAACGATAATGGGCATGCGTATCGAGAGTTTTACCATGATGGTAAAATCTATAAGCGTTATGAGGTGCTTGGCGATCATAAGCGGCTTACGGTTGATTACGATGATAACGGCACGGCGTATTCCAAAATAATTAGGCAAACCATGGATAACAAATCTCGAATTATTGAAAGTTCGTTGATGCCGAATACTACTATTGTTAAGGGAAATATTGTTGCAGTTACAGATTCATATGGTCGTCCGGTTCATAATAAGGTAACGGATCTTCAGTTTAATCCTGCCAAGAATCCTGGAGGTTCTAAGTTTAGAACTTTTGCATTTATAGAAGGTGACCAAGGTGGTCACCTCATTCCGCATCAATTTGGAGGGTCCTCTAGCTTGGAAAATATTATTGCACAAAATGGGCAAAGGGTTAACCAAGGCGAGTTTTCTAAAGTTGAAAATATTGTAAAGACACTAAAAGAGGAAGGGCATACTGTTGACTATGAAGTGAAAACAAATTATATGGGAACGGATATGCGGCCATCTTCTTTTGAGCCTAAGATAACAGTAGATGGTGCGGAATATGATATGCCAGAAGACCTTCGCAAAATTTATAATGAGGCGGATGTAACACCGATTAAAAAAACTGCTATCGATATTGGAGAGGTATATGGCGGGGCTCATGAGACAGGTGTTAAGTCGGGACTTGCAGCTGCGGGTATTACTTTTACCGTATCAACGGTTGATAATGTTTCTGCATATGTGGATGGAGAAATTACGGCAGAAGAAATGGTGGTTGATATTGTTACGGAAACGGCTGCAGCAGGTGCTATTGAGTATGGATCAGAATTAATCAGTGCCTCAGTGTCTCATGCTATGTCAAAGTCCTCGAGTGCACTTATTCAGAAAGTAGCTGGAAGTAGTTTACCGGTAGCGGCTGTTTCTTTTGCTGTAGAATCATATGATTCTGTAGCTGCCTATGCACAGGGAGAAATTGATGGAGGAGAACTTGCTGACGAGCTTGGAGAAAATGCAGCCTCTGTAGCTGGTGCAATGAAAGGAGCATCTATTGGTGCTGCTGTTGGATCTGTTGCTGGACCTGTTGGAACTGTAGCAGGAGGTATTGTAGGCGGTGTGGTAGGGGCAGCCGTTGCAACTGAAATATATGCAACAGCTGTTGAAATAGGTGCAGAAGGTGTAGAATTTCTAGCAGAACAGGCGGAAGGACTGATGCAGGATACAGTAGAATTGTTTGAAGAACATATTCCGGAGAAAGTGGAAGAAGTTAAGAGTGCATTTAACGAATATATAGAGGAGTGCAATTTACCTTTCAGAGTGTAATATTTTTGTATATAAGACTTAACGATTGTAAAAAGGTCTTGAAAAAATAATTCTTATAAATAAAGAGAACAAATGTTTGCCAAACGTGTATGGATGTGCTATAATTGGTTAAGCTAATCCATACACGTTATTTGTTATGGCAACGAGGAAAATGGCATTGCGCTTGCGCAAAGGTCATTTAACGACTGATAATCAGAGCAAGATTCGCGAAGCGTCTCTCGTCTCTGTGATTCATAAAGGAGGCACTTTCGTGAATCAAAATCATAATTCAGAACAGATTTTTAAATTACATTCCGAATACAAACCCACCGGCGACCAGCCCCAAGCCATAGCCGACCTTGTAGAAGGCTTCAAGCAGGGCAACCAGTTCCAGACATTGCTGGGCGTCACCGGTTCCGGTAAGACTTTCACCATGGCAAATGTCATCGCGGCATTGAACAAGCCCACTTTGGTAATTGCGCACAATAAGACATTGGCGGGGCAGTTATATGGTGAGTTTAAAGAGTTTTTTCCGGAAAATGCGGTGGAGTATTTTGTGTCCTACTACGATTATTACCAGCCGGAGGCATATGTACCCTCATCGGATACTTATATTGCCAAGGATTCGGCCATCAATGATGAGATAGATAAGTTGCGTTTGTCAGCCACGGCATCGTTAACAGAGCGCAGGGATGTAGTGGTGGTAGCCAGTGTGTCCTGTATTTATGGTCTGGGTAGTCCGGATGAGTATCAGGATATGATTGTTTCTCTGCGTCCCGGTATGGAGAAGGACAGGGATAAGGTGCTCAGAGAGCTTGTGGATATTCAGTATACACGAAATGACATGGATATGCAGCGTGGTACGTTCCGTGTGCGTGGAGATGTGTTGGAGGTTTACCCTGCGGAGGGTGGCGACTATCTGATTCGCATTGAGTTTTTTGGTGATGAGATAGATCGGATTGCACAGGTGGAGCCCTTGACGGGCAAGGTGCATGCTACATTAAATCATGTGGCAATTTTTCCTGCTTCTCATTATGTGGTGTCTCAGGATAAGATTAAGTCTGCCTGTGATAATATTGAAAAAGAGCTTGAGGAACGGGTGCGCTACTTTAAGGGTGAAGATAAATTGATTGAGGCCCAGCGTATTGCGGAGCGCACTAATTTTGATATTGAGATGCTTCGTGAGACCGGATTTTGTTCCGGTATTGAGAATTATTCCAGGCATCTGACCGGGTCTGCACCGGGGGAACCGCCCATGACCCTGATGGATTTCTTTAAGGATGATTTTTTGATTATTATAGATGAGTCCCATATGACGGTTCCGCAGATTCGAGGTATGTATGCGGGAGACCGTTCCCGTAAAAATACTTTGGTAGATTATGGTTTCCGTCTGCCTTCAGCGTTGGATAACAGACCTCTTAATTTTGAGGAGTTTGAGAATCATATTGACCAGCTGATGTTTGTATCGGCTACGCCCTCTGACTATGAGGCGGAGCATGAGCTTTTGCGCACGGAGCAGATTATTCGTCCAACCGGATTGCTTGACCCGGAGGTGGATGTGCGCCCTGTGGAGGGGCAGATAGATGATTTGATTGGTGCGGTAAATGCAGAGGTTGAGAAGGGGAACAAGGTGCTTGTTACTACCCTTACCAAGCGGATGGCTGAGGACTTGACCGACTATATGAAGGAGGTTGGAATCCGTGTAAAGTATCTGCATTCTGATATTGATACCTTGGAGCGCGCGGAGATTATCCGCGATATGCGTTTGGATGTGTTTGATGTGCTGGTAGGTATTAATCTGCTTAGAGAGGGTCTGGATATTCCGGAGATTTCTCTGGTGGCGATTCTGGATGCGGACAAGGAAGGTTTTCTGCGTAGTGCTACGTCCCTGATTCAGACCATCGGACGTGCAGCCCGTAATGCGGAGGGGCATGTGATTATGTATGCGGACACGATTACGGAGTCCATGCGCATTGCTTTGGATGAGACCAATCGTCGACGTGAGATTCAGATGAAATATAATGAGGAACATGGTATCACGCCACAGACGATCAAGAAGGCGGTGCGTGAGCTTATCAGTATCTCCAAGGTGATTGCCAAGGAGGAGTTACGCTTTGAAAAGGATCCCGAATCCATGAGCCGGAAGGAATTGGAGAAGTTGATTGCGGATGTTCAGAAGAAGATGCAGAAGGCTGCGGCGGATTTGAATTTCGAGGCTGCGGCAGAGCTGCGTGACAAGATGTTGGAATTGAAGAAGAACTTAAACGAGTTGGAGTAAAAAATGGAAGAAGTAAAGAAGATGCGTTCCCGTGAGTTTATTAAGGTGCGAGGGGCATGTGAGCACAATTTGAAAAATATAAATGTAGACATTCCCAGAAATGAACTGGTTGTTCTGACAGGAATGTCGGGTTCGGGCAAATCCTCACTTGCCTTTGATACCATTTATGCAGAGGGACAACGCCGTTATATGGAGTCTTTGTCCTCTTATGCAAGAATGTTTCTGGGGCAGATGGAGAAACCTAACGTGGAGCGGATTGACGGTCTTTCTCCGGCGATTTCCATTGACCAGAAGTCAACCAATCGTAACCCGCGTTCTACAGTGGGTACGGTAACAGAGATTTATGACTATTTTCGTCTGCTCTATGCGAGAATTGGCATTCCTCATTGTCCCAAATGCGGTAGGGAGATTGCCAAGCAGTCGGTGGATCAGATGGTTGACAGGATTATGGAACTGGGTGAGGGAACCCGTATTCAGTTGTTAGCACCTGTGGTTCGAGGCAGAAAGGGTGAGCATGAGAAAGTGCTTGACCGGGCCAAGAGAAGCGGTTATGTGCGTGTTCGTATAGATGGAAATCTCTATGAACTTACTGAGGAGATTAAGTTAGAGAAGAATATTAAACACAATATTGAGATCGTGGTGGATCGTTTGGTAGTAAAGGACGGTGTTGAACGTCGTCTGGCAGATTCCATTGAGAATGTGTTAGGGTTGGCAGAGGGGCTTCTTTTGGTGGATGTTATCGGTGGCGAGGCATTGACTTTCAGTCAGAGCTTTTCCTGTCCGGATTGTAATATCAGTATCAGTGAGGTGGAGCCCAGAAGCTTTTCTTTCAATAATCCCTTTGGTGCCTGCCCGGAGTGTGTGGGCTTGGGTTACAAGATGGAATTTGATATTGATTTGATGATTCCGGATAAGAGCCTGAGTATCAAAGAGGGCGCTATTGCAGTGATGGGCTGGCAGTCCTGTGCGGATAAGTCCAGTTTTACCAATGCTATTTTACAGGCGCTTTGTAAGGAATATAATTTTGATTTAGAGACTCCTTTTGAGAAGTATCCTCAGAAGGTTCAGGATGTTCTGATTTACGGTACAAATGGTAAGGAAGTGGATGTGTATTATGTGGGCCAGAGAGGCAGAGGTGTGTATCCGGTTGCTTTTGAGGGTTTGATTCGCAATGTGGAGCGCAAGTACAAGGAGACTTTCTCGGAGACCATGAAGCAGGAGTATGAATCCTTTATGCGCATTACACCTTGTAAGGAATGTAAGGGAATGCGTTTGAAGAGAGAGTCTCTTGCTGTGACAGTGTGTGATAAAAACATTCATGAAGTGACATCTTTGTCAATTCGTGAGCTTCATGACTACTTGGAGAATATGGAGCTTACCAGTCAGCAACAGTTAATCGGTAAGCAAATTTTGCGTGAGATTCGTGCGAGAGTGCAGTTCTTGGTGGATGTGGGCCTGGAGTATCTGTCCCTTGCCAGAGGAACGGCCAGTCTCTCCGGTGGTGAGGCTCAGCGTATTCGACTGGCAACTCAAATTGGTTCCGGACTTGTAGGTGTGTGTTATATTTTGGACGAGCCCAGTATTGGTCTGCATCAGAGGGATAACGATAAGCTTCTGAATACCTTGAAGAGTCTGAGAGACCTGGGTAATACCTTGTTGGTGGTTGAGCATGACGAAGATACCATGTTGGCGGCGGATTATGTTGTGGATATCGGTCCGGGAGCCGGATCTCACGGTGGAGAAGTGGTTGCATGTGGTACGGCTGAGGAGATTATGCAGGTGGAGGAGTCTGTTACCGGTAAATACTTAAGCGGTGAATTGCGTATTCCGGTTCCTTCTTCCAGAAGGAAGCCTGCCGGCTGGCTTAAGGTAGTAGGTGCTCAGGAAAATAATCTGAAGAACATTGATGTGGAATTTCCCTTGGGTGTGTTGATTTGCGTGACGGGTGTGTCCGGTTCCGGTAAAAGTTCCTTGGTAAATGAAATTTTATACAAGCATTTGGCGAGGGATTTGAACCGTGCCAGATGTATTCCAGGCAAACATAAGGGAATTGAGGGAATAGAGCAGCTTGATAAGGTGATTGATATTGACCAGTCACCTATCGGCCGTACCCCGCGCTCCAATCCGGCAACTTATACGGGAGTGTTTGACCAGATTCGTGATTTGTTTGCTTCTACGGCAGATGCCAAGACGAGAGGATATAACAAAGGGCGTTTTAGTTTTAATGTGAAAGGTGGCCGATGTGAAGCCTGTAGCGGTGACGGTATTATCAAGATTGAGATGCACTTCCTGCCGGATGTATATGTGCCTTGCGAAGTCTGTGGCGGAAAGCGCTATAATAGAGAGACGCTGGAAGTGAAGTACAAAGGAAAGAGTATCTTTGATGTGTTAGATATGACGGTGGAAGAGGCAATGCCTTTCTTTGAGAATCTGCCCTCAATCCGCCGTAAAATAGAGACGTTGTATGATGTTGGACTTTCTTATGTGAAACTGGGTCAGCCTTCCACTACTTTATCCGGTGGTGAGGCACAACGTATTAAGCTGGCTACGGAGCTTTCCAAACGAAGCACCGGTAAAACAATTTATATTTTGGATGAGCCTACCACAGGTTTGCATTTTGCTGATGTGCACAAGTTAGTCGAGATTTTGCATCGTCTTGCAGATGGCGGAAATACAGTGGTTGTTATTGAACATAATCTTGACGTAATTAAGACGGCGGATTATATTATTGATATTGGACCCGAGGGCGGTGACAGAGGTGGCACGGTGATTGCTAAAGGCACACCCGAGGAGATTGTGAAGTCCAAAAAGTCTTATACCGGAATTTATATTAAGAAAATGCTGGAAAAAGATTCCAAATCGAAAAATTAAATCGGGCTCTAAAGTTTTTAAACAGGGGTGTCGATATATTCTCTAAGTGAGGATAAGTGCAAGGATGCAGAGAAAAATGGAGGGATCCGTTTTCTTCTCTGTATCTTTTTTTATCAAAATTGTTTAAAATTTTATAAACCCCTATCAATTTGGCAAAATTTCGGTTATAATAGATATTTGACAGAGTGAAAATAAGCAATTTAATACCAGAAAGGGGTAGAAATAAATGCAGTGTACAGACATTGGAATTGATTTGGGTACAGCAAGCATACTGGTTTACATCAGAGGCAAGGGTGTTGTTTTGAAAGAGCCCTCTGTTGTAGCTTTCGATAGAGATACAAATAAGATAAAAGCAATTGGTGAGGATGCACGACTGATGTTGGGTAGAACTCCCGGCAACATCGTGGCAGTAAGACCTCTTCGCCAGGGTGTTATTTCTGATTATACCGTTACCGAGAAGATGATGAAGTATTTTATTCAGAAGGCTCTTGGTAAGAGAACATTCCGCAAACCCCGTATTGCGGTATGTGTGCCCAGCGGAGTTACTGAGGTAGAGAAGAAAGCGGTTGAGGATGCAACTTATCAGGCAGGTGCAAGAGAGGTTTCCATTATTGAGGAGCCTATTGCTGCAGCTATCGGCGCAGGTATTGATATTTCCAAGCCCTGCGGTAATATGATTGTAGATATCGGTGGCGGTACTTCTGATATTGCAGTTATTTCTTTGGGCGGTACCGTTGTAAGTGCATCTATCAAAATAGCAGGCGATGATTTTGATGAGGCGTTGGTGCGTTATATGCGTAAGAAACATAATCTTCTGATTGGTGAGAGAACTGCAGAGGATATTAAGATTAAAATCGGTTCCGCATATAAGCGTCCTGAGGTGGATTACATGGATGTGCGCGGACGTAATCTGGTGACAGGTCTGCCCAAGACGGTAAAGGTTTCTTCAGAGGAGACAGAGGAAGCATTGCGTGAGACCACTGCACAGATTGTGGAGACGATTCACAGTGTGTTGGAGAAGACTCCCCCCGAGCTTGCAGCAGATATTGCAGACAGAGGAATTGTTCTTACGGGAGGCGGAAGTCTTTTGAGAGGTTTGGAAGATTTGATTTCTGCCAAGACAGGTATTAATACCATGACAGCAGAGGATCCCATGACTGCAGTTGCTATTGGTACAGGACAGTATGTAGAGTTCCTGGCAGGTTACAGAGAATAGTTGTTTGCTATTTATTATAAAACAAGAGAGAAGGAGGCGGCATATGTTAAGAGGATTGTATACAGCATGGTCCGGCTTGGTGAACGAGCAGAACAGAATGGATATTATGACCAATAATCTGGCAAATGCCTCCACCGTAGGTTACAAGAAGGAGGGCTCTACCAGCCAGTCGTTTGATGATGTGCTTACGGTTAAGATTAAGGATGCTTCTGTGGGCTTGGCGAATGTACAGCGCACAGGTGTCAGAAATCCCGGTGTTAAGATAGGGGAGAACTATACTGATTTTGCACAGGGGTCGTTCAGAGAAACCGGGAATACTTATGATATGGCATTGGAGGGTGAAGGCTTCTTTGCTATTGAATTTACCAATAAGGCCGGTGAGACCAGTACTATGTACACTCGTGCAGGTCAGTTTACTTTGAATAAAGATGGTTATCTCGTTACCCAGGAGGGAGACTATGTTCTGGATGCGAATAACAAGCGTATTAAGCTGAATACCTTGAAGGATGCAGATATTACTGTTGACGGCAGAATCAGTCAGGATGGCAAGGTGATTGCACAGATTCAGGTGGCTGATTTTAAAGATTATGATTATTTGGAAAAGTATGGTGAGACATATTATCGACCGATTGAGGGCGCAGAACTGACGGAAGGAACTGCTTCCGTTCGTGCAGGTTACTTAGAGATGGCAAATGTACAGGTTGTCTCTGAGATGGTTAATCTGATTTCTATAACAAGAGCTTATGAATCCAATCAGAAAATTATACAGACATATGACGGTTCTTTGGATATTGCAGTGAATCAGTTAGGAAGACTTCAGTAGTCCGGTAAATGAATGGTCATAGTGACTGAAAGGAGTATGTTATGGTAAGAAGTTTATGGACCGCAGCATCAGGTATGATTGCTCAGCAGACAAATGTAGATACGATTGCAAATAACCTGGCAAATGTTAATACCAATGGTTACAAGACCCAGGTCAATGAGTTTAAAAGCCTTTTGTATCAAAATATTCAAACCAAAACAACATCTGCAAATGGTGAGACAAAGCCCAGCAGTGCACAGGTAGGTCTCGGTGTACGAAATGCATCCATTACCTCTATTTTCAGAACGGGAAGCTTTTTGGCATCAGAGAGTGATACTGCCTTTGCTCTGGATGGCAACGGATTTTTTGCGGTACAGGGAGCAGATGGCAATACATATTATACAAGAAACGGTAATTTCCAGTTCGCACTGGCGACGGATGGCTATATGTTATGTACAACCGATGGACTTCCTGTATTGGATACAGACGGTGAGCCGATTTTGTTGGGAGAGGAATATGTTCTTAGCCGTGTTACTGTAACAGCAGATGGTAATTTGTGTTATCCTGACGAAATGAATAATCCTCAGCCTATGGGAATACAGATTGGCTTGTTCCAGTTCAATAACCCGAATGGATTGAAAAAGCTTAGTGACAGTTTGTATGAACAGACTGCAGCCAGTGGTGAGCCCATCAATGAGTCAGAGAGCGAGTTTGTAGAGAAGACGAAGGTAGTACAGGGTTATCTGGAAGGCTCAAATGTACAGGTTGTAGACGAAATGGTAAATATGATTGTAGCCCAGCGTGCTTACGAAATGAATTCCAAAGCAATCACGGCATCCGATGAGATGCTGCAACAGGCAAACAACTTGCGAAGATAGTGAGCCAAACACCTAGCCGTCAAGCTTGCTTGAAAGGCTAGGTACTTGGCGAACGAAACGCATGAGCGTAGGGCGAAGCCCGTAGCGAATGCGTTCGCACGAAGTGCGAATCTTCGCAAAAAAACGTAGAGTGTATCACGAAGCCCGGAGCGAATGGGTTCGCACGAAGTGCGAATCTTCGCAAAAAACGTAGAGTGTATCACGAAGCCCGTAGCGAATGTGTTCGCACGAAGTGCGAATCTTCGCAAAGAAACATGGAGGAGAGGAATAGCCCATGGATATCAGTAATCTTACTTCAACATATAATGATTTATATGCCTCTGCATCCAATGCATCAGCGTCCAAGCTGGAGGGTCAGTTAAAAACCGACTATTCCAAAGCCACTGATGATGAATTGATGGATGCCTGCAAACAGTTCGAAGCGTATTTTTTGGAGCAGGTATTTAAAGGGATGGAGAAAACTATTATAAAAAATGAAGATAGCAGTTCCTCCACTACATCTATGTTGGACTATTTCAAGGACGAGATGATACAGGATGTTGCAGCTCGGTCTACCGAACAGAATAGTTTGGGACTGGCTCAGATGCTTTATGATCAGATGAAACGCAATTACGGAGTAGATGCGGACAGCTTGTCTTAAGTTGTCCGCTACCTTTCTATATACATTTTCGATATTTTCGCATTATCTCTCCGATTCGGAGCAATACACAAAAGGACAAAATAATATGGAAACAGTAAATGGATATGTAGATCACATCATTTTCCAGAATAGTGAAAATGGTTATACGGTTATGGTCCTTGTGTCAGAGGGCGAAGAAATTACCTGTGTGGGTTTTTGTAAAGGACTCAGTCAGGGAGAAAATATTGCTGCAGAGGGTGAGTATGTGGAGCACCCTGTCTATGGAAAGCAGTTAAAAATAAGCAGTTACCGAACGGTTATTCCCAAGGACAGTGCCAGTATGGAGCGTTATCTTGGCAGTGGAGCAATCAAGGGAATTGGCGCTGCACTTGCTTCCCGTATTGTCAAGAAATTTGGTGATGATACTTTTCGTATTATTGAGGAAGAACCGGAACGACTTGCAGAAATCAAAGGTATCAGTATGCGCAAGGCTCAGGAGATTGCCATGCAGATGGAAGAGAAGAAAGATTTGCGGGAGGCGTTGGTCTATCTTCAGCAATATGGTATTTCCAATACTTTGGCGGTTAAAATATATAACACCTATGGTGCGGAAGTATATAGTGTGATGCGTGAAAATCCCTATCGTCTGGCAGAGGATGTGTCAGGAATCGGTTTTAAAATCGCGGATGAGATTGCGACGCAAATAGGTATACATACCAATTCGGATTATCGTATTCGGAGTGGGGTGTTTTATACACTGTTGCAGTCTGTGGGTGAGGGGCATTGTTATCTGCCCATCAATCTTTTGCTTGAACGTGCCCATGTATTATTGGGGGTGGAGGCGGAAGATATAAGGCCTCAGGTAGAAAATTTGGCCATGGACAAAAAACTGGTAATCAAAGGAGAGAAGGTTTTTGCTTCTAACTTTTATTATACAGAACTTAATTGTGCAGCCATGCTGGAGCGTTTGAATATACCCATGTGGGAAGCAGAAGCCATGCCTTCGCAAGAGGCAGCCATGCGCAAGACGCTTGAAAATATGATGAAGGAATTGGATATGGAGCTGGATGAACTTCAGCTTCAGGCAGTAATGACCAGTATTCAAAATGGTTTGTTTGTTCTCTCGGGCGGGCCCGGTACGGGTAAAACCACCACGATAAATATGATGCTTCGTTATTTTGAGTCAGAGGGGTTAGATATTATGTTGGCTGCTCCTACCGGTCGCGCGGCCAAGCGAATGACAGAGGCTACCGGTTTTGAGGCCAAGACCATTCATCGTCTGCTTGAGCTAAACAGTGCGTTGTCTGATGAGGATAATAGGAAAGTTCGTTTCGAGCGAAATGAGTTGGCCCCTCTTGAGGCGGATGTGATTATTATAGATGAGATGTCCATGGTAGATATACAGCTGTTTCAGGCGCTTTTAAAGGCTATTATACCGGGAACCAGACTGATACTTGTGGGAGACGTAAATCAGTTGCCCAGTGTAGGGCCCGGACAGGTGCTTCGTGATATTATGGACAGCAATGTGTTTCCGGCGGTGGTTTTGCAGAAAATATTTCGTCAGGCAGGAGAAAGTGACATTGTTGTCAATGCACACCGGATTAATAATGGCGAGCAGATATCGCTGGATAATAAGTCGAAAGATTTCTTTTTCTTGGAGAGAAATGACGTCAATGTCATATATAAGCATATGATACAGTTGATTCGAGAGAAGTTACCGGGCTATGTACAGGCGTCGCCTATGGATATTCAAGTGTTGACGCCCATGCGTAAAGGAAGTCTGGGATGTGAGACTTTGAATACTATTTTGCAGAGATATTTAAATCCGCCCGAAGAGGGAAAACGGGAGTATATCGTAGGCGAAACTATCTATCGTGAAGGCGACAAGGTTATGCAAATTCGCAATAACTATCAGCTTGAATGGGAGATTGTGAGCCGTTACGGGATTCCTGTAGACAGCGGTGTGGGGATTTTTAATGGTGATACCGGTAAAATTATTGAGATTCGTGAATCGTTATCGGAACTTGTGGTGGAGTATGATGAGCAGAGGCGTGTAACCTATCCATTTTCTCTTTTGGAGGAATTGGAACTGGCATATGCGGTTACCATTCACAAATCTCAGGGAAGTGAATATCCGGCGGTGATCCTTCCGCTTCTTGCCGGTCCTAAAATGCTTTTCAATCGTAACCTTTTGTATACAGCAATCACCCGTGCCAAAAATTGTGTGACCATTTTAGGCAGTAACAATACTGTGCGGGGAATGATTGACAATGTGAGCGAAAACAGTCGGTTTACCGGCTTGACCGAACGTATCAGAGAGGTTGCCGGATGAATGTAATTGATTGGATAAAACAACTGTTATTTCCGCTCAGATGTCCGGTGTGTGATGAACCGGTGAGGCTCTTTGGGGAGAAAATATGCCCTGAATGTCAGCCGCGAAAGAAGATGTTGACCTCTCCATATTGCATGAAGTGTGGCAAAAAACTCAGTGAAGACGAGGAATATTGCAGAGATTGTCGAAAAGATAATCATGTTTATGTCCGGGGGAGGGCGCTTTATGAATACGAAAGTGTGGCGGCGTCTATATATCGTTTTAAATACAGTGGCAGACAGGAGTATGGTGATTTTTGGGGAGAAGAAATGGCTTTTTATCTGGGGAATTTTATTCGGGAGATAAAACCGGATGCATTGATTCCCATTCCGCTTCATGCAAGTCGAAAGAGACAGCGTGGATACAATCAGGCGACGGTTTTGGCCAGAGCTTTGGGGAGGGAATTGAATATTCCGGTGAAGGAAAAATATTTGCTCAGAGTAAAGAAAACAACGCCTTTGAAGCGCCTGAATCCGAAAGAAAGGCAAAATAATTTGAAAAAGGCTTTTATTATCAGCCAAAATGATGTAAAATTAAAGAGAGTGATACTGGTGGATGATATCTATACTACCGGAAGTACTATGGATGAGGCGGCTAGAACGCTGATAAACAGCGGTGTTGAAACGGTTTATTTTGTTGCGCTGGCATGCGGTGCCGGTGTTTAAGCAGACGGAGGGATTAACATGGATGTTAGGACATGTAAAAGCTGCAAAAGAATTTTTAACTATTTAAGTGGTCCCAATATTTGTCCCGGTTGTAAGGCGAAATTAGAGGAGAAGTTCCAAGAGGTAAAGGCGTATATTGAGGAACATAGAGGCGCCAGTATGCAGGAGGTTTCTGAGGAGTGCGATGTAGAGGTTGCTCAGATTCGTCAGTGGTTGAGAGAAGAGCGTCTGGAACTTATGGAGGGGTCTGCAATTATGCTAAGTTGTGAGAGTTGCGGAGCGCCTATTCGCTGTGGACGGTTTTGTGACAAATGCAGAAATGCTCTTGCCAATAATTTCCAGAGTATGATGCATGGAAATAAGCCGACAGAGCCTACACTGTACAAGAAAAACAAGGATAGTGCGAAAATGCGGTTCCTGTAATCGCATGGGAGATTTTTATGTTGAATGAAGAAAGAGTTATACTCATGACCAAGATGGCTTCCTATGAGGAGCATGAGGGCAAGGAGAATATGAAAATAGGTAAATACTTCAGAGGAGATTACATTGCAGTACAGGTTCTGAAATCAATTTTAAGTGCCACAGTAGCATTTGCTTTGATTTTAGGACTTTATGTACTTTATGATTTTGAAGTATTTATGCAGGATTTGTACAAAATTGATTTGGTGAGTTTTGCCAAGACGATTCTGATTTACTATGGAGTTACTGTAGTGGTGTATGCAGCATTTTCCTATGGAATTTATACTTATCGATATTCTAAAGCGCGCAAGAGTCTGAAGCTGTATCATCAGAATTTGAAGAAATTAAATTCTATGTATGAGGAAGGGTAATTGGAGGAAATAATGACTGCTTTACTGGAATTAAGAGATAAATTAAAGTTAATATACAACAAGAATGAAGAGTTTATTTTACCTGTAATCAAATTTTTGGTGGCATTTGTTGTGTTATCGGTTGTCAATGGCCAAATGGGTTATATGACCCGGATCGACAGTGTTGCTATTGTTTTGGTGGCTGCTCTGATGTGTTCTTTCTTACCGGTTGGTGTAATTACACTGTTTGCGGGATTGTTTAGTCTGCTTCATATGTATGCATTGTCCCTTGAAGTGGCGATAGTAGGTTTGGTTGTATATCTTTTGCTGTTTCTTTTGTTTTTTCGATTTGGAACAAAGGATGGTATTGTTGTAGTTTTGACACCGTTGTTGTGTTTTATGAAGATTCCTTATATTATGCCTGTTGTGATGGGACTTTTGGGAACACCTCTTTCTGCGGCATCAGTGGGATGCGGTGTGGTTGTGTTTTACCTGCTTCAGGCTGTAATTCTCAATGCGCCGACCATTAAGACCATGAGTAGCGCAGATGCGATGGGAAAACTTCGTTTGGTGTTAGATGCATTGCTTGACAATAAGGCCATGCTGGTAATGGTGATTGCTTTTGCAATAACGGTTATCGTTGTGTACATTGTTCGCAGAATGTCGATTGATTATTCCTGGACGATTGCCATGGTGGCAGGTGTACTTTTGAATATGGTGATTCTGCTTATTGGCGATTTGATTTATGAGACAAATATATCTGTAGTAGGAGCAATTTTAGGAAATGTTCTTGCTTTGGGTGTTGCTAAGGTGGTGGAGTTTTTCCGGTTTTGTGTGGATTACAGTCGTACGGAAAAAGTTCAGTTTGAAGATGATGAATATTATTATTATGTGAAAGCTGTACCTAAAATGAATGTTGCGGCACCTACTAAGACTGTTAAGCATATTAATACTCAGAGAAGAGTTGCTGCTTCTCAAAGCAGACCGGCTTCTTCTCAGAGCAGACCGACTTCTGCACAGGGGCGTAGTGTAACCACAGAACGTACACGGAGAGATTCTGCTGCGAAGTATGATAAATCTGTCAGCGGACGAAGTGTTACAATTGGTAGCCGCCAGGATGAGTCGCAAGAAGATTATGAGGAGCTGTTTTAAGGAATGCAATGGTTTGACAGAGTTGTAGAGTATCTGAGAAATTTTAGTATATACGGGACGATAATGGACCTGGGCGATGTATTGGAGATTCTGATAATCGCCCTTTTGGTGTATTATGTTTTAGTATGGATGAAGGCCACGAGAGCATGGACGCTTTTGAAGGGCCTTATTGTCATTGCAGTTTTTCTGTTGTTGGCATCCATTTTTAAGATGACCACGATTCTTTGGATTGCGCAAAATGTGCTTGGTTTTGCGGTGACGGCGTTGGTTGTCATTCTGCAACCCGAATTGCGTAAGGCACTGGAAGAATTAGGTAAGAAAAATATTATTGGCTCTATGATATCATTTGATTCCGGTAAAAAAGAAGAGGATACCTATTCGGAAAAGACAATTAATGAGATTGTAAAAGCCTGTGTGGAAATGGGGAAAGTACGGACGGGAGCTTTGATTGTTATAGAAAAACAGGTTTCTCTGAATGATTATGAGCGCACGGGGATTGATGTGGACGGATTAGTAACCAATCAGTTGCTTATCAATATTTTTGAACATAATACTCCGTTGCATGATGGTGCGGTGATTGTTCGTGGGAATCGTATTACTTCTGCAACCTGTTATTTGCCGTTGTCTGATAATCTGGCATTGAGTAAGGATTTGGGAACCAGACACAGAGCCGGAGTAGGTATCTCTGAGGTGACAGATTCCGTGACTGTAATTGTGTCAGAGGAGACCGGTAAAATCAGTGTAGCTTATGAGGGTAATTTGAAGCGTAGTCTGGATGGAGATGCATTGCGTAGCTTTTTGATGAAGACACTGCTCAAGACAGTGGAGGAGAATAAGCCTAAGCGCAAATGGAAAGGAAGGAACAGAGCAAAGAATGAGGAAAAAACTACTGAATAATCTAAATCTTAAGCTCATATCTCTCCTGTTGGCTTTTCTTTTGTGGTTTGTGGTTGTTCAGGTGGGTGATCCCAAGGACGAGAGGGATATGGGAAAGATTCCTGTAAGACTGATTAATACAGAACTTCTGGAAAAGGAAAATAAGGTGTATGAGATTTTGGAGGATACCGATACGGTAAGAGTGACGGTATATGCACCAAAGAGTGTTTTTACACAGCTTAGAAGCAGTGATATTACAGCGGAGGCTGATGTGAGCAAACTTACGGATATTAATACGATTCCGATAACATTTACAGCATCGAATGCCAATGTGGTTTCAATCAAAGGAAGTCATGATATGGTTAAGCTGAATGTGGAAGAGAAAGCCAGCAAGTATGTAACACTCGTGACAAATGCGGTAGGAAAAGTGGCTGATGGTTATATGGTGTATTCTTTGACACCTGACCAGAACCGTATTGAGGTATCAGGTCCAAAGTCGGCTGTGGATCAGGTAAAATATGCCGGAGTGGAAATTGATGTAACGGATGCAACCGGCAATTTGACAGCAAATGTAGACATCAGACTGTATGATGCAAGCGGTAATGTGGTTGAGCGGACTAATCTTGCCAAGAATGTGGATTATGTCAAGATGTCTGCAGAGATTTTAGCGGTAAAAGAAGTTCCTGTAGAGATTGCTGTGATGGGTACCCCGGCTAAGGGATATATGGCAACCGGTGTTGTAGAGAGCAATCCGTCTACCGTGAAGTTGGCAGGTGCTGCATATAATTTGATGCGAATTAACTCGATTGTAATACCTGCGGAAGAATTAGATATTACAGGTGCAGAGACCGATGTGGTTGATGTTATTGATATCAGGGAATATCTGCCGGATAATATTAAGCTTGCTGAGAGTGGATTTAGTGGTAAGATTACTGCAACGGCATTTGTCGAGCCTATTATTAATAAGACATTGACAGTGCCTATTGAGAATGTAAGCCTGACGAATATTCCGCAGGGATATGAAGCGGAAATTACTGATTCAGCAGAAACAACATTTACTTTGGAGGTGTCCGGTCTGGGTGGACATGTCAATCCGATACTTCAGGAAAATGTGATGGGTACAGTTGATGTTTCTGCGTGGATGCAAGAGATGGGCATAGAAAATCTGCGCGAGGGAAGTTATAATATCCCTGTGAAGTTTGCGTTAGATGAAAATATTACTCTGGGAGAAACCTATAACGTAAGGGTTGTCATAAAACAGTCGGAATAGAAATATTAATTAAGTAGGTGCTAAGCACCGGAATAGAGGTAAAAAATGGCTAGATTATTTGGAACTGATGGTGTAAGAGGTATTGCAAATGAGGAGCTGACTCCGCTCCTGGCTATGCAGCTGGGACAGGCAGGAGCCTATGTATTGACCAAGGAAAAGGAGCATAAGCCTACTATTATGGTGGGTTGTGACACCCGTATTTCAGGGGATATGTTGGCAAATGCATTGATGGCAGGAGCTTGTTCCGTGGGTGCGAATTGTATCTATGTAGGTGTGCTTCCTACGCCTGCAGTGGCTTGTCTCACTAAGAAATATAAGGTAGATGCAGGTGTTGTAATCTCTGCTTCCCACAATCCGGTAGAATTTAACGGAATTAAGTTTTTTGACGGAGACGGTTACAAGCTTCCGGATGCGTTGGAGGATGAGATCGATGAGTTAATTAAGAATAATATGGCAGGGGTTAAGTTCCCTATTGGTCCCGGTGTCGGTAAAATCAAGTATCGTACCGATGCCAGAGAGGAGTATATCAATCATGCCATGAATTCTGTAAATGTGGACTTGTCCGGCTTGAAGATTGTGGTAGACTGTGCAGAGGGTGCTTCGTTCTACACTTCTGTTGAGACGCTGAAGGAACTGGGCGGCAATGTGGTTGCTATCCATAATAACCCTGACGGAACAAATATTAATGCAAACTGTGGTTCCACACATATGGAAGAACTGCAGGCCAGAGTAGTATATGAGAAGGCTAATGTAGGTCTCGCTTTTGACGGAGATGCAGATAGATTATTGGCTGTAGATGAAAATGGTAATCAGGTAGATGGTGACCAGATTATGGCCATCATTGGCAGCTATATGAAACAGCATGGTAAACTTGCAAATGACACTATTGTCGCAACTGTTATGAGTAATCTGGGCTTCTTCCTTATGGGGGAGAAAAATGATATTAAGATTGAGCAGACTAAGGTAGGAGACCGTTATGTGCTGGAGCGCATGAAAGAAATCAATGCAAATCTTGGCGGAGAGCAGTCCGGTCATATTATATTCCTGGATGAGAATACCACCGGTGATGGCTTGCTCAGTGCGCTTCATCTTTTGCAGGTAATGGTAGATACCGGTAAGCCTTTGTCAGAACTTGCGTCCATTATGGAGGTTCTCCCTCAGGCGCTGGTAAATGCAAAGGTTGCTAATCACAAGAAGGATAAATATATGGAGTATCCTGAGATTGCCGGTGCAATTGCAGAACTTGAGAAGAAGTTTGCCGGTGAGGGAAGAGTACTTATTCGTCCTTCCGGTACAGAGCCTTTGGTGCGAGTAATGATTGAAGGTAAGAATCAGACTGTTATTCAGGAAGAGGCGGAGAAACTTGCCAGCCTGATTCAGGATATAATGTTTTAATCGTAAACGTTTAAGTTTTAAAAACGACTTGTGAAAGCCATTCAAACGTGCTATATTTATAATACAGATAATATGTCGCGGAGGAGGCGGACATAGGGGTGTCCGTGTGGCATAGAGAATGGAGGGTAACACATATGGTAAGTCAGAAAGTAGTCATCAAGAACCCTACTGGCTTGCATTTGAGACCGGCAGGTATCCTATGCAAGGAGGCAATGCAGTTTAAATCATTAATTACATTTACATTTCGTGACAATACAGCCAATGCAAAAAGTGTCCTAAGTGTATTGGGTGCTTGTGTCAAGTGCGGTGATGAGATTGAATTTGTATGTGAGGGAGAAGACGAGGCTGAGGCCTTGCAGACTTTGGTTGCAGCCGTAGAGAACGGCTTGGGAGAATGATTGACAGCTCATCCGTAGGGATGGGCTGTTCTTTTGAGTAAATAAAGAGCTGCCTGTAACAGGGTGTGGGAAAGGAAGTACAGATATGTTGAATTATCAGAGATATCGTAAAAATCCGGTGATGAATTATCCGGAGAGAGAATGGCCTAATAAGGAGATTACCAAAGCACCTATTTGGTGTAGTGTAGATTTGCGTGATGGTAATCAGGCACTTATAGATCCTATGGTAGTAGAAGAGAAGATTGAAATGTTCCAGTTTTTGATTAAGCTGGGCTTTAAAGAAATTGAGATTGGTTTCCCTGCAGCAAGTCAGATTGAGTTTGATTTTCTGCGTCAGCTGGTAGATAGAAAATTGATTCCCGACGATGTTGTGGTTCAGGTTTTGACTCAGTGTAGAGAGGAATTGATTGATCGTACTTTTGAGGCGATTGAAGGTTGCAAGCAGGCAGTTGTACATATCTATAACTCTACCTCCACACTTCAGAGAGATGTAGTATTTCATAAGGAGATGCCTGAAATTACTGCGATTGCTCTTGAAGGTACCCGGATGGTAAAAGAGCGTGCGGCAAAGTTCCCGGGCAAGATTATTCTGGAGTATTCTCCTGAAAGCTTCACCGGAACAGAACCGGAGTATGCTTCTGAGATTTGTAATGCTGTGATTAATGAATGGGGACCTACACCTGAGAATCCCATGATTATCAATCTGCCTTCTACAGTGGAGATGAATACACCCAATGTATATGCAGACCAGATTGAATGGATGATTAAGCACATGGATAAGCGTGAGAGCGTTATTGTCAGTGTGCATCCTCATAATGACAGAGGAACCGGTGTTGCAAGTGCAGAACTGGCGCTTCTTGCAGGAGCAGACCGTATTGAGGGTACTCTGTTTGGTAATGGTGAGCGTACCGGTAATGTAGATATTTTGAATGTTGCATATAATATGTTCTCTCAGGGCATTAATCCGGAACTTAATATTGAGAAAATCAACGATATTATTGAGATTTATGAGCGCTGTTGTAAGTTGCCCATTCATCCCAGACATCCTTATGCCGGCAAACTGGTATTTACTGCTTTCTCCGGTTCTCATCAGGATGCTATTAACAAGGGTGTGCAGGCTATGAAGGAGCGCCAGAGCGAAATCTGGCAGGTGCCCTATTTGCCCATCGATCCTTCCGATATCGGAAGAGATTACGAGCCTATCGTTCGTATCAATTCTCAGTCCGGTAAGGGCGGTGTTGCATTTGTTATGGATACCTACTTCGGATTTAAGCTTCCTAAGGCAATGCACAAGGAGTTTGCAAATGTAATTCAGGCAATTTCCGAAAAGCAGGGTGAGGTTTCTCCTGAGCTTATTATGGAAAGCTTTAAGGCTGAGTATCTTGAGAAGAAGGAGCCTATCCACTTCAAGAAGCTTCGTATTGACGATTTGAGCGGATCTGCACATGCAGATTTCGATACCAGAGTTACGGTAGTATATACCAACCATGGCCAGGAGAAATTCTTCGAGGCAGTTGGTAACGGTCCTATCGATGCAGTAAAACGTGGTTTGTGTGAAGAGCTGGATATCAAAATCAAAGTGTTGGATTACGAAGAGCATGCTCTTCAGAGTGGTTCCAACTCTCAGGCTGCTGCATACATTCACTTGCTGGACAGCAACACAGGCAATGTAACCTATGGTGTTGGCGTAAGTTCCAATATCACCAGAGCATCTGTCAGAGCGATTTTCTCTGCAGTCAACCGCCTCGGCCTGGGCGAGTAAAGGGTGTTGGCCAATTCTTTTGTATGTGTGCTTGGGGTTTGTGTAGAGTCGATTGAGGAGCTTTGTATCCTACCACGGAACGCTTTCGCTCCGTGAAAAACGCAGCGGCACATAAGATTGCAAAGTACGCAATCTAAGTGTCGGCGTTTTTCAAGGTCCTTTGGTAGGATACAAAGCCCCTAATCGACAGTACATACTCGCAGACACATACAAAAGAATTGGGTCCAAGTTTATCAAATAAAGAAGACCATTGTATGGCGGTGGGAATTGTTTTTCCATCTGCCTTACAATGGTCTTTTTGCACTTATAAGTAATTATGTTGAACTTAGGTTTGTCAGGAAAGTTGAGTGATTTTGGAGCTTTTCTTTTACTTGGCTTGTGGAATATCCCAATTTATATATTTGTGTTTAAGGTATTTTGGCTATCGATTGGGCGTTTTATGTCCTACCACGAGACCTTGAAAAACGCCGGTGCTTGGCGAGGTCAACGAGATTGCGTAGCAAACTCGTTTCGAGCCTAGCATCCGTTGCGCTTTTTCACGGAGCGGAAGCGTTCCGTGGTAGGATATAATATGCCGCAATCGATAATTAAAAAATCTACATAACACAAATATATAAATTGGGATATCGTCATCGGAACGTAAAGGAGTCGGTTTCGTTTACGATACAAATCATGGTTTTGCCGGTGTTTAGTGTGATTTCATTGCCGTCATCATCGTAGTATCTGGTAGCACCATAATCGCTGCCTTTTTCCCAGGTTACATGAATGCCTTTGCCGTTAGTGAAAAACCAGCCGTCTCTAGTGTCATCATGACATTGCAGTACCAAATAGCCCTTGTCATCAAGAACTTCTTGTTTGGTGTACTGGACAAGAATATTTTTAAAAGCGAGCTGCTCGCCGTCGGCATCGGTATGGGGGGCATCTTCGCCACCTGAAAGATGTTGGGAACGATAATAGAGCCCATCTTCTTCATTGTATTCAAAATAGCAGCGAGTCAGCGGATAACAGCCGGACATATCAATGTATGTTGCGTTTTGAGCATTGTCACCATACTGGGTTAATGCATTCGGATTTGCTTTGCCGGCAAATTGAAAATGCTGTTCATCTGTGATGCCTCTGTAGGACAATTCATATTTTCTCGTCTGAATCCGTTCTCTCAGGGCGGCTCCGTCAGCATATACATTGTGAGGATCCGGTCGGTCCTTGGTGCGGTAAAATGCCGCATTGTCACCGGAGAGACCATCAATATTCTGAGTGAGTTCATGGTCCATCAGACTATTGATATAATAGGGGCCGCCATAGTGTACCAAAAAAGCATCCCATTCAAATGCCCAGTAAGCATAATACGTTCGGGTGCTGCGGATGTTGCCGATTTTATTCATATCTTCCCAATTTTCATAAATTGCCATGAGGCGTGTCAGACGACCTTCCACATTGGCTTCATAAATGATAGACGCATCGGAAAGATTGTAGTGCGGTATGGCGGCGCTCTCGTTAGGAACCATCACGGCAATAGGGCGGGTAGTAGCTGTTTCGGGATTTGTCCATTCGTTGGTGAGAGGACTGCGAACCATGCCTTCAACGGGGGGATTCGTGTCGTCTTCCACAATGATTTCAAAATCCGTACGCCCGGGTGAATTGGAATTGCTGGGCATGCTTTCAGCCGAAATGCTTTCTTCCGATACAAGGGATTCGGAATGGTTGCCGGGTTGATTACAACCGCTGCAAACAAGAGCACTGACTATCAGCAATGCAAATAATCTCTTACTTTTCATATCGAAACCTTTCATATCTCAAATTTTTAGAGATAGTGAATACCTACTGCAAGCAGGATGCCCAAAATAGCGCCGGCGAATACCTGAAGCGGGGTGTGTCCAACAAATTCTTTTAATTTGTCATATGCATTGAGTTCATTGCGACCCATGGCGGTAAAAAGTTCAAGGATTTCATTTAACACTTTAGCCTGAATGCCGGTTTCTCTGCGGACGCCTCTTGCATCATACATAACAATAATTGCAAGAATGGCAGCGATGGCAAATTCGAAGCTGGAAGCGGAATATTCAAAATAGGTTGCTGTGGCCAGTGCACAGACGGTAGCGGAATGTGAACTGGGCATTCCTCCACTACCAACAAGTCGTTCTGCCACAAATTCTTTCGTAAAAATTAAGTGAATAATAGTCTTTAATATTTGAGCAACAAGCCAGCCTGTTGCTGCGGAGACAAAAATAGTATTACTAAACAAATCTTGAAAAAACTGCATCGTTTTTCTCCCTAATAGTTAAAATAAGTAAAAGTAATTGAAATGACAATAAAAATAGTATACTCTATTTTGAAAGAAAAGTCCATGGTGGAACGGTTTTAACTTGCGAATTGAGAAATAGGATAGTATACTGTTTCTAGAGAATGCTTAAGGAGGATAAGATGAGTCTTTTAAGTGTGATTGTGCCTTGTTATAACGAGGAAGAAAATGTTGCCCCGTTTTATGAGGAACTTTTGAAAAATGAGTCTTATTTTAAAGAAAATGATATTGAGGTAGAGATTCTTTATATAGATGACGGCTCCAGAGACAAGACGGTTGCTGAAGTCAGAAAGCTTCATGAGAAGGATGGACGTGTACGTCTGATTTCGTTCTCACGTAATTTTGGTAAAGAGGCAGCTATGTATGCCGGATTAGAGAATTCCAGAGGCGATTATGTGGTAATGATGGATGCGGATTTGCAGGATCCTCCGGCTCTTTTGCCGGAGATGTTTGCCGGAATTAAGGAAGGATATGATTCTGTTGCAACAAGACGCGTGGACCGGAAGGGTGAGCCGCCGATTCGTAGTTTTTTTGCAAGAAGATTCTATAGTCTTATGAAGAAGATTTCTAAGACGGAAATGATGGATGGTGCCAGAGACTATCGTCTGATGACCAGACAGATGGTGGATGCTATTCTTTCCATGCAGGAGTATAACCGTTTTACCAAAGGAATTTTTGGCTGGGTAGGCTTCCGTACTAAGTGGCTTGAATTTGAAAACGTAGAACGTCTGCGCGGTGAGACTAAGTGGAATTTCTGGAAGCTTTTGATGTATTCTTTTGACGGTATTATGGCTTTTTCCACTGCACCCCTGCTCATTTCTTCGCTGATGGGTGTGTTCTTCTGTGTAGTAGCTTTTGCAATGATTATTTTTATTATCGTGCGTAAGATTATTTTTGGTGATCCGGTGTCCGGATGGCCTTCCATGGTGTGTATTATTTTGATGACCAGTGGTATTCAGTTCTTCTGTACGGGTATTTTGGGCCAATATCTCGCCAAGACCTATATGGAGGTGAAACGTCGTCCCATTTATCTGGTAAGAGAAGAGCTGTAGAATGCCGGGTATAAATAAGGACTGTTTTTGTTTATGAATATTTGTCTTTTCTTTGGCTGTATGATGGTGTTGCCCATCATAACAGGTCGTGGCGTGTTTGCGATTTTGTATCGCAGTCAGGCGGATAAATTTCATATGGCTGATTGCTTGATTACCGGCTGGCTGGTGACCATTGGACTTGCAGAAGGAGTTCATTTGGCAGCGGTCTTTTTGGGATGGCCTTTTTCTAGAGTGGCCCAATTGTGGATGGTTGCGACTATTGCAGTGGCGGTTGTTTGTGGTGGTGTTTTTTTGCTGATAGAGAGAAGAGAACCTGTTCACAGAAGGCAGCAATTAATTAAAAAAGAAATTACACCATTGCGTTTTGGATTGTTCCTGGCGTTTGCATTACCGGTTATATGGCAGATTGTGACAATTGTGTCACAAGAGTCTGTGTATAGAACCGGTGATTTAATTGTAGAGACAGTGGAAAGCTTTTTGCAGACCAATGCAGTGTACGAAGTGAATCCCTTGACAGGCAGAGCATATACGGCGGGAATTCCATTGCGTATTCGGATATTGGGCCTGCCTACGTTCTATGGAGTGCTTTGCGCTATATTTGGGCTTTCCGGAGTGGATTTGGTATGGAAATACATACCGGTATTCGTTTTGGTTTTAAGTTACAGCGCCTACCGGTTGATTGCGGAAACTCTTTTTGATAAGAAAAATGAGAAAGACAAACAACTCCTTTTTATGGTTTTTGTAGCACTTATATTCTGTGTGGGTGACTATGCCTATGGTATGGACGGTTTTGGACTTTTGCACTGTGGATATCAGGGTGTCACTATTCGGAATCTGGTGCTTGTACCTTATACTTTTGCGTTGACACTTAGGCGCAAATGGGCTCCGGTCCTTTTGGTGGTGCTGGCGGAGGCTTGTGTTACCTGGACATTCTATGGATTAGGAGCAAGTTTTCTTGTTTTGATTGGAATGGCAGGAATCCGGTTGTTGCGTGGTAAACGTGCCCAAAGGCAGTGGCAGGTGAAGCGCCCCCGTAAAAATAGAGGGGAGGCTTGAGTATGTGGCAAATGGTAGAACGTGCATGGAGCGGATGGATTCAATACACAGATGATGGTAAGCTGGCTGCATTGGTTCTTGCGGCAATCGTATATTTACTATTTACGATTAAGTGGATGGGACCTAAGGGGCGGCTGGTGATATATGCAGGGATTATGACAGTTGTATGCATATGTCCTGTGACGGCTGTTGTTCTGATGAGGTATCAGACGGAATTTTATGATTACCGGTGGATCTGGAGTATAGTGCCTGTGACAGCGGTAATTGCGCTAGGCGTAACGTTATTTATTGCAGAACAATGCAAGGCCGGTAAAGGAGGGCGAGTTTTCTTTTACAATGCAATAGTGACACTTGCGTCGGTTGCAGTGCTGTTTTTGTGTGGAGGCCTGGGAACAGGAAGTGTAGATGCAGCACAGGCGAAAAACAACAGAGCACATGCAGAGTGTATTTTGGCACAGGTGAGACAGCAGTGCGGTGAAGAGGCGTGTCTTTGGGCTCCGGCAGATATTTTGGAATATGCCAGACTGGATGGTAAGAGGGAGCTTTTGTACGGTAGGAATATGTGGGATGCTGCATTGAATGCCTACAGCTATGACACTTATAATGAAGATGAAAATGAGCTGTATCGGTGGATGGAGCACCTTGATGATTGGGCAATTAAAATCTCTGTGGAAGAGGTTGAGGAGTATGTGCAGAGAGGATTTGCAGCAGGGGCTGAGTGTATTTTGTTGCCGACGGAAATGTCAGATTGGTTGCCGGATACGGAATCGGAGACTGTTTTGTTGGAGCGTCTCAAAGCTCATGAGGGAAGAGAAGTAACCTTGTTGGAAGGGTATTATCTGTTGGAACAGAAATAGATTTTAGCGAATATCACTGTGTAGCGGAGCAGGAGAAAGATGGATATAGAGTCAAAATATGACAGACTAGTCAGTATTATTGTACCGGTCTATAATGTGGAAAAATATATAGTGGAAACCATGAGTAGTGTGAGGGCACAATCATACGTGGAGTGGGAGCTTCTTCTGGTCAATGATTGCAGCACGGACAAAACGGTGCAGGTGATTGAAGAATATTTGGCCCAGGTAAAGGATGAGAGAATTTGTTTGATCAACCAGGCGTCAAACGCAGGAGCGGCAAAAGCCCGAAATACAGGTCTTGAGAAGTCTGTGGGACGTTATGTGGCATATCTGGATTCCGATGATTTGTGGGAGCCTGAGAAGCTTGAACACCAGATTTCTTTTATGCGGGATAAAGATATTGCATTTTCATTTACGGGTTATGAATTTGCGGATGAGAATGGCAAGGGACTGGGCAAGATTGTTCATGTGCCGGAGACGTTAAATTACAGGCAGGCATTGAAAAACACTACCATTTTTACCACAACAGTGATGTTTGACAGTAAGAAGATTGCCAAAGATATGCTTAAGATGCCGGAGGTTAAAAGTGAGGACACTGCGTTGTGGTGGAAGGTGCTTCGTAACGGTTATATTGCCTATGGGCTGGATGAAAATCTTGTAAGATACCGCCGTGCAGGGAAGAGTCTTTCCTCGAATAAGTTAGAGGCTATAAGGCGCATATGGAATCTGTACCGTAATGTAGAGGGGCTGGGGCTGTTTGCCAGTATGTGGAACTTTTGCTTTTGGGCAGTCCGTGCAGTGGCGCGCAGAGTGTAAGGCTTTCGAAAATTTTTAATTTTCGTTAAGAAACTGTGTTTTTTGTATACCCACCGGAAAAAATATGCTATAATGTTCGCGAATGATGATGGAGCGTAGTAAAATCTGCGCAAAATATGCGAACACATGGGCAAAGCGTTTATGAACGGTCCGGTTCGGAGGAAGTAAGTTGAGTACAAATATCAATATTAACGAATATAAATTAAGGCGTATGGAATCGTTCAAGCGTGTGATAAATCTGATTCTGGCAGCGGGGTGTATCGCTCTGGAAACAGCAATTTTTGCATATAACTGGCTTGAACACTTTCAGTATAGTGTGGTGGAAGCGCTGCGTAACTTTGGCTATAAAGGGCATTTTGTAGAGATTGCCTTCTATGGCCTGATTTTGTTGTTCTTAACTACCATGTATGGTGGTATGCGTCTGGGATATCTGCGCAATGCGGAGATTATTTTCTCCCAGATATTCGCTACCATTTTGGCATTGATGTTTATTTACGTGGAATTGTCTATCATGGCGCATCAGCCTTTTGTTCCCAAAGTGTTTATAATGATGCTTGCGGAACAGATTATCGCTATTATAATTTACACAAATATTGCCAACAAGGTATATAAGAGCATTTTCCCGCCGAGAAAGCTGCTTTTGGTTCACGGCGAGAGACCCATTGAGGATATTTATAACAAATTTGGCAGTCGTCCGGACAAGTACAAGATAGAGAAAACACTTTGTATGCGTGAGGGTATGGACCGTGTTTGTAACGAGATTGCACGCACTTATGAGAAGGGTGAGTGTAACGCGGTTGTTGTGTGGGATATTTCTACTGCAGAGCGCAATATGATTCTGAAATTTTGTTATGCGCGCAGCATCCGCATTTATATTATGCCTAAAATTACGGATGTCATTTTGTCCGGTGCAGAGGAGCTTCACATTTTTGACTCTCCCATGTTTTTGACAAGAGAGTTTAGTATGAGTATGGAACAGCGATTTATCAAGCGTACAATTGATATTGTCTGTTCGCTGATTTTGTTGGTGGTTACCTCGCCGATTATGTTGGTGACGGCAATCGCTATCAAGCTTTATGATGGTGGGCCCGTTTTGTACAAGCAGATTCGTTGTACCCGTGGCATGAGAGAGTTTTATATCATGAAGTTCCGTAGTATGAAGACGGATGCGGAAAAGGATGGAGTTGCCAGACTGGCTCAGAAGCATGACAATCGTATTACTCCTATAGGTAAATTTATTCGTAAATGTAGAATTGATGAATTGCCTCAGCTGATTAATATTTTAAAGGGAGATATGTCCTTTATCGGCCCCAGACCGGAGCGCCCTGAGATTATTAAACAGTATGTAGAGGTTATGCCGGAGTTTGTATACCGTACCAAGGTGAAGGCCGGACTGGCAGGGTTTGCCCAGGTGTATGGTAAATACAATACCACACCTTATGATAAGTTAAAACTGGATTTGATCTATATAGAGCATTATTCTGTATGGATGGATTTGAAGTTGATGCTTTTGACCTTAAAGGTGCTTTTCTGGCCCGACAGCACTGAGGGCGTGGAAAGTGAGCAGGTGACTGCATTTAAGGTGTCAAAGGGACACGAATCAGAGAGGGATTAGATTATGTGGGAAGGCAGCTATGGGTCAGAGCCTTTTGATTTGCGGCTGACAATTCTTCGCATGATACGTAATCTGGGACGGATTGTGCTGTTTGCATTGGCGGGAACAGTGCTTTTCGGCGGCGGTTACTATGTGAAGAATGTGCTTTTGGGTGAATCGGTTAAGTATGAACAAACCATTACCTGTAAAATGGAATATACCAATCCTCCGGTGCAGTCAGGTGACTATTATGTTAATGATATGACCTGGAATACTTATGTGGATTCAGAAGACTTCCGAAATATGTTGAAAAAATCTGAGACATTTGTTTCTTCAAGCTCTTTTATGGGTGATATGGATGGATGGACAGAACATGAGGAAGGGCTTACAGGTGCTTTGAATGCTACGGTTGCGTCGGATATTCATGTGCCTTCATTTACGGTGAGTACTCCGGATGAGGGCAAGACAGAATTGCTCAGTAGAGCGGTGCAGGAGGTTTTGGTAGGAGAATTTGCAGAGAGTATTCCGGAAGTGGCTTCCATACGTGTGATGGATGTAAGCGAGGTTGCGCCGGTGAAACCGGATGTAAGACCTATGCGTGCGTTTATTCTTGCCGCAGTGCTTTCTTTTTTCTTTGTAATGGTATTTTTCCTGCTCGTGGAAATCGGAGCGGATAGTATTTGGCTTCCTGCCACCCTGCGCAGACGATATGGTTTGCGGACGATTGGTACCATAAACAGCCCTGAACTTTTGGAGAATTTGCGGTATATTTTGAAAGAGCAAAAAAGTGTGGCAGTCTGTGCGGTGGATGCAGAGGTTGATGTCAAGGAGGTTGTCAAGGCGCTTCAGGATAAGGCCTCCCGAGCAGCAGGTGATTCAAAGGTCAACCATTTGACAAAGGATTGGATTGCAGTGGAGGGAGAGCTGTCTGATTCAGAGAATACCGTATTTCTTCATGGTGCGGATGGTGTGCTTTTGGTTGTGAAGGCGGGACTTCACTCAGGTAAGCCATTGGAATATGTTTTGGAATATTTTGCTACTCAGGATATTCAGGTGAGTGCAGCGATTTTGTGGGATGCGGATGAGGCGTTAATTCGCAGTTATTATATTTTGCCGGATAGTCAGCAACAGTGATTTGATGAGGATATAAACGGCAAGTAGCAGAGAGATGGAGAGTGGACATGAGCGTAGAGGTTTTGGCTTCCGTGATGCATCAGGATATGAAGACGCTTGCAGAGCAGATGCAGCTGGACAGTGACGCAGTGATTATCAATCAGTGCGAAACCGAAGACTGTGCCGAAATGGATTATAAGGGACATCGCATACGCTTTTTCTCTTTTCCGGAGCGAGGAATCGGCAAGAGCCGTAATGCAGCGATAGAGAGGGCGGATGGCGACATCTGCCTTTTTTCTGATGAAGATATTGTGTATAGGGAGGGTTATGCAGAGGCTATTGAAACGGAGTTTGCTGCCAATCCTAAGGCGGATATGATTCTATTTAATATTGAGATTGAAGAGAGCCGCCGCACCTATTTTATAACAGACCGCAAGCAGGTTCATTGGTATAATTGTGGACGTTATGGTGCAGTAAGTTTTGCTGTTCGAAGAAAAAGTCTGTTGGAATCGGGGGTGCGTTTTTCTCTTCTTTTTGGCGGTGGTGCCCGGTTCAGCAATGGTGAGGACAGCTTGTTTTTAAAAGAGTTTATGGATAAAGGTTATAAGGTGTATACGGCACCGGTGACTATCGGTCGGGAAAATGCAGGAGATTCCACTTGGTTTGCCGGCTACAACGAGAAGTTTTTCCATGACAGAGGAGTTTTGTATCATTATCTCTATGGCTTGATGGCTAGCCCCTTTGCATTGCGTTTCCTGTTGGCTCATCGGACACAAATGTGCGGTGAGTGCGGGGTAAGGCAGGCTTACAGATGGATGTGCAAAGGAATTGCCTTGGGAAAACGCCTCAGAAAGGAGGCACATAATGGAGAGTAGCGCACTTGTATATGTCATATTGACAGTAGTGACGGTTTTCTTGGCTTTCTATGTGCAGAGTTTTGTTGTGTGCCGGGAAAACAGCACGATAGGAATCAGAGCGGAAGGAAATCCGGAAAAAGACGCACAGCCTTATTGTGGGATGACTCGTGCCCGTGCAAGAAGTTATGTTGCAGAGTTTGCAATCTTTTGCCTTCTGACAGGAGTGTCAGCTTGTCGTATTGCAGTGGGGAATGATTACTGGGTTTATCGTTTTAATTTTCGCCTGATTGCTCAGGAGAGGCATGTTTCTTCGGAATTTGGATTTAATTATATTGTAAAATGGATGCAGCAGCTGTTCGGATATGACAATTATCTGCCCATTTTTGCGTTGTTTTCCATACTTACCGTATGGTTTTTTGTGAGGGCATTGCATGGACAGGCAGTTGATTATGCATTTTCGTTGTTTCTTTTGATGACAGGAGGATACTATTTCAACAGTCTGAACACCGTGCGTTATTATCTTGCATTGGCAATTGCTTTTTATTCTATGCAGTATGTGCTTCGAAGAGAGTATGGAAAGTTTATTCTATGGGTCCTTTTTGGCAGTATTTTTCACAAGTCCATTTTGTTGGTAATACCTGCGTATATTGTAATGCATGTGTTGAGTCGGGTTAAGCTGCGCAAGTGGCACTATGCAGTGGGCGGTTTATTTATTTTAAGTCTGTTCTTCTGCCAGAATATTTATCGTGAAATTGTATTTTATTTTTATCCTTATTATCGGGACTCCGGTTTTGATACGGGGAATATTTCCTGGGCCAATGTAGCAAAATGTGCTGCTACCTTGGCGTTGTGTATTATTTGTTACAAGCGCAGCATCAAGGATAACGAAACCAACCGCTTTTACTTTTACCTGAATTTGGCAGCATTGGTAGTATATCCTTGCGGAAGCTTTATCCCCGAAATTTCCAGAGTAGGTTACTACATGATGGGCGCCCAGATATTCCTTATCCCTGCCGTGTTAAAAGACCTTCCTTCCGGCTGGTTCAAAAAACTATGCTACGCAGGCGTAATCTCCGCCTTCACAGCATATTTTGTTCTACTATTAAGAGGCATGTACGCCACCGACATCCGCCTGCTGCCTTACCTAAACTGGATATTTAATTAATTGAAATTATTAGAAATAGACCCCTAATTCACTTAATTATGTCTGAATATCTCAATCGATATAATTGCAGATACCCTGCAGACACAACCAAGTGAATTGGGGCGTCATAAATCACTAAAGGAGGTGAAACCATGAAGATCCTGTGGGTTTGTAATATTATGCTCCCTGTAATTGCAGAGAGTCTCGGCCTTGAAGCTTCCAACAAGGAAGGGTGGCTTAGCGGCCTGTTGTCGGAGGTGTTAGCCGGACAGCAGGAAAATAAAATTGAGCTTGCAGTGGCATTCCCGGCTCCGGCAGATTTTGCCTGTGGAGAAAAACATATTTATGACGGCAATGTCATTTGGAGCGGTGAACTTTCGGACAGCGCAAATGGATTGAAGTGGTACGCCTTTTCAGAGGATGTGGTAAATCCTCATGTTTATGCAGACAATTTGGAATTGCAGATGTGGTATATAACAAAGACTTTTCAGCCGGATGTGGTGCATTGCTTTGGTACGGAGTATCCTCATACACTGGCGATGTGTCGTGCTTTTCCCTATAAGGAACGGATTCTTGTAGGAATTCAGGGGCTGTGCAGCTTGATTGCGGAACGCTATTTTGCAGATTTACCGGAGTCGGTGATTCATTCCAAAACCTTGAGGGATGTGCTGAGAAAGGATGATTTGCTTAGTCAGCAGGGGAAATTTATTCTGCGTGGACAATTGGAGCGGGAGACGGTTTCCTTGGCGGGGAATATTACCGGTCGAACCGCCTGGGATAAAGAAACTACCCAAAAGTGGAATCCACGGGCAGAATATTTTGCCATGAACGAGACTTTGCGAGGGGATTTCTATAATGAAATTTGGACGGAAGAGGACTGTGAGCCGCATTCGATTTTTTTGAGTCAGGGAGATTATCCTTTAAAGGGTCTTCACTATATGTTGGAGGCATTGCCTGTTATTTGTGAGCGGTATCCGAATGCGAAAGTTTATGTGGCAGGCAATAGTATTATCGGTGACGGAGGATTTAAGAAGCGCCTTAAAATCTCCGCTTATGGTAAACATCTTCGAAAGTTGATTGAAAAAAACAAGCTTCAGGACAGAGTGGAGTTTTTGGGAAGGCTGACTGCAAAGGAGATGAAAGAACGCTATTTGCGCAGTCATTTGTTTGTATGTTGTTCTTCGCTGGAGAACTCGCCGAATTCACTAGGAGAAGCAATGTTGCTTGGCATGCCTTGCGTCAGTGCGGATGTGGGCGGAATAAGCAGTATTTTTACCAGTGGTGAAGACGGTATTTTATATAGCGGCCAGGATTTGAAATCCACTGCAGAGAATCTTGCAAAGGCAGTCATGCAGATGTGGGGAGATTCGTCGAAGATGCACGGATATTGCGATAATGCAAGAAAACATGCATTAAAGATCCACAATAAAGAAGAAAATTATCAGAGACTGATAGAGATATATACGAAAATTGCAGCAAAGGAAGCAGTGGAGAAGCAGGTGCCTAAAATAGCATTTGTGTCCAATTATATCAATCATCATCAAATTCCTTTCTGTGACGCGATGTACCGGTACTTGCAGGGTGGATTTGTCTTTATACAGACACAGGCTATGGAACAGGAACGTGTTTCCATGGGATGGCAGGATAAGGTGGATTTACCCTATCTGATGCGTTTTTATGAGGAGCCCGAGAATTGTAAAAAAATAATTTCTGACGCGAATGTCATTATATTTGGCGGTGTGGATGATGAAAGTTATATTACGCAAAGGTTACAGAGTGGGATGCCTGTGATTCGTTACAGCGAACGTCTTTACAAGGAGGGACAGTGGAAAGCGGTGTCTCCCCGTGGACTTGTGAAGAAATATAATGATCATACCAGATACCGCAAGGCTCCGGTGTATCTGCTTTGTGCAGGTGCTTATGTTCCTTCCGATTTTCATATTGTGAAAGCATATCCCGGCAAGATGCTCAAATGGGGATATTTCCCCGAGAAGAAGCATTATGATGTGGATAAATTAATGGCCGGCAAAAAGCCTGCTACGATTCTCTGGGCAGCCAGATTTTTAGACTGGAAGCATCCCGAGATTGCTCTACAGTGTGCGAATTATTTGAAAAAGAAAGGAATCTCCTTTCAGATGCGTATTGTAGGAGACGGCGAACAGCGTCCTCTGGTGAATAGACTGATGGAGGAATATGGGCTGGCTGATTGTGTGACTCTTTTGGGGTACCGCACCCCCGATGAAGTTCGGGTTCTTATGGAAGAGACGGATATTTATCTGACCACCAGTGACCGTAAGGAAGGCTGGGGAGCAGTGATTAATGAGGCTATGAACAGTGGTTGTGCAGTGGTAGCAGACCATATGATGGGGGCAGCACCTTATTTGATTTGCCATGGCGAGAATGGATTTGTCTATGAGGACGGCAAACCACAAATGTGTTTTGAACTGGTGGAAAAGCTTTTGGCAGACCGTAAGCTGGTGGAGAAGCTTGGACGGAATGCGATTCAGACGATTGAATCAGAATGGAATGCAGATACTGCCGCCGGGCGCTTGGTGCAGTTTTGCGTAATGCAGGATTTTATAAAACAGGATGAAGTAAGTGCAGAACTTATTTCAGCGGATAGAAGCCTTGCTATGCCCGAGAGCGGTCCGGGCTCTTGGGCAGAGGTTATCAGTGAGAGGAAAATGATATGCAAACTCCTTTGATTAGTGTGATAGTACCGGTATATAACATCATGGAATATCTGCCCCGTTGTGTGGAGTCTATTCGGAAGCAGACATATCCAAATCTGGAAATTATTCTGATGGATGATGGCTCTACAGATGGTACGGGGGATCTTTGCGACAAGCTTGCTGCAGGGGATAGCCGCATTCGGGTGTATCACAAAAAAAACGGTGGCTCTTCTTCTGCCCGAAATCTGGCTCTTAAGCTGGTAAAGGGTGAGTATATTGGATTTGTGGACAGCGACGATTATATTTCGGAAAATATGTATCAGAGTCTCTATGAAGGTATTACAAAATATGACGTTCGTGTCGCTCAAATCGGAAGAGATGAGATTGATGAGCAGGGAAATATGCTTCCTAATATCTGTGAACCACCCAAAGAGGATGTGCTGATAGGTCATCGGGAGTTTTTAAAAGAGCTTTTGATGCATCGAGGGGATTGTTCCTTTTGTACCAAGCTTTTTCACAGAAGTGTATTGGAGGGAAAGGAGTTTCCCACCGGTGCATTGAATGAGGACTTTCACTTTTTGATTGAATTGTTGCCTGAAATCGGGCAGATTGTGTCCTTGCCGCCCCAGACCTATCATGTGTTTTATCGTATGGGAAGTAATTCCCGCAAGAAGGACAAGGAGCAATTTTCCAGAGTGTTTGCAGATTGTGTGGTAAATGCGGATGCGGTACTTGAGATGGTACACAAAGAGAATACCGAAAAGGGGGCGGCACTTGCGGACGAGGATAGGGAGTTGGCCAAAATAGCATTGCGCTTTTGGGTTTTTCAGCGTCTGGAATATATGCTGCATATCCCGGTTAGCCAGATGAAGAGGGATAACGGTTTTTACCGCAGTGTAGTGAAGAGTCTTAGAAGGAAATGGTTTCAAGGCCTTTGCAATCCGTATCTTACAGCGAAAAATAAGGTGTATATGATGCTTTTTGTGATTGCCCCCAAAGGAGTACGTAAGCTTCACAAAACCATAAAGAAGCTTTGACAAATAGTACCAGCAGGAGTAATGCTCTCTTCATGGTAAAATGTCTGCAAGGATGTGGATTTGGAGGCATGCATAGGTATATGAAAAAGAAGGCGAAGAATTTGAAGAACGGTAATAAGAGTAAACAGTTTAAGGTGAATAAAATAGTTCGGTTGTGTTCAGGTCTGTTGGTGATGACAGTTATGTCATGTGCACTTTGGCAAGGCGGAATATTTTCTCAGGCTGCACCTGCGGAAGTGTCTTTACAACCCGGAAATGCAGCGAGAACAGCATCGGTTGCTCAGGTGACGGATAAGGAGCTGGCTGAACTTGCCGCTGAGCGAGATATGATGGCGTTAATCTATCTGTGCAAGGAGTATGAGGTGAAGGCAAATCCGGAAGAGAATGCTTCTGCTGTTGCGGTTGTGAGCAGTGGACAGACCGTATTTATTCTGGATGCTTTGTATAATCAAACAGAAGGAAAATTATGGATTCAGGTGTCCTTTGATAAGGGGGAAGGCAGTTGTACCGGTTATGTGGAGCGAAGCTATTTGGCATGCTCGGACGAGCGCTTTTTGCAGTGGGAGACAGAGTTTGCCCGTAGTAATCATTTGCAGAGTACGACAGATGTTTCATTGTTGGCAGAAAGTGACAATGGTGTCAGCGCAGATATTGCACAATTTCCTGAGAGTTATCACACGGGTCTTTCTGCACTAAAAAAGGCTCATCCACAGTGGGTGTTTGTGCCTATGGAGACAGGTCTTGACTGGAATACTGTGATCACAGAGGAACTTAAGGGCGGCCGTAGCCTGGTGTATAAGAGCTTTCCTAATTATACCAAGGAGGGTGCTTACGATGACGGCAACTGGTTCTATGCCTCCAGAGAGATTCTGGAGTATTATATGGACCCTCGAAATGCTATGACGGACAACCGGATTTTTCAGTTCGAGCTATTGACTTATAATGAGACCTATCACACTGAGGCGGCGGTGGAGTCGTTTTTAAGCAATACCTTTATGAAGAGTGACACCAATGCTCCCGGAACGGTGATGACATACGCTCATATTTTCTGGGCAATTGGCGCGGAGGAAGGCAGAGAGGTCAGTCCCTTCCATCTTGCCTCCCGTGTGTATCAGGAGCAGGGCCAGGGCACTTCACCTTTGATTTCGGGAACTTATCCGGGATATGAGGGATATTATAATCATTTTAATGTGGGAGCCAGTGGCAAGACAACGGAAGAGGTAATTGTAAACGGATTAAAATATGCCAAGGAGAAGAATTGGTATAATGCGTATTTCTCGATTTTAGGCGGTGCGGATACCATTGCAGCCAATTACATCAAGAAGGGACAGGATACCCTTTATTTACAGAAATACAATGTGAATCCGAATGCCAGTAATGCTCTTTATACCCATCAGTATATGCAGAATATTTCTGCACCCACCACGGAGGCTTCCAGCATTAAGAAGCTCTATGAGTCGGCAAAATCATTGGAGAATTCTTTTGTATTTAAGATTCCGGTATACAAGAATATGCCTGAAACAGCATGTCCATATCCGGAAAACTCTACGAACGTGATACTGCAGGTTCCCTCAGGATATGATTCTACCGTGTGGGTGGGCGGCATTCCTTACGAGGCCGAGAATCGTAACAGTCGTCAGATTGTAAAAGCTATCGATGATAAGGCAACAGATGCTGTAGTGTACAGTTATAATAGTGAGGGTATTCCTACGGGCATGTATGTGTGGACGTTGAATTATGAGAACAGTGCTTATACTGTGACAGCACAGCCGGATTTGAGGGATTTGCTTTCCTATCATGGCTTTTCTATTCGAATTTCGGGAGATCCGGGAATCCGGTTAAAAACGGGTATTTCCAAAGACTTGAAGAATACCTTGATTAACAGCGGTGTGAATGGTTATAAGCTAAAAGAGTATGGAACCCTTGTAACGGATAAGACAGATTTGACAGCCAATCCATTGGTAAAAGGCGGGGAGGGCGTTATGACAGGTGTGTCATACGGAACGGACTCTTCCGGCAACAAGTTGGATATGGTGTTTGAAACAGTGGATGGAAGACAAAGGTTTACTTCTGTTTTGGTAGGACTTCCAATTACCGCATACAAGACAGAATATTCCTTCCGCGGTTATGTGGTATTGGAAAAATCCGGAAAAGAAACAGTGATTTATGGTCCTGTACGAGCTCGAAGTATGACAGGGCTTGCCAAGCAGGTGCTTGACAGCGGAGCCTATGAAAACGGTTCGGCGGAAGATTCGTTTTTGAGAAAACTTTTGGAGGATGCGCAGTAGTGGCGGCTGGTAAGAAAGCAAATAAAAAACAAGTAAAGACGGAGACGATACAGGAGTCCTTTGAATATTTGCTCCGTTGGTGCGTGGGCCTTTTGGTAACGGTTTATGGGGTGCTTATTTTAGGCGTATTGCCCTTCTATAACGAGGAGGGATTTACACATATCGGAACGGATAAATCCACCTTTTTCAGGTCATGCACCGTATTTTTTGCCAGGATACTGATACCTGCATTTGTACTTTGGATAACTGCTGTTATAGCGGTGATGTACAGTAAGAAGCGAGCGGGAGAAAATTGGAAACCGAAGCTAAAGTTCAGTTTGGCAGACGGATTTGCAATTGCTTATGTATTTAGTGTGTGTGTGTCCTATCTGTGCACGGATTATCGTGCAACGGCTCTCTGGGGTACAACGGGGTGGTTTATGGGATTGTTGCCGCATCTGACACTTGTGTCAATTTATTTCATGGTGTCACGCATGGCAGTTTTTTCCCAATATCTGATTTATCTGTGTATCCCGGTATCTGCAGTGACGTTCCTTTTGGGATATTTGAATCGGTTTGATGTCTGGCCGCTTTCCATGGAGAATTCAGGGTTGCCATTGTATATTTCTACAGTAGGAAATATCAACTGGTTTTGCGGTTATATTGTATCAACGATGTTTGTGGGTGTAGGGCTTCTGTGGCTGGATAATGGCGGTCGAAAATGGTATACAATATTATTGTCGGTATATATTTGTCTGGGCTTTGGGATGTTGGTTGTTCAGGGCAGTGACAGTGGACTGTTTGCATTTGCGGCAGTCATGCTTGCCATGTTTGTCCTTTCTGCAAAATCAAAAGAGAAAGCTTGTATGAAGCGTTTTTGGATGATTGTAGGATTGTTTGCTCTTGCCTGTCTGATAACGATGTGTGTGAGGATGTTGTTCCCGGAACAGATGAATTATACATCAGGTACGATTAATTTGCTGACTAAGTCCGCGGTTCCTGTGTTTATTGCAGTACTTGCGGCAGCAGGATGGTGGTATGCGGGGCATAAAACAGCGCCGAAGGTGTGGCCGGTGCTGGCACGTGTTGCTTGTGTGGGCGTTGCGGTTGTTATTGTCTCTTTGGTAGTTATGATTGGCGTGAATACTGTTAAGCCCGGAAGTCTGGGAGCCTTATCAGACAGGTCTGTATTTACCTTTAATGATACCTGGGGCAGTAACCGAGGGGCTACCTGGCGCATAGGATTTGAGTGTTTTGCCGAGCAGGACGGGCTGCATAAGTTAGTGGGTGTGGGACCTGACTGCATGGCTGATTATCTCTATAAGGGCAGTAGTGAGGAGCTTTTGACAGATGTAAAGACTGCTTTTGAAAACAAGCGATTGACCAATGCCCACAATGAAATTCTTACCCTTTTGGTAAATACGGGATTGTGTGGAGCACTCTCGTTTGCGGGACTTTTTATGGTGCTGTTAAAAATGCTTTTACAGGCCTTTGAGAAAAGCCCCCGTGCGGCAGCCTGCGGACTGTGCCTGTTGGGGTATATGGCTAATAATATCTGGAGTTTCCAGCAGTCTCTGAGCATTTCTACCATCTTTGTAATAATGGGGTTGGGAGCGTGCTTTTTAAGGGAGGAAAGTGCTGTCAGAGGCAAGTCAAATTGATTTGCTATTTGTGCCTGAAAATGCTATACTTAAGATAACTATATTCAAATTTGAGGAGACGTATATGTCCCATAAGCTTCACATAAATAAAAAGCGAATTATATACAGTCTGTGTTTTTTTATGTTCTGTCTGATTGATCAGCGGACTAAGACCGGAAGCGGTCTGGATGGATGGATTGAAACCTTCCGCAACTCGGCAGGCATCATGATGGCTGTGTTGATTCTGTCTCATTATCATTTGAATGATTTTATAAAGCAAAAGATTCCTTACCTGGTATGGAGTCTTATTTGCGTTATAGGGGGAGTCGCTTTTATCGGCTGGGGGCAGTCCTTTTTGTATTTTACGAATGGGAGAATATCGCTCATTTTGTCTGTGTTTTTGATGGGACTGGCCGTGATACGTACCTTTATTGCAGTGGTTCAGGAGAAGAAATTTCCACGTTTGAATCGAACCTTTGGCGTGCTTTGGCTGGTTATGATGGCGCTTATGGTCATATCCCGCAGTGAGTATTTATGGCCATTGGCTTATCTTGTAATGTTTGGTTGCTTTTACCTTACGGATTACAGTAAGGAGGAGCAGGAGAACTTGACTCAGGGAATGTTAAACGGGATTATTCTGGCGTTTTTCATGCTTCAGGGCTGGTGTTTTGTATTCAGGCCTTATGATGTGGTGCGTTATGTTGGGGTTTACAGTAATTGCAACATGAATGCGCTGTTTTATCTGATTGTGTTGGGTGCAGCGTTGGCGAAGATTCTGTATACTTATCGTCGGGATGGTAACCGTTGGTGGAAGGTATTTTACTTTCTGGGTACCGGTGTGGTGTTGGGATTTCTGTTTATGACCATCAGCCGTACCGGATGGTTTGTGGCAGTGCTTATGGTTTTGGCCGCTCTTGTGGGTTTGTGGCGCATGGGTGTGGGCAAAAATATATTTGTGAGTGTTGTGCGAAACGGCTTGATTGTGGTTTTGTGTTTTGCATTGATGTTTCCGGTGGTGTTTGGAGCGGTGCGTTATCTGCCGCCCATGTTCCATCATCCCGTGTGGTTTTTTGGTGAATGGAATGAGGATAAGGTTCATTCCTGGGATAAATGGGATTCCGAGAAATTTATTAATATAGACAAGCTTATGAAGTCTGCTACAGGACGAGTAGCAGATGTGTTTGAATCTTTGCTGGGTGGCGAGGAAAATAAGCCTTCCGCAGAGGTTGTAGAGGGTGCGCCCCATCTTGAGGTAGAGGGTGTAAATATGGCTGAGAGTTCGGTGGATGACAGTGTCCGGGCAGAAGCTTCTGCAGGGACTGCTGCGGAGCCTACAGAGCTTCAACAGCAGTTGTACGATGAGGCATATAAAGCCGGATTTGCCCTTGATGTGGCGGACAGAAATAATCCGATAAAGGTCAGAACGGCAATTTACCGATTCTATGCCCATCTGCTTAATTGGACAGGACATCCTGAGTCTGAGCAGGGATTTCAGATTTTCCCTACCAGAAGAATTGGACATGCCCATAATATTTATTTACAGTATGGCGTGGATTTTGGTATTCCGGTACTGGTATTGTTTGTGGTTTTGGTTGGCTGGTCGTTGGCTGGCCTTTGGAAGCGTCTTTTTGCAGGGCGCACAGATACCTTTGCGGGAGAGGTGCTTATCCTGATGGTTCCGGCATTGTTTGGTCTGTTGGAGTATTGCTGGGGCTCCGGCAGCGCAGCTGTTATTTTACTTTTTGTTGTATGGAGAAGGATGATTTGCAATGAAAGAGAAAACTAGGTTTTTAAAGAGTTCTTTCAATCGCACATTGGCATTGGTTCTTATGGATATCATGGCTATTATGATATCTTCCTTTTCGTCCCTCTATATTCGTTATGAGTTTAGCTTCAGTGCCATAAGAGATGATTTTATGCTCAATTTTGAGCGCCTCTTACCCATAAATGTCGTAGTGGGATTATTGATGTTTGTAGTGTTTAAGCTTTATCGAAGCGTATGGCGCTATGCTTCTGCAACGGAGCTTATTAATATTGTGTTTGCCACAACGGGTTCAGCGGTGGTGCAGGTTATCGTCTGTATGGTAACAGGTTTTACCATGCCTCGCAGCTACTATTTTATCTATTGGCTTTTACTCTTTGGCTTGGTGACTTGTATTCGTTTCAGTTATCGTATTATCAGAATGTTCCGCTCCAAGTATCGGGAGAAAGTTCATGGTCCTAAGACAGTGTCAGTCATGTTGATTGGCGCAGGGGCGGCGGCCAATGCTATTTTGAAGGAAAATGAGGTCAGCCAGTACCTGAATATGCAAATCAAGTGTATTATCGATGACCAGCCCGGGTGTCACGGCAAAATTATGCGTGGTGTGCCTATTGTGGGCGGCAGAGATAAGATTGTGGAGGCAGCAGAGCAGTACGGTATCGATGAGATTATTTTTGCGATTCCGTCCGCTAATACCAAGACCAGAAAAGAGATTCTGGACATCTGTAAAGAAACCGGTTGTAAGCTTTTGGCACTTCCCGGTGTGTATCAGCTGATTAACGGTGACGTGTCTGTTTCCGAACTTAAGGAAGTTGAGATTGAAGACTTATTGGGCAGAGAGCCCATTCAGATAAATAATGCAGAGGTATTGGATTACGTGCAGGGCAAGACGGTTCTGGTTACCGGTGGCGGCGGTTCTATCGGAAGTGAGTTGTGCAGACAGATTGCTGCCCACAGTCCCAAGCAGTTGGTAATTGTAGATATTTATGAGAATAATGCCTATGAGATTCAACAGGAACTTTTGCAGAAGTATCCGGAGCTGAATTTGGAGGTTTTGATTGCTTCCGTGCGCAATACCAAACGTATTAATCATATTTTTGAGACGTACAGACCGAACATTGTGTATCATGCAGCTGCACATAAGCATGTACCCCTCATGGAGACAAGTCCCAATGAGGCGGTAAAAAATAATGTGTTTGGCACTTACAAGACTGCACAGGCAGCAGACCGCTACGGAGTGGAGAAGTTCGTATTGATTTCCACGGATAAGGCAGTGAATCCTACCAATGTCATGGGAGCTTCCAAGCGTATCTGTGAGATGGTGATTCAAATGATGAATCAAAAGTCCAAGACCAATTTTGTAGCAGTGCGCTTCGGTAATGTGTTGGGAAGTAACGGTAGTGTTATTCCTCTCTTTAAGAAGCAGATTGCAGCAGGGGGCCCGGTGACGGTGACGCATCCGGATATTATCCGATATTTTATGACCATACCGGAGGCTGTGTCTTTGGTGCTTCAGGCAGGTGTTTACGCCAAGGGCGGAGAGATTTTTGTGCTGGATATGGGTGAGCCCATGAAGATTGTGGATCTGGCTCGTAATCTGATTAAGCTATCCGGCTACAGAGTGGATGAGGATATTGAGATTGTGTTTACAGGACTTCGTCCCGGGGAGAAAATGTATGAGGAGCTTCTTATGGACGAGGAAGGTCTGCGCCAGACGGCCAATAAGCGTATTTTTATCGGCAGACAGATTGAATTTGACGTGGAAGCCTTTGAGAAGCAGTTGGAGCAGTTAGGTGAGGAAGCCAAGCAGGAGGCGGCAGATATTCGTCCCCTGATAAAAGAGATTGTGTCAACTTATCAGTATAATGGTTAGTTTGTAGATTCCTGAACGGAAAGGAAGTGGAGATATGTTTGCAAATTATACAGGTGAAGAATTTACTCCTTTTGAGTCAAAGGTTTGGTTGTCATCTCCCACCATGCACGGACCGGAACTGGAGTACATCAAGGAGGCCTATGAGACCAATTGGATGTCCACGGTAGGGGCCAACATTAATGAGGTGGAGCGTGTGACCTGTGAGAAGGTGGGCTGTAAATATGCGGTAGCTCTTTCTGCAGGAACGACAGCTCTTCATATGGCAGTAAAGCTGGCCGGTGTGAAGCCGGGAGATAAGGTTTTTTGTTCTGACATGACCTTTGCTGCAACGGTAAATCCGGTGGTGTATGAGGGCGGTGTTCCGGTATTTATTGACACGGAATATGATACCTGGAATATGGACCCCGAGGCTTTAGAAAAGGCCTTTGAATTGTATCCGGAGGTTCAGGTTGTGGTGATGGCTCATCTCTATGGTGTGCCTGCCAAAATAGATGCACTTCGAGAGATTTGCGATAGACACAATGCAGTGCTGATTGAGGATGCGGCGGAGTCTTTGGGAGCCACCTATAAAGGTGTACAGACCGGAACCTTCGGCACTTATAACTGCATCTCTTTTAACGGTAATAAGATTATCACCGGTTCCTCCGGCGGTATGCTGTTGACTGACGATGAGGAGGCTGCTAAAAAGGTGCGCAAATGGTCTACGCAGTCCAGAGAAAATGCCCCCTGGTATCAGCATGAGGAATTGGGCTACAATTATCGCATGAGTAATGTGATTGCCGGTGTTGTCAGAGGGCAATATGAATATTTAGAAGAGCACATTCGCCGGAAAAAAGAGATTTATAACAGATATAAGGAAGGCTTCAAAGATTTGCCTGTGAGCATGAATCCCTATGATGCAGCAAGTAGTGAGCCGAATTTCTGGCTGAGTTGTCTGTTGATTGATGAGGAGGGTATGTGTGAGCAGGTGCGAGGGGAACAGGAAGTTCATTATACGCCTGAAACCGGGAAGAGTTGTCCTACAGAGATTCTTGAGATGTTGGAACAGTATAATGCAGAGGGGCGTCCTATTTGGAAGCCTATGCATATGCAGCCGATTTTCAGCAAGAATGATTTTGTGTCCGTAGATGGCGCGGATGTGGGAGCGGACATTTTCCGGAGAGGATTGTGTCTTCCCAGTGATAATAAGATGACAGAAGAACAGCAGGATATCATAATTCAGATTGTTAGGAGCTGCTTTGCGTAATGTATGCAAAATTTTGGAAGAGACTAATTGATTTTACATTGTCTATACTGGGGCTTGTGATATTGTCACCGATTCTTCTTTTATTGGTGATTATAGGGGCTGTCAAGATGAAGGGGAATCCCTTTTTTGTACAGCTCAGACCCGGACTGGTTGATCCCAAGACTGGTCAGGAGCGTATTTTTAAACTGATTAAGCTGCGCACCATGACCAATGAGAAGGATAAGGACGGCAAGCTTTTGCCGGATGAGAAGAGACTTACTGCCTATGGGCGGTTTCTGCGCAGTACCTCAGCGGATGAACTTTTTGAACTGGTGAATATCATCAAGGGTGATATGAGTATTGTTGGCCCCCGTCCCCAGCTGGTGCGGGATATGGTGTTTATGAGTGAGGAACAGAGGAAGCGTCACAGTGTCCGGCCGGGACTTACCGGTCTTGCCCAGTGTAATGGACGTAACAATATGACCTGGGAGCAGAAGTTTGAATATGATTTGCAGTATATTTCTAAGATTACGTTTCTTGGAGATTTGAAAATCATGTTTCAGACAGTATATAAGGTGTTTAAGAGAGACGGTATCAATGAAGAGGGAATGGATACCGCCATGGATTTTGGTGACTATCTTTTGAAAAAGGGTGCTATCGGGCAGGATTATTATGATGCGAAGCAACAGGAAGCAAAGGAACTGGTGAAACATTTATGAAGCTGTTAAAGTGGCTCTATGAAAAAAAGAATAAAAAGCCGGCGCCGTATTACTACAACTATTCTCTGTTGACCATCCTGGCAAAGCCCATACGAAAGTGGCTGGCTAATGCAGTGGCACCAAATTGTCCTTTTAACTGTATTCGTATACTGATTTATAAAATCTGTGGATTCAAGATTGGTAAACATGTTTTTATCGGTATGAGATGTTATCTGGATGATATGTGTTATGATCAGATGAAGATAGGAAATAATGTGACCATTTCTTATGGTGTGTATTTTGCCTGTCATGGGAAGTGGCAGAAGCATTTCGATATTGTGATTGAGGACGGTGCATACATCGGTATGCGGGCCAGTGTGATTACTCCTTCCGGTGATGTGGTGATTGGTAAAGGAGCGGTTGTGGGAGCGGCGGCTTTGGTCAACCGGTCCGTTCCGGCGGATAAGCTGGCAGTAGGTGTGCCCATACGCATTATGGACAAGAAAGAGGATGTAGTAAGTGAGTGATTTGATTTCGATAGTTATGCCGTCCTATAATACGGCGGAATATATAGAGGCGTCCATTCGGTCAATACTTGCCCAGACCTATACAGACTGGGAACTTATCATTGTGGATGACTGTTCCACGGATGATACGGATTCTATTGTGGCGAGGTTTGATGATGCACGTATTAAGTATCTGAAAAACGAGAAGAACAGCGGTGCTGCCATCAGTCGTAACAGAGGGCTTCGGGAGGCCAAGGGCAGATGGATTGCTTTTTTGGACAGCGACGATATCTGGGTACCGAATAAGCTGGAAAAGCAGCTTCGGTTTATGAAGGAAAACAATTATGCATTCACCTATACCGATTACATGATACAGTTAAACGGGGAATGGTTGCCCTATGTTTACACCGGTCCTAAGGTGGTGAATAAACGCAAAATGTACAATTACTGTTATTTTTCTACAATAACTGTGATGTATGACAGAGAGCGCATAGGCCTTGTACAGATTGCGAATATACGTAAAAATAACGATTATGCCATGTGGCTTCAGATTATCGAAAAGAGCCCATGTTATCGTTTGCCGGAATGTATGTCTTATTATATCAAGCATGACAATTCCATTTCCAGCGGCAGCAAGGCCAAACTGATTAAATGGCATTATCTGTTGTTCCGCAAGGCTTTGAATAAAAATTGTGTGGTTTCGGCGATTCTGACCGCCAACAATATGTTCCATGGAGTTATCAAGAAAATTATATACAAGCAGAGGGTATCAGAGGAACTGCTGCAGGAATTAAGGGAGAAAAAGTTATGAGCCTTTATGAGAAAATAATTGCCGGAGAAGAGAAAATTGCACTGGTAGGTCTGGGCTATGTGGGCATGCCTATCGCAGTGGCATTTTCCAGGAAAGCAAAGGTCATCGGTTTTGACGTAAATCAGTCCAAGATTGAGTTGTATCAGAAGGGAATTGATCCTACCAAAGAGGTGGGAGACGAAGCCATCAGGGAGTGTGCGGTGGAGTTTACTGCAGATGAAACGAAGCTTCGTGAAGCAAAGTTTCATATTGTAGCAGTTCCCACCCCGGTCAATCAGGATAAGACCCCGAATCTGGCTCCTGTTGAGGGGGCAAGCCATGTGGTTGGAAGAAATCTGACCAAGGGTTCTATCGTGGTGTTTGAGTCCACCGTGTACCCCGGAGTGACAGAAGATATTTGCGTGCCTATTTTGGAGCAGGAGTCCGGTTTAAAGTGTGGTGTTGATTTCAAGGTGGGCTATTCCCCTGAGAGAATCAATCCCGGTGATAAAGTCCATCGTCTGGAGAATATCAAGAAGATTGTCTCCGGTATGGATGCAGAGTCTCTTGAGGAGATTAAGAATGTCTATGATCTGGTAATCGAAGTGGGGACTTATCCGGTTTCTACCATCAAGACCGCAGAGGCGATTAAGGTGGTGGAAAACAGCCAACGCGACATTAATATTGCTTTTATGAATGAGCTTGCCATGGTATTTGATCGTATGGGTATTGATACCAATGAGGTTGTGGACGGTATGAATACCAAGTGGAATGCTTTGGGTTTCCGTCCAGGTCTGGTGGGAGGTCATTGTATCGGTGTAGACCCCTATTATTTTACCTATGAGGCAGAGAAACTGGGCTATCACAGCCAAATTATTCTTGCAGGACGTAAGGTGAATGACGGTATGGGTGCTTTTGTAGCAGATGCTGCGATTAAACAGATGATTTTGGCAGGTAAAGCAGTAAAAAATGCCAAGGTGGTTCTGTTGGGACTAACCTTTAAGGAGAACTGTCCTGATATCCGAAACAGCAAGGTGGAGGATATTATCAATCGCCTGAGAGAGTACGGTGTGAGTCCTGTGGTTGTGGACCCCTGGGCAGGGGCAGCAGAATCCATGCAGGAATATCAAGTAGAACTTAAATCAATGGATGAAGCCAAGGGGGCTGACTGTATCATTGTGGCGGTTGCCCACAACGAGTTCAAAGCGCTTGGCTTGGATGAGCTGAATGCTTTGTATGGGGATTGCGCTAATAGTGAGAAGGTGTTGATTGATGTTAAGGGCTTGTATCCCGTAAAAGAGATTGAGGAAAGAGGCTTCAGCTACTGGAGATTATAGGAGCCGGCTTATGAAGGTTTTACACATTAACGGTAATTATCTTACCACAGCACTGCATCAGACAATGATTGAACATCTGGATAAAACAGGGATAGATAGTACCATTATTGCTCCCACATACAATGCGGAAAGTGCAGTGATTAAACTCAATGAGAACGTGATTGCGGCACAGTGCTTTCGTAAAAATGACAGGTTCTTTTTTGGATATAAGCAGAAGAAAATAATTCATTATATCACTCAGAATGTATCGGTGCAGGATTATCAACTGATTCATGCCTACACGTTATTTACCGATGGGAATGTTGCATATGAGTTGTCAAAACAGTATCAGATTCCCTATGTGGTGGCTGTACGCAATACAGATTTGAATCATTTTTTTAAAATAAGGTTGAATCTGCGTAAACGGGGCATAGAGATTTTGGAAAATGCGGCAGCAGTATTTTTCCTTTCCGAAGCATATAAGGAAAAGCTGTTTTCACAATATATTCCTTTGGACAAACAGGAGGGAATTCTTCAAAAAAGCTATGTTATTCCCAATGGCATTGATGATTTTTGGTTTCATAATCAATATAAGGGACGTAATTTGAATCAGGCAGTAGAGCGCATAGATGAAAAAAAATTGAATGTGGTTTGTGTGGCTCAGATTACTCCCAATAAAAACATTCCATTGTTGCAAAAGGCTTTGGGATTGTTGCAAGAGGAAGGGTGGAACACTTGTCTTACGGTGGTGGGAAAGGTGCTTGATGAGAAGGAATTGGATATTATCCGTCAAGATAAAAATACAGAGTACCATGCTCCTGTTCCTAAGGAAAAGTTGATTGATTATTATAGGGCTGCAGATGTTTTTGCGATGGTATCCCATCATGAAACCTTTGGTTTGGTGTATGCGGAGGCTATGAGTCAGGGGCTTCCGGTGCTTTATACGAAAGGACAGGGCTTTGACGGTCAGTTTCCGGAAGGAACGGTAGGATATCATGGAAACCCTGTTTCTGCGGAGGATATTGCGGACCGGATACGTCAGGTCTGTGAAAATTATGCTACCTTGGCCGGTAACTGTATGGAACTGACAGAGAAGTTTGGCTGGGATGGTATTTGTGCGGAGTATAAGAAAATATATGGAGAAGTCACAAAATAATATAAATAAAAAAAATATCTCGATTATTATACCCATATTTAATGCGCAACAGTTTCTTCCGGATTTATTTAAATCGTTAGCAAAATGTGAGTTTCTTTCGGGGGATGAGGTGCTTTTTGTAGACAATGGTTCCACGGATGATTCTGTTAAATTGTGCAAAGAGGTTGCCGAGAGCAGACAGGGACTTTATCGATGTCTTGATTATTCACAGGTGCCGGGCTCCTATGCAGCCCGCAATTATGCAGTGAAACAGGCGAAGGGTGAGATTTTGGTGTTTACCGACAGTGATTGTAAACCCACTGCCGGGTGGTTGCATGCATTGCGTGAAAGCGTGGCATCGGGAGTGGTAGTTGCCGGTAAAATACAGATAGAAATTGTGAAGAACGGATTATGGGAGCATTTTGACGTCATAGCTCATTTAAACAGTGAGAAAAATGCTGCAGGCAACCGAGTGGCTACGGCCAATATGGCGGTGATGCGGTCGGATTTTGACAAGGTGGGTCTGTTTGAGGAGCGTTTTTCGGGCGGTGACTATGATTGGTCCATGCGTGCCGCAGCATCGGGAATGAAGGTGGTTTTTGTGCCGGAGGCACTTGTTTATCATCCTTCCCGTAAAACCTTTGCAGAGATTTTGAAAAAGGAACAGCGCATTGCCTATGGGGCAGGTAATCATGCCAGATTAAAAAATCAGTCCTGTTTTTTGCTGAGACTTAAGTATTTTCTCAAAATATTTAAAGTGGATACGAATCTAAGATATATGAAACAGTTAAAGAAAGCAGGAATGGATCGTAAGACACTTTGGGAGTTTAATTGGAAATTTATGCGCATCCGTGTAGAACAGCTGAAATATGCGGTGAAGGGATATAAGCAGACGGATGTAAGAAAGCTGGGAATAAAATAATATGAAAAAATATGTGCTGGTCACAGGCGGGCAGCTTTTTAACAAGGGTGCCCAAGCTATGACATTTATCACTGCAGATGAGATTGCAAAGCGCTATCCGGATAAAGAGGTGGTGCTGCTTTCCAATAAGGATTACCGACGCAGTGAAGAGGAAAAACAACAGTATACTTTCCGTATTATGCCGTATCCCAAAACATTGCATCTGATATTGATGCAGAGTAAATTGGGAAGACTGTTTTTTAAGCTGTTTGGCGGAAAGGCAGATAAGGACTTTATACAGCTTGTACAGGATGGAGCTGGTTTGATCGATATCAGTGGATACGCACTGGGCTCCAACTGGGGATATAAAAAGACTTTATTCTATCTTACCAGATTGGGGATTGCTCATTCTGTGAAAATGCCGGTATATCTTATGCCCCAGTCCTTTGGCCCCCTTGATTATAAGGGGATATGGGCACCCATGATACAGAGAATGCTTAAGAAGAAGCTTCGTTATGCAGAGGTTATCATGTGTCGTGAACAGGAAGGTTATGAGCTGTTAAAGGATAAATATCAGCTGGATAATCTGGTGTTGACGCCGGATTTGGTGTTGCAGAATATTGGGGTGGATGCAAAGAATGTTTATAGACAGGCTCCGGCCATGGAAGGAATAATGATTCCCTCCGGCAGTGTGGCAATAATTCCAAACGGCAAGACCCTGCAGTATGGTAATCCCGAGCAGTTGTTTGAAATGTATCGACAGGTTATTGAGTCTTTGCAACAGAAGGGTAAGCAAGTTTTTCTCATCTATCATTCAGCAGAGGATTTACCGATTTGTCAGGATATCAAAAGCAAATACTTTAAGGAAAGTGATAAAGTAGCTTTGATAGGGACGGAGCTTAGTTGCCTGGAATTTGACGAGCTGGTAACGAAATTTGATTTTATTATTGCATCCCGTTTTCATGCGGTAGTTCATGCTTATCGAAATGGTATTCCGGCTGTTGTGCCGGGGTGGGCTGTAAAATATCAGGAGCTTTTGGATTTGTTTGAACAGGGAGAATTCATGTTTGATGTAAGAGGACAGATTCAGGCTGATAAAATTGTGGCAGCAGTTCATATCATGTGTGAAAAGCATGAATTGTTTTCAAGACAGATTCAGGATGGTTTGCAGGAAATCCGCAAGAAGAATGTATATGATTATTTGAAACTATAGGAGGTTTAGGACAATATGGCAGATTCCAGAAGTAAAAATACGGCCAGAAATATTGTTTTTGCTTTTGCGAATAAGATGGTTGCAATTTTGTTGCCTTTTATTTCCCGTACCATTATTCTCTATCTTTTGGGAGAGGAATATTTGGGTGTGGGAAGTCTGTTTACCTCTATTTTAAGTTTCTTAAGCTTGGCGGAGCTGGGACTTGGCTCTGCCATTGTATATTCTTTGTACAAGCCGATTGAAGATATGGATACAGAGAAAATTTGTGCTTTTTTGGCTTATTACAGACGCCTATATCGTTGGATTGGCGGTGTTATGTTGGCGGTGGGAACGCTTATACTTCCGATTATTCCACACTTGATTAAGGGGGAACCGCCCGAGGGCACGAATGTCTATATTTTATTCTATCTATATCTGATTAATTCTGTCATAAGTTACCTCTTTGCCGGATATAAGCAGTGTCTCTTAGTGGCCCATCAGCGCTCAGATATCAAGAGTAAAATTACACTGGCAATCAATGTGTTGATTCAGGCAGGGCAGATTGTAGCATTGGTATTGACCCGAAACTTTTATGTGTATGCCTTTGTACCTATTGTGGGGACGATTTTAACCAATGTGCTGAATTCTGTGGTTACCAATAAACAGTATCCTGAATATCAGTGCAGGGGCGTTTTGGAGAAAGAGGACAAACGGGCTATTCAAAAACGTCTCAGTGGCCTTGTAGGAACCAAGCTGAATTCCATTGTGGTGCATGCAGCGGATATGATTGTGGTGTCTGCTTTCTTAGGCCTGACAGCGACTTCGATTTACGGCAATTATTATTATATCATGAGTGCGGTGAATTCTTTTGTGGTGCTGTTTTTCAGCTCTATGACAGCCAGTGTGGGAAATAGTCTGATTACGGAGACCAATGAGAAGAATTATGCATTGTTCAATCGAATTGGCTTTCTCAATGCGTGGATAACAGGTTGGTGTTCTGTATGTTTATTGTGCCTGTATCATCCCTTTATGATACTTTGGACCGGTGAGGCTTTGACCTACCCTATCGGTGTGGAGGTTGCGCTGGTAGTGTACTTTTTTATGTTTTCCAGTCAGCGTACCATGTTGGTGTTTAAGGATGCTGCCGGAATTTGGTACGAGGACCGCTACAGACCCTATGTGTGTATGGTCACTAATATTGTGTTGAATCTGGTGTTGGTTCATAAATGTGGGATTTATGGTGTGGTGTTTTCATCCATAGCAGCTTTTGCCATATCAATTCCATGGGTGAATCAGACCTTATTTAAAACCCTTTTTAAAAAGAGCTCCATAGGCAATTTATTGTCTATGGGCTATTACGCATTGATAACGCTTGCGGCTTCCGCAATTACATGGGTGATTACTGAATGGTTACCTCTTGGCGAGAATCGTATGGCAATTATCGGGTGGTTATTTGCGAGAGCGGGCGTTTGTCTCGTGGTGCCCAATCTGATTTTTGTACTGTGTTACTGTAGAAAGCAAGAGTTTGCTCAGGTGATAAAAATGGTTTCATCTCGCCTTAGGAGAAAGAAAGCCAAGGCAGGGGGAAGTAAAATATGAATTCAGTGCAGCAAATAAAAGAGCAAAAGGAATGCTGTGGTTGTGGAATCTGCGCAGCGGTTTGTCCTGCCAAGTCTATCACTATGCAGATATCACCAAGTGGAAAGGTGGAACCCTGTGTGGGTGAGACCTGTGTATCCTGTGGCAACTGTCTGGCAGTTTGTCCGCAAAATATGAATGTACTTGGGACCGCTTCTGTAGAAAACGCATCTACGGCTGCCTATGTGTCATGTAAGCTGGTGCAGTCAAAGAATGAGGAAATTCTTTTTAACGCCACCTCCGGTGGGTTTGTGACTACCTTAGTAAAGAATCTGCTGGAAAAGGGCGAGTATGATGGAGCATTTCTGGTGGACGAGAATCATTATGGCAGAGTGGTTCAGACCCGACGTATAGAATCGGGAGAGGATTTGTCAGGGACCCAGAAGTCCCGCTATGTGCAAATCAGTCACACAGAAGAAATTGCATATATTCTGACTCACAGAGAGGAACGATTGATTCTGGTGGGAACGCCCTGTTATCTAAAGGGTTTTATAAAGCTTGTGGAAAAGTATAAACTGCATCGCGACAACTTCCTGTTGGTAGGTCTGTTTTGTGACAAAACGATGACTACTCATGTGTGGGAATATTTTGATGAAATCTTCGGGCAGGGGCAGTTGGAGGCTATGCATTTTCGCTCCAAGAAGGATGTGGGATGGCCGGGGGATGTGAGACTGTTTTTGCAGGATGGTAAGGAATTGAAATTATCCCGCAAGGAGCGCATGGAAATAAAGGAATACTTTATGCCAGAGTGTTGTCTGGACTGTATGGATAAATTGAACCCCTATGCAGATTTTTCGGTGGGTGATGATTATGTAAGCAAAGATGCAGATAAAAAGGGCGGTAATTCATTGATTATTCGGACACAAAGAGGTGCTGCTGTGTGGAAGGATTTGCAGAATGCTTTTGAAGTTCAAGAGTGTACATGGCAATCCATTGCCCAAAGTCAACATTTGGAGAACAGAGAGCAGGACTTACAGGCAAATAGGCAGAATCGATTGAGGAAGCTGAGACTGGGAGCTGACAGACAGTATAAGGAAATCCGGGCAGAGGTTCTTGCGCGACGAAAGCGAAACTCAGGATTTTTTAGACGTGTTGTTGCAAGATGTAAACGTATATTTAAGTAAAGAAAAAGGGCAGTTCACTGGTTTGTGAACATGCCCTTTTTAAATATAGTTTACTCAAATGTACGATGCTTTATTTTGTAAGCTCCATATAGAACAGATTTCCACTATTAGATTTTGTAAGGGTATGTGTTCCTGCGGAAAGCTTAAGTTCAAGAATTCCATCCGATAACGTATATTTCTTGCCATCCACCTTTATATCCTTGCTGTTTGCGGAATTAAATACAAGTACAAGTGTAGCGTCACTGTCTGTTGTAAAACTGATATTTGTCTTTGATTCAATTTTTAGACATTGCGTTAAGGTAAGTCCATTATAGGTTACGGTTCCTTTGCTTGAGGAAAGGTTACCTGAAATTGTGAAAAATGAACTGGATTTAGCATCTGTAGTAAAATTATGTACAATTGATTCAGTTTCTTCTGACGGAGTCTCTGTAGGAGCCGCTGTAGGAGCTACCGTAGGAGCCACTGTGGGAGCCGCTGTAGGAGCTACCGTAGGAGCCACTGTAGGAGCCGCTGTAGGAGCTGCTGTGGGAGTCGCTGTAGGAGCTGCTGTGGGAGCCACTGTAGGTGCTTCTGTTACAGCTCCATTTGAATCCACTTGTATATTATAAAGATTAATTCCACTATTTGATGAATAAAGATATACATAGCCTGTATCACCTGAATAGTTATATGTACCAAGTGATGCGGATGTACCGGCCTTCATTGTTCCCAGTTTATTTCCGGATTTGTCTGCTACAATAAGTGTTCTTTCTGAACTTCCCGTACTCTTTAATACCACTTTTATTACATCATTTCCGGTTACCGGAACTTTCACTGCCCGATAAGATGTATTTCCGCCACCGCCCAGTGAAAGGGCATAGGTATATTCAATCCCGTCAACTTTTTGAACATTGTTTACTACCGACATTGTTTTTGAACTTGTAGCAATTAAGGTAAGTCCATCTATTGTTTTGGTTGAATTAATTGTACCCAGACTCGTAAATCCATTCTCCTTAAAATTCCAGCTTTTTGAAGATGTTGTGGGAGCACTTGTCGGAGCCTGAGTGGGAGCACTTGTCGGAGCCTGAGTGGGAGCACTTGTCGGAGCTTGGGTCGGAGCCGGTGTTGCGGATTCCGAGCCGGAACCGATAACATTAGACGAAGAACCATTTCCTACTGCATAAACACTTGGAAGAGAGGGCAAAGCATAACCTGTACCGATAAAAAAGTCTACATGTGGCGGCTGGTTATAAGCTACATTCTCTGCGGCAACGCCGGTACGATACTGTGTATTGTGCATTAATGTATATAATCTGTAATCCGTGTCATATGAAGTTGCATAAACTCTCACACCACTACCATCGGAAAGACGTGCAACGATTTCTTCTCTCCAGTCACCAAAGAGGTCTGCTGTAATGCACATATTTGCCTTTGTTGAATTGTTAAATTCTATACCCTGACCGGTAAAAATTCTTCCATTCGGGTAATCATCAATCATCGTTCTGTCAAGAACTTCTCTCTCTAAATCTCCATCCCAGTAAATGAGTGAGTTCATATTCCACTTAGTAACCGATGACCAGTCAGCCACTTTAGAGCCTGATGAATTATAAATTACACTATCACCGGTACATACAAATTCTGCCTCGCTGTTTCCGGGTATAATGTTATCTGCAATACCGCGTCCGGTATCCTTAGAAGCAGTCCAATGCTTTATAATTTTGCCGGTTTTAGCATTTCTAAGAGATGCTCCGTAGGGAGATGTTTCATGTACCTGATAAATTTCAAGCGCGCCATTTCCCGGTATAAAATCACCCACATGAAGGGCATCACCATGACCAAGTTTCGAAGAATAAAGTCCGGTACCATCATGATCAACCGTCATAGAACCATATACAATCTCATCTTTTCCGTCATTATCAACATCCGCCGCAGCAAGATTGTGATTACCCTGTCCTGCATAGCTGGAACCTGCGTTATTAGAGTCAAATAACCACTGACTTACCAAACGATTATTTTCTACTGTATACGCAGCTAAAACAGAACGAGTATAATAACCACGACACATTACAACCGAAGGAGTCTTACCATCAAGATAAGCTACACAAGCAAGGAATCTGTCAACTCGATTACCATAATTATCGCCCCATGAAGACACGGTTCCTCTTGCCGGTTCATAGTAAATAGTATCAAGTGCTTTACCTGATTCGCCATCAAATAATGTTAAATACTCACTACCGCTAAGTACATATCCACTGGAATTGGCATATGATTTGCCGTTATCGCTTGCGTTCTTTATGTCTGAATCTTTACTTGCTTTATTTACATAATTTCCTTGGCCATCCTTGGAACCCGGTGCGGTCTTGCATACCATTTCAGCCTTTCCGTCACCATCAAAGTCATAAACCATAAACTGCGTATAATGTGCACCTGCACGAATGTTTTGTCCAAGATCGATTCTCCAAAGCCTTGTTGCATTACCCGGCTCCATTTCATAAGCATCAATTATTACATTGCTTGTTGCTCCTGACTTGGAATTATCCTGTGAGTTATTGGGATCCCATTTGATAATCAATTCATAGTCACCGTCACCATTTAAATCAGCAACGGATGCATCGTTGGCAGTATATGTTGCACCAAGTCTTGAGTCTTTTGGCGTATCCAGCTGAATGTCAAAATAGCCTGCCTTTGCAGCACTGTCGTAATTTAATTTATATTCCGTACTGTATGTTGTATAGTTTGAAGCGTTTGAATTATTATAAACACGCAAGGTATAGGTGCTGTTGACAGAGCCCTCCGTATCCTTATAACATGTAGCATCACCTGAAGTACTTGTGTAAATCAGTTTGGTATCCCGATATAACTTAAAGGTTGTATCGGGAGTATCAGTACCTAAATACCTCCAATTCACAAGCGTGCCTGATGAAAGTGCAGTAACCGAAAGGCCTCTGCTAAGACTTTCTACCTGTCTTGCACTTGCTGCTTCAACTTTTGTAACGTAAGGTGTCGGAATTATTGCAGATGTTATTACAGCTGCTACCATGGTTCCGGCAAAGAAACGTTTGAAGCTTCTTTTTTTTGACATAAATATCTTCTCCTTTACAATAAATGAATTTTAGCATCTATGAACTATAATACATCAAACAATTATTTTTTCAAAGAGGATATAATGATGGTTTTAATAGGGTTTTTGTGTGCATTTTAGACAAAGAAATTGTTAATGAAGTAACAATTCGGATGAAATTTGTACAAGAATTGGCAAAATGTTCTTTCAACAAAAAAAGCATCGCTTCATAACTTGATTTAGTTATGGGGCAATGCTTTTTATTTTTGGTCTTTGCCTTTGTCTTGCTTTAACATCAATAAATTAATGTATTCCACAAGGGAGTGAGTGCCGGCAGCATCTAACTGAAGGGTGGTGTTCAATAGGTCTGCCACAGTATAATTATCTGTAAGCTTTTGGTCTAATTTGTCCATGCCGGCGCGAATATCTGTGCGCCCTAAAAGATAATCCAGAGATACTTCATAGAAATCAGCAATGCCGCAAAGGGTATTAAAGTCCGGATTGTGAATTCCTTGTTCATAGTTGGAAATGGTACCAATGGACACTTTCAGATAATCGGCTAATTCTTTCTGGTAGATACCTTTTTCAGCACGTAAAGCGCAGATGATTTCTCCAAATTCCATGGTAGATTCCTTTCTTGAAATAAATCAATTTTCTATAAAATGTATTTTATATTATTCCATGAAATTTGTAATACGATTCTAGAAAGTCAATAAAATTTATCTAAATTCTGCGACATATTTTACTTAATCTAAAATAAATTTCCCATCAGTCCAATTGGTATGTCGAACGGATGGGAATTAATGGATGTATTAGGGCGCAGTGCCTTGGGTATAGATGGGAATATCCTTCGGATAGTAGTCGAGAGAAGTGACAGTCTCTATTCGCGAGCCATTTATGTAGAATTCATAGCTGCCATCTTCATTATCTATGAAGTAGCTGTTTTCCGAAGAAATGAAAACGTAGTCAGAAGGATTAATGTTATCGGTTTCTTCCCAATATTGAGGAACGATTTCTTTCGGTGGTGTGTAGCCTTCTAAGATAATGGCATATGAAAACAGGTAGATGCTTGAAGCAATAATAAACAGTAAAACTCCCCATGTTTTGTATGGTTTGTTTTGGTTGCTTATCATCAGTCTGAAGCGTCTTTTTAAATCTTTATATCCGGAAGGCAAAATACCAATTGTCAGACTGTTAGGTAACAGTCTTTTTTGAGAGGCTCTGTCCGACATCTCAATCAGACATTGCATATATTCCCGGGTTACTGTAGGATCTGTCATGGTGAGCGAATCATCAATGCGCATTTCTAAAATAATGTCTGTTTGGCGGTTTAACAAATATGAAAAAATATCCCACCAATATATAAGTGTGATAATCTTGATGATATTTTTTAATAGAAGATCATGTTTAAAATGGTGAGTTGCCTCATGACACAGAATGTATGTGAGCTGCTTTTGAGGCATCTCGAAATGTTCCGGGACCAGAATTCTTGGGTGGATTATACCGAAGAGCGCAGGCACATCCAAACCGGGAAGTTCAATTACCCGGAAATTGTTTGTGAATCCTTTTCCCGTACATATTTGTGAAAGCAGACTTTTATATGGATCTGAGGATGTAAGCTCTTTACCATACAGGACAATATGTTGTGAAGAGCGGTAATAAGAAAGAATATGTAACATCAAACCAATGATGATGCCTGCCAGCCAAACCAATTTGAAAAATTGCCATAAAGAAATCGGCTGTTCGCATACAAGGAACAGCCGATTATGACACTTTGCTATAATTTGCGAAATAGCAACAGGCAGCTTCAAGGTAATTGCAAAGGGCAACTCAATCGGTAGCACAAAACGCAGTGTAGTAAAAAGTACAAATAATGCCAACAATTTGTAGCCGGCCCGAACCAGAAGTTTTTCATTTACCAGACAAAGTACCAAAAAAATCAGAAATACATTGGTGGTAAGTACGGCCATCATCACGGTAGACAGGGAAGTCTGTACTAGTGATGTATCTATCATTTCTTCTTGTTAGCCTGCTCGTATTCTTTCAACATGCTCTTAAGCTCAGAAATGTCCTGGGCAATCTCCTTGGGATCGCTGTTGGTCTTAAGAAGCGCTGCGAATAAGCTGCTCTTGGAGATAATGTCACGGAAACAGCAGTAGTTATCAGCAAAGTTCTGCAAAATAACCTCGCGGGAAGCTTCGGTCGGACGATAAGTACGGCTCAAAACTTTACCGCTGTGGGTAACACCAACAACTTCAACAAGCTTAGCGTGAAGAAGCTTGCGCAGAACAGCAGTTACAGTACTCTGAGTCAGACCTTCTCCGGCATTTACAATATCTGTTGCCATCATAGGCTCTTCGGATTTCCAAAGGATGTTCAAAACATCCAGTTCTCTGGGATTCATCATAATTATTCGGTCCTTTCTGTTTTCTTGCGCTCATTATATGCCATTTTAGGCTTAAAGTCAACAGAAACAGGCTTTTTCCTGCAAAATCATTTTGGTTTCGCGAGAAAAAACCTGTGTGCTAATTTAGATGTGATTGATAGAAGAAAATAGAAAAGAAATAAGGCAAATTTATTCAGCTTCGCCTACATAAATCCAAGGTCCTGCCCATTGCTGGGTTGTACAATTTAACAGTCTTTTATAAACCTTGCCGTCGGTTATACGATATACCCATTCTAAAATTTCTGCAGCTGGATCAACTGTTTCATCGGTGGGCGCAGCTGCCTGAACGGGCAGGGTAGTAACAGGTGTCGCGGTCAGAGTCAGGCAACAGGTAGCAATACCTACAGATGCAATAATACGTTTCATCACTTTGTTCTTCATAAAAAACATCCTCCTTTAAGTTATTTTAATAAGTGATTTCTGATAATCATATTATAAACACATAATGAGCGAAAAGTCAATAATGATTGATAATATTGCAAGGAAAAGTCGTTTTAAGACAACGGGATTATTGGATTTAAAATGTAATAAATGAAAATATTGAATGTAAAGTGGATAAAAATTGCTTTCCGCGTAAGAATATGGTAAAATATATCCTTGAAGTAAGTTTTGACTATGAAAGCGAGGCTGTTATGTTAAATAATAAAGTAATTTTGGTTACCGGAGGTACCGGAAGTTTTGGTAAGGCATTTACCAAATATGTATTAAGCCATTATAATCCCAAGAAGATTATTATTTATTCCCGAGATGAATTTAAGCAGTTTCATATGCAGGGCGAGTTTAGAGAGCATATGGACAAGTTGCGTTTCTTTATTGGTGATGTGCGTGATAAAGAGCGCCTGACCAGAGCACTTGAGGGCGTTGATTATGTGGTTCATGCGGCAGCGCTTAAGCAGGTTCCTGCGTGTGAGTACAATCCTGCTGAGGCTATCAAGACCAATATTAACGGTGCGCAGAATGTAATTGATGCATCTTTGGATACCGGTGTGAAGAAAGTGGTTGCACTTTCTACAGACAAGGCCGTAAACCCTGTAAATCTTTATGGTGGTACAAAGCTTGTGTCTGATAAGCTGTTTATTGCAGCGAATGCCTATGCCGGCGAGAAGGATATTAATTTCTCGATTGTGCGTTACGGCAATGTGGCAGGCAGCCGTGGTTCTGTTATTCCCAAGTTCCATGACATGATTAAAAACGGTTGCACGGAACTTACGGTCACCGATTATCGAATGACTCGTTTCTGGATTAGTCTTCAGGAGGGTGTTGAGCTGGTAATCAAGGCGTTGGAGGAAGCTACCGGTGGTGAGACCTTTATCTCCAAGATTCCTTCCTTTAAGATTACAGATTTGGCAGAGGCAATGCTTCCCGGATGTCAGACCAAGGAAATTGGTATCTATCCCGGTGAGAAGCTTCATGAGATTATGGTTACCGTTGAGGATTCTTATACTACCTATGAGTATGACAAGCATTTTATTGTATATCCTCAGGTAAAATGGAACAGCAAGCAGAAGATTAAAGAAGGCGGTAAGAAGGTAGCAGAAGGATTCTCTTACAGTTCTGACAACAATACTGAGTGGATGAGTGTGGAAGAGATTCGCGAGCGTTTGAAGAGTCTGGATTTGGAGCTTTAATTATTTATCGACAATTGTGGAGTAGTAAAATGAGTAAGTTGGCAATTTTTGGTGGGTCTCCCGTGAGGGAGACTCCCATTCATTATGGTAAACAATATATTGACCAGGCTGATATTGATGCAGTGGCAGCGACATTGGTAAGTCCTGCGCTTACCGGGGGACCAAAGGTAACAGAGCTGGAGAATAAGCTTTGTGAGATTACCGGAGCAAAGTATGCAGTGGCTGTCAGCAATGGCACGGCAGCCCTTCATCTTGCAGCCATGGCAGCAGGCTTTGGAGAGGGTGATGAGGTGATTGTCAGTTCCATTACCTTTGCAGCATCTTCTAACAGTGTACTTTATGTGGGAGCGAAGCCTGTATTTGCAGATATCAAACATAATACTTATAATATTGACCCGGAGTCTGTGCGTAAGCTGATTACACCTCGTACCAAGGGTGTTGTAGCAGTGGATTTCACCGGTCAGTCCATTGAGTCTGAAGAAATCCGTGAAATCTGCAAAGAACATAATCTGGTTTTTATTGAGGATGCGGCCCATGCCATGGGTACTAAGTATGATGGCAAGCCGGTAGGAAGCATTGCAGATATGACCTGTTTTAGTTTTCATCCGGTGAAGACGGTAACCAGTGGTGAGGGTGGAGCCATTACCACTAATGATGAGGAGACTTACAAGAAACTTATGCGTTTGCGCTCCCATGGTATTACTCGTAATCAGGAGGAGATGGTACATCCTACCGATGCCAGATGGTACAACGAACAGGTGGAGCTTGGTTTTAACTATCGCATAACGGATATTCAGGCAGCGCTTTTGATTAGCCAACTTGATAAGCTTCCGGCGTTTTCCAAGAGACGTTGGGAGATTGTTGAGAAATATAATGAGGCTTTTAAGGATATGCCTGAAATTCAGGTGCAGGAGGAAATTCCTCAGTCAGATACTACCAGACATTTGTATATTTTGCGTTTGAATACAGAGCTTTTAAACTGTGACAGAAGACAGTTTTTTGATGCTCTGTGGGCAGAGAATATTTGTTGCCAGGTTCATTACCTGCCGGTTTATTGGCATTCTTATTATGAGAAGCTGGGATATGAGAAGGGGCTGTGTCCCGAGGCGGAAAGCTATTATAACAGCTCCATGAGCTTGCCTTTGTATTATACCTTGTCAGATGCTGAGGTGGAGGATGTAATTAAAGCGGTGAAGAAAGTTGTGGATTACTACCGTTTTTTCTTGTGATTCAATACGAGTGATGGTATGCTGAGTGGGTATGGAAGCGCTTACACAAAGCAATTTGAGGGAGGAAAATTAATATGGGAATGGGTATGTCACTTATTGTTTCACTTGTTGTAATGGTAATCTATTGCAAGCTGTTTATGAAGGCAGGGGAGAATCCGATTTATGCGTTTGTGCCTGTTATGAATTATTACACTTTGTGTGATATAGTAGGGGCCATGTGGGCATTTTGGGCCTATGTTGTAGCACTTATTTGTTCATTTATGGCGGCATTGAGTGGTATGACGGCGATTGCAACAATCTGTGTGTTGGCAATTTTGGTTATCAATGTGATTGTGTATATCCGCTTGCTTCTTGCAAATATGGATGATATTGTATGGGTTATCGTTTTAATTGGTCTTGAGCTGTTGCAGGCATTTGCTGCATAAATTTTGGGCTATGTGGTATAGTTTTGCAGGGTGATGTGGAGGAAGAATGAGTAAATCAGGTAAAATTTTAGCTGTGGTGGCGGTTGTGGTGGTACTGGCAGCGGCAGGAGGTATCCTTTGGCTTAGTAGTGCCATGGATAATTTAGGAAGCATCAAGATTGAAGTGGAGGAAGTACCCTGTGGCTTGGAGTGGGGCATGACCATGGAGGAAGCGAGAACAGTTATGGAAAGTGCCGGATACATAGAACAGGAATGTTCGATGAGAAATGTGCTTATGTATCTTGTTCCGGCCTATCAGGGGCAATACAAGGCAAGGTGCAATATGTTGCTTAATTTTAATAAAAGAGGAGCATTGGAATGGGTGTATTGCAGATTTGAAAAGGAAGCTACAGAGGCGATTGCAATAACGGAAGAAACGCTGGATGAGCTTGAGGATGCGTTTAAAAGAGTCTATGAAAAAAAGAGTGAAGAGATACTTGTAGACCCGGACCCGATAGCTGCTTATGAATATTGCCTTATGGAAAGGACACTGGTATCTTTTATGAGAAATGGCACCGCTTTCATGGTGGTATTTGAAGACCGTGAGGCTGAGGATATGCCGGAGTATATCGAGGCACTGAGAGAAGAGTTTGGAAAATAAATATAGAAGAAGGGAAAAAAGGGGCATTTGCGCAACGCAGATGCCCCTCATTTTATATGGAAGTAGCTCTAAAACAAAGCAATATTAACAACTAATTTTCAGCAGTTGTGCCGTGCCGTATATCTGTGTCTTGACTGAATTGGCAGGGATGAAAATACAACTGCCTTTTTGAAAGGAAATGCTTTCTTTATCGTTCATTAGCAGGCTGCCCGTGCCTTCCACGCATAGTAATATCTGAAAGGATAAATCGCTGGTGGAGCAGTCGGGCAAAGGATTGTCCGGTTGAGTATTTACTAAAAGACGTTCCACCTGAAAATATTTGCACCGACAGAGAAGTTCTGATGCGCAGCCGGGGTGATAGCGTAACACACGCATAGGCTGACGGGGGCTCTTGCTGCTTTTGTAGTTTAATACCTGCAAGGCTTTATCGATTTGCAAGGGGCGAAGTATGCCGTTTTTATCCCGACGGTTATAATCATGCAGGCGGTAGGTCAGGTTGGAATTTTCCTGAATCTCTGCAATGACAATTCCTTCGCCGATTGCATGTACGGTTCCGGCTTCGATATAGAAGACATCATCTTTTTGAACCGGAACCTTTTGTAGGTATTTTTCTATGGTATTTTGTTCGATGCTTGTGTGCACGAGTTCTGTGTTCATGTTTCGGTTAAAGCCGTATATCAGTTGGGCTCCCGGCTCAGCATCAAGAACATACCACATCTCGGTTTTGCCAAGGGAACCATTCTCGTGGGTTGCGGCATAGGTATCGTCCGGGTGAACCTGTACGGAAAGTTTCTCCTTGGCATCAATGAATTTTACCAGTATGGGCAATGTATTGGGAGAATCGGAACCCAGTCCCTGCATAATCATGCGGGGATGACTGCCCAGATATTCCGGATGCTCTGCCAAGACAGCAGACAGCAGTTGACCCAGATGGACGCCACTTGCAATAGTGCTTTCGCCATCGGGATGAGTGGAACATTCCCAAGTTTCGGCCAGAGGTGTCAGGTCAATGTCTTTGTTGAAATCTTTGCGCAGTCTGTCTCCGCCCCACAGATAATCCTTGCCGGCGGGAGAGAGCAAAAAGGGTTTATTCTTCCAGTTCGTATTTTTGTTTGTCATGTACATTAATCTCCTTGCCTAACTGAACCTCCATTATTTTCAGCTCAGTGTCGGCGATAACTGTATGACGGCAGCCGGCTTGCATGGTAATGACATCGCCTGCCTGTACGGGCTGTTCCATACCGTCTACAATGGTGCGGCCGGTGCCGGAGAGGATGGTCCATGTTTCGTCGCGGTGCTCATGGCTGTGATAGTTCATGCGTTGGCCGGGATTCAAAGTAACTTTGATGGTCATACTATTTTCTTCCACGTCCAAAACGCGGAAATTACCCCATGACTTGTCTGCAAACATTACCTGCTGATTGATGGCGTCTACAAAGGGTTTGATGTAGCTGGACTGTTCCTTGTCGGAAACCAAAATGCCCTCTGGACTTGCAGATACTACCACATCCTTAAGTCCCATGCAGAGAATGGGCATGTCCAGCTCGTTGAGGACATGAACATTCTCGCAGGTCTCGTTCAGAATAGCTTTACCTACAACGGATTCGCTCATTGCCTCGGTCAGAGTGTTCCAGGTTCCGATGTCCTTCCATTCGCCGGGGAAGCGGAGAACCTGAATTTGAGATTCCTTTTCTACCACGGCATAGTCAAAACTGATTTTGGTAAGAGTGTCGTATTTATTAAATAAATCCTGATAATCCGTAAAGTCAATCAATTCATGGGCACGGTTCAAAACATAACCCAACTTGTAGGCAAAAACACCGCCGTTCCACAGTGCGCCCTGATCAATGTACTGCTGTGCAGTCCGGGCATCAGGCTTTTCCTTGAAGGTGTCTACAGCGCTTGTTTTATCGGCTGTCTTGGGGATGATGTAGCCGTACTTTTCACTGGGATAAGTGGGTTCAATACCCATCAGGGACAGGTTGGCATCACCTGTTGCAGCCAGGTCACTAAGCATCTGTAAATGTTCAAAGTAATCATCATTTACAAAAGGGTCAACCGGGCAGACTACCACCGGTTCATCAGCCCCTACACCCATCACATCATGAAGATAAGCGCTTGCCAGAGCAATGGCAGGAAATGTGTCACGACGACAGGGCTCTACACAAACCCCGACATCATCGCCTAATTGATTGCGAATGGAGGCAACTTGGGATTTGGAGGTTGCGATGGTTACGCGGGCGGAATCATCCACCTTGGTAATCTGGCGATGCACACGCTGAACCATGGATTCTAAGCCGCCATCGGCGGACTTAAACAGTTTGATAAACTGTTTGGAACGAATGTCATTGGAGAGGGGCCACAGACGCTTGCCGGACCCACCGGATAATAAGATTATGTTCATAAATACCTCTTTTCTAGCGTTCTGCACGCATGGGATTGTTTAAAAAGTCGTCATAAGCCAGGCGGATACCGTCCTCTAATTCCGTCTTGTACTTCCAGCCCAGTTTTTCAAGCTTAGAGACATCCAGTAGCTTGCGGGGAGTGCCGTCAGGTTTGTCGCTGTCCCAGAGAATTTCGCCTTCATAACCAATTACTTTGGCGGTAAGCTCTGTCAGCTCACGAATGCTTAATTCCTTGCCGGTTCCCACATTTACAGTCTCGTTGCCGGAGTAGTTATTCATCAGGAAGATGCATGCATCAGCCAGATCATCGACATAGAGAAATTCTCTTAAGGGTGAGCCTGTTCCCCAGCAGGTTACCTGAGCAAGTCCTGCCTCCTTGGCCTCGTGGAATCTGCGGATTAGCGCAGGCAGCACATGGCTGTGAGTGGGGTGGTAATTGTCGTTGGGTCCGTAAAGGTTGGTGGGCATGGCAGAAATAAAATCGGTACCGTATTGTTTATTCAAATATTCACAATATTTTAATCCGGAAATCTTAGCCAAAGCATATGCCTCATTGGTTTTCTCCAGTTCTGAGGTCAGAAGACAGCTCTCCGGCATGGGTTGGGGCGCCATGCGGGGATAGATGCAGGAGGAACCCAGGAATAACAGCTTTTTACAGCCGTTTTGCCATGCGGAGTGGATGACATTCATCTCTAAAGTCATATTGTCATAAAGGAAATCAGCGGGGGCTTCGGCGTTTGCCACAATGCCGCCTACCTTGGCTGCCGCAAGGAAGACATAGTCCGGCTTTTCGGCAACAAAAAAATCCTCTACATCATTCTGTCTGCACAGATTCAATTCACTGTGGCTGCGGGTGATAATGTTGGTGTAACCGGCGGACTCAAGACCGCGGACAATGGCGGAGCCCACCATGCCTCTGTGGCCTGCCACAAATATTTTCGCATCCTTATTCATCATAATAATTTTGCCTCCTGTTTTGCTAATTCTCTGTCATGCTTGGCCATAATACGGATGAGCTCGTCGTAGGAGGTCTTTTGGGGATTCCAGCCCAGTTTTGTTTTTGCCTTGGTAGGATCGCCGTAGAGGTTGTCCACATCAGTGGGACGGAACCACATGGGATTTACACATACCACCATCTTGCCGGTTGCAGTATCATATCCTTTTTCGTCAAGGCCTGTGCCTTCCCAACGAATGGTAATACCGTTGGCAGCAAATGCCCGCTCCGTAAAATCGCGCACGGTGTGCTGTTCGCCGGTGGCAATTACAAAATCTTCAGGGGTGTCATGCTGGAGCATGAGCCACATACATTCCACATAATCCTTGGCATAGCCCCAGTCTCTTAAGGAGTCCATATTGCCAAGCTCCAGATGGTCCTGAATTCCTTCTGCGATACGGCCGGCAGCCAGAGTGATTTTTCGGGTTACAAAGTTCTCACCGCGACGCTCAGATTCGTGATTAAATAAAATGCCGTTCACTGCAAACATATTGTAGGCTTCTCTATATTCCTTTACCATCCAGAAACCGTATTGCTTGGCAATGGCATAGGGGCTGTAGGGATGGAAGGGTGTATTTTCATTTTGGGGAACTTCTTCTACCTTGCCATAAAGCTCTGAAGTAGATGCCTGATACACTCTGGTCTTCTGTGTAAGACCGAGAATGCGCACTGCTTCCAGAATACGAATTACGCCTAAAGCATCCACATCTCCGGAATACTCCGGTACGTCGAAGGAAACCTGTACATGAGACTGAGCTGCCAAATTGTAGATTTCATCGGGCTGAACCAGATTGATGATGCGTACTAATGAAGAAGAATCTGTCAAATCTCCGTCGTGAAGGGTAATTGCATGGTCCGCTATCAGATGATTGATGCGGGCGGTGTTGGAAATGGATGCACGGCGAATAATGCCATGAACCTCATAACCTTTTTCTAACAGAAATTCTGCCAGATAAGAGCCGTCTTGTCCGGTGATACCGGTAATCAAAGCTTTTTTCATATTAAAGTGACCTCCGTTTTGGGTATAAGCGCATAATAATACATCTTTATTTTACACTATTTTAAAGGTTTAAAAATCCTTTTTTAAGGGTATATTTTGAGAATCACTAGCATTATATTGACTTTCGTGTTATACTACCCAAAGACTACCGTTATGTGTATAATGCAAGAAGAGGAGGGCGAGACATGGATCCAACATTGTTTGATGGTACCTTTGTAAAAACCAATCGAATAATCTATACGCCCTCGGACTTTGCTAAAGCGAATCTCATTCATTTACAGGAAGTGGGTTCGCTGGAGGCTCAAAAGCCCCATACCAGTCGGCGTAAAAATTTGTCATCCTATCTCTTTTTCCTGGTTGAAGAGGGGGAAGGAAGTCTTGAGTATGGCGGAAAAACATATCTGCTTAAGCAGGGAGACTGTGTTTATGTGGATTGTCATCAGGCGTATTCCCACAGTTGCGCAGAGACCTTGTGGAAACTGAAGTGGGTGCACTTTTATGGGCCCAATATGGGCGGTATCTACAATAAATACGTTGAACGCGGCGGCAGACCGGTTTTGACACCGGCTGAACCGGAAAAATATGGGAAATTGCTGGATGAAATTTATACTATTGCAGCTTCCGGTGCATACATCAAGGATATGCAGATTTTTGAAAAATTAACAACCCTTCTCACGATGCTGATGGAGCAGAGCTGGAATCCGGAGTCAGAAGGCAGGGAGGAGGCTTTTGCACGCAAGGGAGTAGGTAAGAAGCAAAATCTTCAGGCTCTTAAGGAATATCTGGATGAAAATTATGCATCAAAAATTACATTAGATATGTTGGCAGAGCAATTTTATATCAATAAGTTTTATCTGACTCGAATTTTTAAGGAACAGTTTGGCGAGTCTGTTACAGGATATCTTTTACAGGTACGGATTACAAAGGCGAAACAGAGTCTTCGATTCACAGAAAAGCCTATTGAAGAAATTGCCCATGAATGTGGCATGCATGATGCCAATTATTTTTCGAGAATGTTTAAAAAGGTTGAGGGTGTCACCCCCGGAGAATTTCGACGGATGTGGTAAATGTCTTGGAATTATATTAATTAAAGGAAAACAATAGATAACAGAGAGGGACAAATATGTCTAAGAAAAGAAAGTCAGGGAAGCATAGTGAGATAAAGGTACAAGAAAAGAAAATATATACAAATCTGGATTTCTGTATTTTTGCAGTCTTGTTTATGGGAGTGGTGGCAGTGACATTTACTCTGTTTCACAGACAATGTGTGGAGAGTATGTTGGGGAGTGGCTTGTATCACTCGGATATGAAAGCCTACATTTTAGAGATGCAGGGATTGGACAGCGGCTATAGTTTTCCTTATCCGGTACTGTTTATGTTGTCAGCCTTTTGGGATTTGTTTGTGTCACCGGAAATGGCTGTGGCAATAGCTACTACCATGTTTAACGCATTGGCATTGCTTATAACCAAAGCGGCACTTAACAGATTTACCCTGAAGGAATTGACCAAAGGATTAAAGGGAAATCAGGTGCTGGCCGGAGCGATTATCAGCGTGGTGGCAGTGGGGCTGTTTTTTGTATCTATGGTATTTACTTCACCTATGAAAGTATATCTTCCCGGAATTAACTATAACTATTTGGGAGTTTTTACGGCCAATCCGTTTCATAATGCAACCTATATGGCTGCAAGACCTTTTGCGATTCTGGCGTTTTTGTGGTACGTAAAGCTGTTGGATAGCTATGAAAAAAAGGATGCAGCTGCGAAATATAAAGGGGATTATATTCTGTTTTCTCTGTTTTTGCTGATTTCTACCATGACAAAGCCCAGTTTTACTATTGTATTGGTGGGGGCTGCAGGACTGATTATGGTCTACCGGCTGTTTGCGTCCAAATTCCGCAATTTTAAACCGACGATTCTTTTGGGACTGACTTTTATACCGACATTTATAGATTTGCTGTATCAATTTAAGGGAGTGTTTGTGCCTGAGGAGGGCGTAGAGGGCGGTATTGGTTTTTGCTTTGGAGACATCTGGGGCATGTACTGCGGCAACATCCCTTTTGCTATAGGGTTGGCCATTGGTTTTCCCCTTGTGGTATTAATTTGTAATTGGGAAAAAATAAAAACAAACACTCTGTATCGCTTCTCGTGGCAGATTTATCTGATGAGTTTTGCAATGGCTTTTCTCATCTACGAAAAGGGATTCAGAGCGCCTGATTTTAATTTTTCATGGGGCTACATGTATGGCATTTTCTTTGCTTTTGTGGGGGCAGTTGTGGTGCTTTTGCGCGCTACGGCAGAGAAGAAACGTCCTTTATTACTTAGCCTGCAATGGGCTGCTTTTGGCTTGCATCTTCTGTGCGGTCTGTATTATTTTTACGGAATTTTCCAAGGACGGATGTATTACTGATGTCTGCAAGGCCTCGCGCTGCATAAGGAATCAGTAAAAGTCCATAGAGGAAAATATAGCGTGAGTTGGCTTCCCATATCATGTGGAACAAAAATCCGCCAAAGACGCTAATCATGCCAGTCCACATATAAAGTCTGTCAGGGCGGCGTCTGAGGAGTGTGATAAGGATGCCTGCAAAGCATCCCAGATAAACTATAGTTTGATACAAATTACAAAATTCGATATATACGTTAGCATATTTGCCTGTGTAGAATTCCTCTGCGGCCGGGTGCCTGGGCCCCAGTGTGGCGAGGGTTGCCTGACGGCTTGCATAGGTGCCGTCGGTCCACTGGGAGAGAAATTTGTTGAAATAAAAAGAGGCAGCATATCCGGGATTGGCTTTAAAGTAATCCTGTCGTTCGGTGATGGCAGCTTTGCTGATTGCTACTGTCTTGTCCGTGTCCATGCCGGACTCCTGATAGGTGTTAAAATTAAAGCCATTGTACCAGCCGTTGGCGCGTGAGGATTCCTGCATGCCCATGGCAAAATAGGACATGGCGGGTACGCCGGTGCGCAAGGTGTTGCCGGCGCGGAACTCGTAGCATTTTTGGGTAATCGGCAAAACAGTGAGGGACAGTGTGATGCAAAGCGTGCAGTATATCAAAAGAGATTTTCTGCCGGAGAAACAAGCCTCCAAAAGTACCACCAGTACCACTGCAATAATACAAATCAACGAATTTTTGCGAAGCATTACAGCCAGAGTAAGTCCCAGAAGGCTTATGAAAGCCGGAAGGATATACCTTTTTGCCGGAGTGTCGCAAGCCATGGTTTTGTCTTCGGGCATATTTTTTAAAAGCTTCAGCAGATAATATAAGCCCACCGACAGGGCGGCGAAGGACGGAATTTCTCCATATACAAAAGAACTGTACATAATCATAGGCAGGCATGTACCGGCCAATATCAGATAGATACAGTCAGCCCGGTCGTTTTCCCAAAGCAGATGAACCGTTTTATACTGAAAGAAAACGATGATACAGGTCAATACTACATATAGACATTTAATGAAATGATAAGCTTCCAGACCGATGGGAAGGAAGTTCCATATCCGAATAATCAGTTCAAAAAAAGCCATCAGTCCTACCTGTTGAGGATAATAGGACAGATAGGAGTCTGTGGGGTGAATCACGGAAGTGTCTCCTCCAGCGAGACTTTGGGCTGCGGAATAAACAGACCATGCATCGGCAGCGGGTGCAGTTCTTCCGAACAGGATGAGCAGGGCGCCCAGTAAAAGTACCCCGATCATGGTTATACACAGAAGAATTCTTTTGCCAAGGGCAGGTCGTTTGCAGGCAAGGCGGCAACACAAAAGGATTGCACTTCCCGCTATGAGCACTCCCAAAAGGTGAAACAGAGGGTTGTCTGCCCGCGTCAGTACCTGTTGGGTGGTCATGTTATCTGCATAGCAGGTAAACAGAAAACCTGCAACGAACAAAAGTCCTGTAAAAATCATAGATAACATCAATATGAAGTTGCAAGACAGGCGATAAAGAGCCTGAAAAAAGGATTTCACGATTTCCACCTCGTCAAAAAAATTAAATTTATGACATTATAACACAGATTAAATGATAAAAATAGTGGCTGTAACAGAATAATCGTGCTAAAATAATGGTAAGTGTGAAAATAAATTTTCACACAGAAATTTGTGCTTGCGCCCAAATTTCCAGATTGTTCCAAGAATGGAGATTAATATGGATAAAATTGCAGTGTTGATTCCCTGCTATAATGAGGAAAAGACCATTGCCAAGGTAGTGAATGATGTAAAGACTGCGCTTCCCGAGGCGATGATATATGTATATAATAATAATTCTACAGACAAGACCGTAGAAATTGCCGAGCAGGCCGGTGCCATTGTGCGCAATGAGTACAAGCAGGGCAAGGGCAATGTTATGCGCAGAATGTTCCGCGAGATTGATGCGGAGTGTTATCTGATGATTGACGGTGATGACACCTATCCTTTGGATTGTGCAAGGGAAATGGTGAATCTTGTGTTGGAGAAAAATGCGGACATGGTGGTGGGAGACCGACTTTCTTCTACCTATTTTAAAGAGAATAAGCGTCCCTTCCACAACTTTGGCAACAGCCTTATGCGTGCCGGAATTAATAGTTTGTTCCGCTCTGATATCAAGGATATTATGACCGGTTACAGAGCTTTTAGTTACGAATTTATCAAGACTTTCCCGGTATTTTCCAAGGGTTTTGAAATTGAGACGGAGATGACCATTCATGCCGTGAACTATAATATGCATGTGGAGAATGTGGTGGTGGAGTATCGTGACAGACCGGAGGGAAGTGTATCCAAATTGAATACTTACAGCGATGGTGCCAAGGTGATTCTTAAGATGCTTCAGCTCTACAAGAATTACAGACCCCTTCGCTTCTTTGGATTGTTGGCGTTTGTGTTGGCACTGCTTGCAACAATCGTATTTATTCCGGTGGGAATGGCTTATCTGGAAACCGGGTTGGTGCTTCGTTTTCCTACTTTGATTGTATGTGGGTTTGTGGTGCTGGCAGGACTTTTGTCCCTGTTCGCAGGTATGATATTGGAAGTTATGGCAGCCAAGGACAGACGGGATTTTGAGTATCGTTTGAATCGGGTCCATGACGCTAAGAAGGCGAAAGAGAATGGTTAAAAAGTATTTTGATAAAAGAGTATTTGTGATATTTGCTTTGATTGGTTTTGCTTTTGGATTTTTTCAGCTGACCGGATGGGAGCTTGCCGAAAAAGGGAATATTCTCTGGACAGGGGCGTATATTGCACGCCTCAGTTTTTTGTGTCTGGCGGTCGGTGTATTTGCAGGCGCTGTTAGTTGTGTATTGCCGGTGGTTTTGGCCGGAAAGCTTTCGCTTATTCGTACGGAGGAACTGAGTACACCGGAGGGGAAAAGCAGTATTTGGTATTCTGAGGGAGTGCGTTGGTTCGTATCCTTCGGGTTGATTGTACTGAGCTGGCTGCCCTGCTACTTAGCCTACTATCCGGGTATTTGTGCCTATGACACCACCATTCAGTTGGGGCAGGTGGAAAGTGGTGCTTACAATGATCATCACCCCATTGCTCATACCTTGCTTTTGGATGGCTTTATGAGCCTGGGTGATAAGCTGTTTAATGATGTCAATACAGGGCTTGCATTGTTGGTCTTGTTTCAGATGCTTGCTTTGGCAGCAGTTCTGGCATGGGGAATTGTATTGCTTACTGACAGAGGTGTCACAAAATGGATTCCGGTATGCCTCCAGATTGGTTCTATGATATATCCCTTTCATATGTATATGAGTGTCAGTGTATGTAAGGATGTGCTTTTTACCGTGTTTTTTTTGTTGCAGATGCTGGCGTTATATGAGATGATAAGACGAAGAACATCCGGTCTTGACAGATATGATGTGCTCTTTGCCGTGTCTTCCGTGGGAATGCAACTTTATCGCAACAATGGCAGGTATGCCATGTTGGTGCTGGTGGTGATACTTTTTGTGGCAGTGATTGGCGGAAAGGGTGCCAGGAGATTTTGGGGCAAGATTGCAGTTAACTGTGCTTTTAGTCTGGTTGTGGGAAGTTTGTGTATTTCCGGATTGTTTCGGCTTACCGGAGCGGAGCAGGGAGACAGACGAGAGATGTTGAGCATGCCTATTCAGCAGCTTGCAAGATGTATGGTTTATCATGGCGGCGTTGGAGTATTGGCAGAGGATGATGCTACCATGGACGAGGATTCCAAGGCTTTAATCAATGACTTTCTTTTAAATGAGAGCTATAAGGAATATCGCCCGGATATTGCAGATCCGGTAAAACGTCACACCAACACTTATGTGGTGCGATATCGTACGGAGGAGTTTGCCGGGACGTATCTGAATCTCCTGGGACGTTATCCCGGGGATTTTATCAATGCAGCGCTGGCTGTAAATGCCGGATATTTTTATGTAGGTGATGAGAGTCATGCCTATATCAATGTAAATGGCAGAGATACAGGGCTGGGTTATGTGCAGACCCGTTTTTTGACGGAGGAACTTAATTCCAGAGGAGTCTATCAGGATTCCAAATGGAAGAGTCTCTTTCGGATAATGGAAAAATGGGCAGACAACAATGCTTATTTAAAGCTTCCGGTATTGAAATATTTGTTTGTGCCGGGTGTCTTTTTGTGGTTATATATGCTGCTGGCAGGATGTCTGATTGCGTGCAGAAAATATGACAGATGTGTACCTCTTGCACTGGTTATGGGCTATTATGCAACTTTGATTTTGGGGCCTACGGTGCAACTTAGATATATTTATCCGCTGATGGTTGTGTTGCCATTTAGTGTGCTTATGGCTATATGCAGAGGCGGAAGTAAGGAAACGAAGAATGAACAGTCAGAATAAAAATGACAAATTGATTATCGGCGGCGGATTATATGGCCTTTATGCAGCTTTGTACTGCGGACGCAAGGGACAAAAGGTTACTCTTCTGGAGCTTGAGCCGGCTCCGTTTACACGTGCTACTTATATTAATCAGGCAAGAGTCCACATGGGATATCATTATCCCCGCTCCCTGTCCACGGCTATGAAGTCTGCAGGTTATTTTAAGCGTTTTGTGGATGATTACGGATTTTGTATTCACGATAAATTCAAGCAGGTCTATGCTACTTCCAGTCACTTTTCCTGGACGGATGCGGAGGAGTTTCGTAAATTCTGCAAGAGTGCAGATATTCCCTGCATGGATTTGCCGGTGGAACAATATTTCCAAACAGGCTTATGCGACGGAGCTTTTTTGACGGAAGAATATACCTACGATGCTCATATTCTCAGGGACTATTTGATGAAAGAATTGGAAGTGCTGCCCAATGTGTCTTTGCAGTTTAGTCGGGAGATTCAGCGGATTGTAAAGCAGAGTGACAGTTATGAAATTTATGTACTTCATGAGGGTAAGGAAGAGGTTTATGTTGCTCCTTTTGTATTAAATGCCACATATGCCTCGGTAAATCAGGTGCTTCGCAGAGTGGAGGGAGTTGAAACCCAGGACTTTGGATTAAAATACGAACTTTGTGAGATTATTTTGTGTAATGTGGATGAGAGACTTAAGGACATCGGACTGACTGTGATGGATGGCCCCTTTTTCTCCATTATGCCCTTTGGTAAGACGGGGTATCATTCCCTGACATCCGTTACATTTACGCCTCATAAGACAAGTTATGATGCCACACCACAGTTTGAGTGCGTGAAAAACGGTATCTGTAATGAGATGTGGCTGGGTAACTGCAATGAGTGTGCGCACAAGCCGGAGAGTGCATGGGAATACATGTCAGCTCTTGCCCGCAAATATATGAGGGAAGAGTATGGTTTTACCTATGAGAAGTCATTGTTTTCCATGAAGCCGATTCTTAAGGCTTCGGAGATTGACGATTCCCGCCCTACGGTGATTAAGCGTCTGGAGCCTGAAAGTGCAGGGGGACCGGTGTTTATCAGTGTGCTTTCGGGTAAGATTAACACGGTTTATGATTTGGATGAGTTTTTGGACTAACGGAGGTTTGGATATAAATGAAACAGACAGGCAAGGAGAAAAATTTTGTATCCTGCGTGGTTTATCTGCATAATGACGGTGCTGTGGTAAAAGATTTTATGCGCAGTATCTGTAATGTGATGAATGCCAATTTTGAGAAATTTGAAATTGTGTGTGTCAATGACGGTTGTACCGATGATACAGTGGAACAGCTTAATGCGTTTTTGGAGGAGGGGCAGCAGGCCCGTTCTGTAAGCCTGATTAATTTAAGTTTCTATCAGGGTGTGGAGACAGCAATGAATGCCGGAAGTGATTTGGCTGTGGGAGATTTTCTGTTCGAATTCGATCAGTGCAATATGGACTTTGATGAAGAGATGATTATGCAGGTATATCGCCGCGCGCTGGAGGGATATGATGTGGTATCTGCCTCTCCCAAACGTGGTGTGGCATTGACGTCCAAGGTGTTTTATGGACTGTATAACTGGAGTACAGGAAACCGTTACAAAATTCGCCAGGAGCGTTTTCGTATTGTTTCCAGACGCGCCATTAATCGTGTAAATCAAATGAACATTTATGTGCCTTACCGTAAGGCTATGTACATGAATTGTGGTTTGAAAACGGATACTCTTATCTATGATAATAAGAATACTGCCCGCAGGAACCGCAATCGTGAAGAACGTGGAAGCAGAAGCGGACTTGCAGTGGATACACTTGTGATTTTCACAGATGTCTTAGAAAAGTTTTCCATGTTTGTGAGTGCAGTGCTTTTAGGATTTTTGCTGTTGATGTTTGGATGGATTGTATACTCTGTATTCAGTGAGGTGCGACCGGTGGAAGGATGGCTTTCGCTGATGGCCCTGATGAGTTTTGGATTCTTTATGTTGTCGGTGCTGATGACTTTGATTTTCAAGTATCTGTCCATTATTTTGAATATGAGTTTTAAGAGACAGCGCTATGTGATAGAAGGAGTGGAGAAACTGACCAAATGATGCTGACAATTATTTTCCCGGTATTAAATGAAAAACTTCGCTTAGAGAGCGGAATTACCCGTACGGTAGAATATCTTAAGAAGATTAACTACTCCAATTATGAGATTATTATTGTGGACAATGGTTCCGAGGATGAGACGCCTCAGATTGCAAAGAAGCTTTGTGAGAAATATCCTACGGTGCAGTATGAGCGTATCAATGTACGCGGAGTAGGTGCCGCATTTCGCAGAGGCGTGAAGCTCAGCCACGGTGATGTGGTGGGCTATATGGATATTGATTTGTCTACCAATATCAAGCATCTGGGAGAGGCTATTCATCTTTTTGAGACGGTTCCTGAAGTGGAATATATTAACGGAAGCCGTTTCGCAAAGGAGTCCGATACCCAGGGCCGTAAGTGGTATCGTAAGATTACTTCTCAGGGGCTTTTGATTTTGCTGAAGCTTTTCCTGCGCATGAAATCCACGGACGCTATTTGTGGGTTTACCTTTGTGCGTCGCAAAACAGCAATTTCTCTGATTAAGGGTTGCAGCAAGGATAATGGCTGGTTTTATATGATTGAGTTCCTTTTGCGGGCCGAGAAGCGAGGTGTCATGATCATGGATTATCCTGTAGAATGGCAGGAGGATTACAACACTACCGTTAAGGTATTTAAGACCATTTGCAATTATCTGGTGCAGATTGCAAGACTGTTTAATGAATTTTATATAAAGAAGAATATTTAAGATTATGAATGTCAGGGGATTTTGGTGGACCTGGTGCTGGTAGTGAAAATCCGGTGCAGGTGAAATCCCGGCGAGCAGGGGGGGAGGCGGGATAGTCCGGAAAATGTTCGTACACCCACAGACATTTGGGCCTAAAAATGGGCATATACAGAAAAATTTGCTCGTGACGCCCCGAAAATACGATTTGTCAAGAATTGGTAATCAGTAAAATGATAAAAACACGAAATGACATATAAAGGATGAAAGAATAAAATGATATTTTGATAATTGGGTTGAAATTTGGGTATAGAAGAAGTATTTTTTTCTATATGCCCAAATAGCGGTCAGATAAGTAAAGCGAGTACCGTAAGATGTTTAGTAAGAGATTGTAACGAAGGAAATCTTGGAAAGGACGGTATTATGAAAAAGGGACCAAGCTTCAAGAACATTGTTATCATATTATTGATTGTTTTGGCAGTATGGGGATTGTATTGTTTTGGACATTTTGCTTATGTTGCATCTATAACATGAGTCCTATGATGAAGAAAAGCGAAGGAGTATACGATGGCTGAACATATTAAGAGAATAGATTTGACTCGTAATTATGAAGCGCATAAAGAAGAATATCAGGAGGCAATCGCAAAGGTTTGTGTGGAGACAGCCTTCTCCGGCGGTAAGTATGCTGATCAATTTGATGAGGAGTTTGCCGCATATGTAGGCAGCAAATATGCCTGTGGTGTAAATAACGGAACTTCCGCCCTGCATCTGGCGATGTTAGCACTGGGCGTGGGCCCCGGAGATGAGGTGATTGTACCTGCAAATACGTATATTGCTACCGCGTGGGGCGTAAGCTACACCGGTGCGACTCCTGTGTTTGCAGATTGTACGGCAGATACCTGGGAGCTGGATCCTGCGTCTGTGGAGGCGAAGATTACGGATAAGACCAAGGGTATCATTGGTGTGCATCTTTATGGACAGCCTTTTGATTATGCGGCTATTAAGGCTATTGCAGACAAGCATGGACTGTTTGTAGTGGAGGACTGTGCACAGTCTCATGGTGCGAAGTTTGAGGGAAGAAATGTAGGTACGTTAGGTGAGCTTGCTTGCTTTAGCTTTTATCCGGGCAAGAATCTCTATGCCTTCGGTGAGGGCGGCAGCGTGACCTGCGACAATGAGGAGTATCTTAAGCACATGACCAGACTGAAGAATCAGGGGTGTGATGTGCGTTATTATCATGATGAAATCGGTTATAACTACCGTCTGGAAGGTTTGCAGGGTGCAGTGCTTTCCGTTAGTTTGAAATATTTGCCGGAGTGGACTGCCCGCAGACAGGAAATTGGTAAGCGTTATATTGCGGAAATCAATAATCCTTTGATTACCATGCAGGCGCATCCCGAGAATACAGAGTCTGTGTTTCATCTCTTTGTCATTACGGTGCCTGACCATGACGATTTTGTGGCTTACATGGCAGAGAATAATGTGGAGTGTAATATGCACTATCCCGTGCCCTGTCATTTGCAGAAGGCATATGCACACTTGGGTTACAAGGAGGGTGACTGTCCCAATGCGGAGTATCTTGCTTCTCACTGTGTGACATTGCCCTTGTTCCCTGAGATGCGTGAGGATGAGATTGCAAGAGTGATTGAGCTCTGCAATGCATATAAGAACAATTGAGGTATATAAATGATGACCGGAACATATCGGGATGAACAGGCGGGTATTTATTTGCGGCTGATGACCCATGAGGACACGGAGCGGATTGTGACATGGAGAAATTCGGACGCCGTCCGCAAGAATTTCATTTATCAGGAGCTCTTCACCAGAGAAGGGCATGAAAACTGGATACGCACTCAGGTGGATACCGGGCGTGTGGTGCAGACCATCATCTGTGATATTGCTACGGACAAGCCCTTGGGAAGTGTGTATATCAGAGATATTGACAGACATCACAACAAGGCAGAGTATGGTATTTTTATCGGTGAGGCCGATGCCAGAGGCCGCGGTGTGGGTACGGCGGCTGCTAAGCTGATGCTTCGATACTGCTTTGAGGAGGCCGGACTGCACAGGGTGTATCTGCGAGCTTTTGCAGAGAATCTGCAGGCTATCGGCAGCTATGAGAAGGCTGGTTTTGTGAGAGAAGGTTTATTAAAGGATGATGTCTGTATAGACGGTGAATACCGTGATATAGTATGGATGGCTGCTGTCGCAAAATAGTGATTGCAGCAGGAAAGGTTACCAAAATGAAAAAGGTGAGTTTTGTCATTCCCTGCTATCGCTCAGAGAAGACCTTGGAGCATGTAGTGGTGGAAATTAAAAATAAAATGAAGCAGCTTACAAATTACAGCTACGAGATTATTCTGGTAAATGACTGTTCTCCGGATGGCACATTGGCAGTGATTCGTAAATTGTGCGAGAGTCATGAGGAGGTGCGGGGACTTGATTTTGCCCGTAATTTTGGACAGCATTCTGCTCTGATGGCAGGGCTTCGTGAGTCTCGTGGAGACTATGTGGTGTGTCTGGATGATGATGGACAGACTCCGGCAGATGAGGTGGATAAACTCCTTGCCAAGTTGGATGAAGGATTTGATGCGGTGTATGCTAAATACGAGCACAAGCAGCATTCTACATTCCGTAATCTGGGCAGTAAAATGAATGAGCTCATGACCCGTATGATGTTGGAGAAACCAAAGGAATTGTATGTTTCCAGCTATTTTGCTGTTCGTAGGTTTGTGGTAAATGATATGATTCGCTATGAGAATTCCTATCCCTATGTTATTGGCCTGGTGCTTCGGACCACCAAGAATATTACCAATGTGGTGGTGACACACAGAGAGCGTGAAGAAGGTAATTCCGGCTACACCATGAAAAAGCTTTTGGGTCTGTGGTTTAACGGTTTCACGGCATTTTCGGTAAAACCTTTACGCATTGCTACGATTATTGGAGGAATCAGTGCCTGTGGCGGTTTTGCCTATGGATTATATACAATCATAAAGAAGTTGGTGAATCCTGCGGTGCCTTTGGGATTTAGTGCACTCATGGTTGCCATTGTGATTTTTGGCGGCATGATTATGGTGATGTTGGGCCTGATTGGCGAGTATATCGGCAGAATTTATATCAGTATGAACAATTCTCCCCAGTATGTAATTCGGGAGAAAATTAATTGTGAGGAAATCAAATGAACAAATTCCTGGAATGGTGGAAAGAGGATAAACGATATATTCTTTTGATAAAAGCGCTACTCATGGCGCTTTTGCCTGTTATGTGCTGTGTAGTAACCACGGCGGTAGAGGGGGCATCTATAGGTTCGGTTTACCTGCCCTCTTCAGAGTGGAATGATGAGCTCTTTTATTACAAGCAGGTAGAAAGTATTGTGGAATTCGGTTATCCGCAAGGTTATTATGGATTCAATGAGAGTCATGGGCTGAAGCTGTCCTTTGCGGCGTGGAGTCCGGTTCTGGTGTTGCCTTGGATTGTCTGGGGGCTTTTGTTTGGATGGAATATGCTGTCTCCGGTAATCTGCAATATCCTGCTGATGACGGTGGCAATGTTCTTGTTTGTATGGCTAGTTAAGCCTAATTGGAAACAATTGGGAGTGCTGACGTTGCTGTTTTGTCTGTACACTCCTTTTGTGAGATATATGTTGTCCGGCATGCCGGAAATTATCTGTATCAGCCATTTGATAGTCTTTTACGGACTTGCAATCAATTATCAGAAGGCTCCCCATGGATCTAAGATTGCAGGGCTCTTTGGAATATCCGGGCTGTTGACCCTGATGCGTCCATATATGCTGTTGTTTCTTTTGTTGCCTGCTTTTTATTGGGTAAGGGACAGCCGTAAGAAGGGGCGTATGTGGTTAGGAATCAGTGGTTCCGGTTTGGTAATTGGAGTGGTGCTTGGATGCTATGCCATGATTAAACATTATTTTGGAGCTGAGTATTTTCACCCGCTGTTTTTCACGGATTGGATTACTACTTTCTTTGATGAGGGCTTTGGAAGAGGCGTGGAGAATTTCTTTGGCACCCTTTATTGGAAGGGAAAGGATTTTTATGCACATACGGTACAGGGACTTCGTACCGGTCTGGCATCGGGAGCATTCTTCGCAGGTTACATGGTGACTTGCGCGATACTCCTGTGGCAGAGTGTGGCAGACTATGGCAAGCTTCGCAAAGGCAAGTTGAGTGCTGATAAGACCGAGGATGTGAGAGCGCAGTTGATTGCGGAGGCACATCTGGCGATTTCCTTTATTGGTATGTTTTTTGCGCTGCTTTTGATGTACAAGCTTACAGAGGGCAGTAAGCATCTGCTGACTTTTATGGCGGTGGGGGTATTTGTAGTCAGTATGATGGATACGAAGTTCTATAAAAAGGCAGTACTTTTGGGAGCGACTTTTGCTTTCCTTTACACTTATCGTGCCGTGGACCCTTATGATTATCAGGTGCCCTATGTGACGGAAGAGAGACAGATACAGGTAGAGGATTGGCAGGTGCGTTTTGCAGATGCGTTGGAACTTACCAAAGAAAACGTGCCCAATTATGACAATGCTGTCATGTGGGTGTTTAACGAGCAGAGCGCAGAAGGGGAGACTATGAAGTGGCAGCTGTTCTATGCGTTGCCGGAAGGTTTCGGTATCAGCTGTTGCCAGAAAGACTTCGTGTTGGCTAATTTTGATATCTTGCAGTGCAGATATTTTGCAGTCCAGTCCGGTGCGGAAGTGGATGCAAGATGCAAAGAAGCCGGATATATCGAACTGTCTCGGGATAAGGATATGGTACTGTATGGACGATATTAGAAAATTTAAAATGTGCGCATAGTGATGAGCTGTGTGCAGATGAACTAAAATGCCTGCCGGGTGCTTGCACTCGAGCAGGCAGAACTTTATTTTGGGCTTGTTTATGATACATAATAAGAGTCAAGTTTGAATTTATCTGTGAAAAGTCCATAAATAAGCGGATGTTAATATGCGTTGCTTGTGGCAACGGCTCTTTTGAATATAGAATTGAGCCATCAAAAACAAGGAGGCACAAATTATGCTTAATGAAAATATCAAAAGAATTAGAAAATCAAAAGGGCTATCGCAAGAAGAACTTGCAATTAAACTCAATGTAGTAAGACAGACTGTATCAAAATGGGAGAATGGTCTGTCAGTTCCAGACTCCAGTATGTTGATTATATTGGCAGATGAGTTGGATACTACGGTAAGTGATTTGCTTGGAGAACCTGTAGCAGAACCGATTATCGATGATTTAAAGACCCTTTCTGAAAAGTTGGAAGTTATTAATTTGCAGCTTGCAAAAAGAAGTATAACAAAGGTCAAAACGATTCGATGGATTCTTATTTCATTGTGTGCGGTTATAGTGATAATATTTATCGCACTTGCATCTATGAATAGTCCTTATCTGGATTGGAATTACAATGATCCTGAGTTGGCAGTGGCGGGAACAATAATGCATGGGTTTGAATTCTTATTTGTAAGAATTGCACCGATTACTTTTTTGGTTTCTGTAGTTGGAATTGTAGCGACATATAAGAAAAGATAAAATTTAGTTTTATGGTGTATTGTTATGAAAAGAGCCATCCATTCATTTTTGTTCTGAATGGATGGCTTGATTTGATTATGTGGATTTCTATTTAGACTTATTCTTCCGCTGCGAGCTGTTTCTGAACCAGTTCAGCCAGTCCCTGCGCCATTGTATAGCGAGTGTTCTCCTTGGGGTGACAGCCGTCCTGAAGATATTCGGTGTGATTGGTACCGTCAATACCCAGTTCTGTGTAGCTGTTGTAGAGGGGCAAATCATAGGTGGTGCTCAAGTTATCCATTGCGGCCACATAGTCAAGCAAGATGCTTCCTTCATCGGACTGGGGCTCCAGGCCGTTACCAAAATAGTTGGTAAAGTTAGGTGTCATCAGAATAATCATTGCATCGGGATAAGCGGCCTGAAGATTCTCGATAGCAGTGCGTAAGGAACCTTCATAGGTGGTTGTATCATAAGGATCTTCCTCGGAGCGAACCGGATAACCGGAGAAATAATCGTTCATACCGAAGTTGATGACAAAACATTTCTGACGTTTTTTCTTGGAATTATCCAAATAATCAGTGATGCCCTTGTAGGTCAGGGTGTCTTCTGCAAAAGCGCTTGCGTCTTCTGCGATGAAGCGGTTTACTACAGTGGATATACCGGGGGTTTTGGCGCTGCGGTCAGCAGCACTGGTTCCACCCTGTGCACAGTTGTAGGTGTGCGCACCGGTGATTCCGGCAAAGGCACCGGGAATGGAGGAAGTCTCCTCAAAAGCAGTAATGCTGTCACCGAAGAATACCACATCCCATTTGGAAAGGTCGGGATATTCGTTTTCTTTTTCGGTATTCTGTTCCTTATTCTCACGGCATTCGCTTACCAGAGTCTCGAAGTTTTCAAGTCTTTCTTCGTAATTATCCAAGGTCAAAATATATTCGTGATTTCTGTCAGAGTACATGGACAGTGAATGAGAGATTCCTGCATTCACATTGAAATCACTCTCATAGTTGCAAGGATTACCTACAAGCCATTGGGTATCGCCATAGAAATAAAGCCCTAAGTTGCCCTGAATCCAAGGGTCATCCTCATAGTAAGGCATCAGTGTATTGATGAAATCCTGGTATGCAGTGAGCGTTGCGGTGTATTCTTCCTCGTCCAGCTCCTGCCAGTATTCCAGGGAAGGATATGCAATAATTACTTCAAAGGGTACGCCGTACCATGTATTTACCAGATTCAGCAACTCATCAGCAGACATGATGTCGGGGCGTACACCCAAGTAGATGGAAGTAATTTCTCGTCCATTCTGGGTCACCAGAGTAAAATATTCATTCAAAGTCTCCATATCAGGAATACAGTAACTTGATTTTAAAGCATATACTTCGCGGTAAGTTGCAAAATCTTCCTCTGTGTAATTGGTCACCGGGAAGGTGGAGAAAAACACGGAAGTATAGTCCGCTGTGGCAATGCGTTCATAGTCATTGCGCAGGGGCTCGTATTTTTTGTACTCTGTATAGCGATAGACACCTACGCCAATCACTGCCAGCAGCACAAGTATAAATACAACGTGCATTATTTTTTTCATTTTAGTCGATCCTCCGATTCAGAAGTTGTGTAAATATTATGTGGACATTCTACCACAGCCATTCCAAATTGTAAAATTAAGAATCAAAAGTTTCCAAAATGGACGCAAATGCATTCTTATCAAAAGCATTGATTTAAATACCGGAAAACGGTATAATATATCATTATGAAAAAATATGTGTCAAACATGAAAAAAGTATATGGTAACAAGGCATATGTACTCTTATTGACTCTGACGGCTTTATGCGGTTATGGATTTCAAGTTACACATCCGACACTTGGTATTGATGATACACCTTATGCCTATTATTTTGAGGAGGGTCTGGCGGCCGTGGTGGGACGCTGGGTCCTGTTTCTGATTAATAAGTTTTTGCATATTTCGGACTTTGCGCCCTTTGTCACAGATTTTGCAGCAGTGATAATATTCATGTTGGCCGTGACGGTGTGGGGGGCATTGTTCTATTCTGTGTTAGGTGAACGGGTTCCCAGGTGGGGATATTGGCTGTTTTCCTGTACTTTTTTGTCCTGTCCGCTGATTGCAGAGGTGTTTACCTACTATCTGCATAATGGAATCGCTATCGGTTATTTGATGAGTGGAGTGAGTCTGTGTCTGCTTCGGGAAGGGTTGAATGAAGTTGTAGACAAGGGGCTGAAACAGGCAGTTTTGAAATTGTTAGGAGCTATGGCGGCAATGGTGGTAGCCATGGGTTGCTATGAATCCTTTATGATTGTATGGCTGGTAGGATTTTTGTTGGTGCAGTTGGGCGAGCGTCTTGCAGGAGAAGGCAAGAAGATGTTCCTGCGTCTTGTATGTGGGGCTGTTGTGGCGGCCTTGGCAATGGTGGCACGCAGCGTGGTGTTGGAAATTGTAATCGCAGCATTTGGTCTGCAGGAACTTCGGGATGAAGCGGTATTGCGTTCCGTAACGGAGATGCTTGGATGGATGTTTGAGCCGGGAGCAAGAGCGGAATTTGGTATGATTTTGAAGCGCCTGTATGTGATGTATGGGGTGTTTGCCTACGCTTATTATCCCATTGCTGTTTTTGTGCTGGCAGCGGTTGTGATTGGATTGTTTGGCGTGTGGCGCAGTATTCGCCAGAGAGACGGATGGATTTTTCTTTTGACAGTAGGAGCCTTTATTGCAGCATTTTTGCTGGCTATTGTAGAAGGCAAATCGACGTTGTACCGTTCGGCACAGTTTTTGCCTTTGATATGCGGTTTTGGTATGCTGATAGCGACATATGCAGTGACCGGATTTGCAGATGGACTGGAGCAGATGGGCAAGAATAAAGCGGGAAAAGCTCACAAGCGGGGTGCTTTGATTTGGAGCGCATGTCTTGCAAAACTTAGTCACGTGCTGTTTGTGGTGGCGGCTGCAAGCATTCTCTGGAATCAGTGTACGGATTTGAATAAATGGTTTTATGTGGACTACAACAAATATCAGTATGCTAAGGAATATATGTCCCGGGTGGGAGATGCCCTGGAGCGGGATTTTGATACTTCCAAGCCGGTTATTTTCACCGGAGAATGGGACAATCCCAAGAGCCTGGTACAGGATGCCTATGTGGAAATCGGTTCGGAGACCTTCTATAAAATGAAGCGTCTTACAGATCCGGTGGACGGGCATCTTTTAGAGAAATATTACAGAAATTATGGGGTGTGGGTGGCTCAGACACCTTCCCTGTCCGTAGTCAGCTGGGGCAAATATGCCTTTGACTCCGATGAGGAGCTGATTCGTTTCATGAGACACCATGGCTATGACGTCTATCCTCTGATGGACAGTTCTCTGTATGAAGGGGCAGAGCAACATGCATTGAATATGCCCAACTTCCCTCAGGAGGGCTCCATTGAGGACATGGGAGATTATATTATTGTGCATTTTTAAGGGAGTTTACAAAATCCTAATTTGCTTTTTGTGTCTATGAATATATGCTGTCGGTTAGGTGCCATATATACTATCCAAGGACCTTGAAAGACGTCGGCACTTAGATTGCGTACTGTGCAATCTTATGTGCCGCTACGTTTTTCACGGAGTGAGAACGTTCCTTGGTAGTGTATATGGCACCTAACCGACATAATAGAATACCTACAGACACAAAATAGCGAATTAGGATTTTGTAAAAGAGAACCACTATGCGGCGGGGGCAATTATGCTCCCGCTGTATGTAGTCTTAGGGAATTCTTAATTTTTTGAGTAGTTTTTCCTTAATATTGGCAAGAAAGTTGTACGAAACAGGAAAGTTGTGGTACAATAATTAGTTAGTAGAGTGGGAAAATAGGTGCATTTGGAGATGAAAGCTAGAATTTATGTCTGTCACACATATTATCATGTGTATGTGACGTTTTTAAAAGAACTGAAGTTGCCCAAGGAAATGCGTGGTCAGGCTACGCTGGTGCTGTCGAAGATGTCATGCAACTTTGAGAAGTTAAAGGAGCGAGTGGAGAGTACAGGTCTGTTCGAACAGGTACTTGAATTTGATGAGCAGAATGAGAAAAATTTCCCGGAGCTTGCCAAATACAGACAGGGCAGTGGGAATTTTGTTGGTAATCTGATAAAAAGAATTCAGTTTACCAAGCGCTATGCCAAGCTGCAGGAGCCTTATATTCCGGTAAATTTTAAGGAATATAAGGATATTTATGTTTACTGTGATTCAGACCCTATCGGGTATTATCTGAATCAGAACCGCATCTGTTATCATGCTTTGGAGGATGGGCTTAATTGTCTTAAGAACTTTGATGCAGCCCGCTATGATAACCGGGGACATTTTGGTTTGAAGGTGTTTTTGTCCCGGAAAATGAACTTGATTTTTGTGCAGAACGGTTATGGCAAGTATTGTCTGGATATGGAGGTCAATGATATCTCTGCTATTCAGTATCCTTGTCCACAGTATGTTGAGGAGCCCCGACAGGCTCTGGTGGACCGGCTTACTGAGGAGGACAAGCAGATTATTCTGAAGGCCTTTATCCGTGACAAGGAGACGTTGGAGCACCAGATTGCAGAGAGCAGTGGTGTGGAGGATAAGATCTTAATTCTCACAGATCCCTTGTGCACCTTGGATGTGCGAGAAAGGATTTTTAGAGACATTATCCGGCAGTTTGAGCCGGAGGGACAGATTTTTATCAAACCCCATCCCAGAGATGAGTTGAATTATCGGAAATTGTTTGGGGAGTATCCCCAGTTTGATGCCACAGTCCCCATGGAGCTTTTAAATTTCTTCCCGGGACTTCGGTTTAAGAAGGTAGTGGCAGTACTTACGGAAATTAAGGCAATTCAATTTGCCGACGAAGTTGTCCGGTTGGGAGAGGACTTTATGGACAAATATGAGGACCCGCTGATTCACAGACAGAATGAGCAGGTCGGAATCGAAAGGAAACAGTAATGCGACAGATACTGAAAAAGTTAAATGTCTTATTGGATAAAAAGCAGAAGCGTACCATGGTGGGGTTAATGTTTCTCATGGTTATTGGAGCGGTGCTCCAGACTGCGGGTGTAGGACTTCTGGTACAGGTAGTCAACATTGTTATCGACCCTGAGGCTTTGCAGAATAATGCCATTGCGGCATGGGTATACGAACTTTGCGGAAGCCCTGATTATCAGACCTTTGCCGTGAGTATCATGGTTCTTCTGATTGCGGTATTTATTATTAAGAATGTGTTTTTGTTTGTGCAGCAAAAACTGACTTTTGCTTTTGTATATACCAATCAGTTCCGTACCTCGGAACGCATGATGCGCAATTACCTGCGCAGAAATTATGAGTTTTATCTGAATGCGGATACGGCGGTGGTACAGCGTAGCATTACTTCCGATGTAAACAATATGTATGCGTTGATTCTGGCCCTGTTACAGATGATGTCCGATGGTATTGTGTCTTTATTTGTAATTAGCTATTGTTTCCTGACCAATGGTACCATGACCATGATTTTGGCAGCTGTAATGCTTCTGGTGATGGCTATTGTGAAAAAGGTGTTGAAACCCATTATGTACAAGGCCGGCAAAGATAATCAGGACTATTACAGTGGATTGTTTAAATGGATTTCCCAAACGGTTCAGGGCATGAAGGAAGTAAAGATTGCCACCAAGGAACAATATTTTGTAGATGAATACAAAAAGTGTGGTAAGGGCTACGTGGATGCAGTACAAAAATACAGTCTGTATAACAATATTCCTAAGCTTTTGATTGAATCGGTCTGTGTGGCAGTAATGGTGGGATATATGATTGTTTTGGTAGCATCCGGTTCCTCCACAGAAAATATGCTGACTGTATTTTCTACCTTGGCGGCAGCAGCTTTTGTGCTTTTGCCCTGTGTGAACCGTATCAACAACCAGATTAATTCCATTGCTTATTTCGAGCCTTTCTTTATGGGGGTAAGTGATAATCTTCAGGACGAAATTAGTGGCGATAAGGTGGATATGACTTTTGCCACCGATGAATCAGACAAGCTTCCTGTGGAAAAATCTATTGAGATGAAGGATATTACCTACGCGTATCCCAATACGGAAAAGCTGATTTTTAACCATGCGGATTTGACCATTCCGGTGGGGGCTTCTGTGGGTATCGTGGGAACCTCCGGTGCCGGTAAGAGTACGGTGGTGGATATCCTGTTGGGGCTTTTGCAGGTGAAGAGCGGACAGGTGTTGGCAGACGGTGTGGACACCAAGACACAGTATCGTAAGTGGCTGAAAAATGTGGGTTATATTCCCCAGATGATTTTCATGCTGGACGATACCATTCGCAAAAATGTGGCATTTGGTGTACCTGAGGAGGAAATTGATGAAAAGCGCATCTGGGAGGTGTTGAAGGAAGCTCAGCTGGATGAGTTTATCAAGACTTTGCCGGACGATCTGGATACCGGTATCGGTGAGAGAGGTATTCGTCTCTCCGGTGGTCAGCGTCAGCGAATCGGTATTGCAAGAGCTCTGTACAACAATCCGGAGGTATTGATTCTGGATGAGGCGACATCTGCGCTTGATAATGATACAGAGGCAGCGATTATGGAGTCCATCAATCGACTGCATGGTAAGAAGACATTGATTATCATTGCACATAGATTGCAGACCATCGAGAAGTGTGATTTAGTATATCGCGTGGAGGATGGCAAAGCAAAACTGGAGAGGGGCAACTTATGAAATTAAGCATCATTGTGCCTGTCTATAATATGGCGGCAGATGGTAAATTAGCATATTGTCTGGACTCTCTGGTGAATCAGACCTTGAAAGAGCCTTATGAGATTATCGCGGTGGATGATGCGTCTACAGATAATTCCTTGGAAATTTTAAGAGATTATGAAAGTCGCTATCCGGAGATTTTTAAGGTGGTTACTTATGAGGTGAACCGTCGTCAGGGCGGTGCCAAGAATGCCGGATTGAAAGAAGCTTCCGGAGAGTGGATTGGTTTTATTGACAGCGATGACTGGGTGACGAGCGACTATTATGAGAAGCTTTTAAACAAGGCTTATGAGACCGGTGCGGATATGGTGGGTTGTGATTACAATCTGGTGGATAAGCACACCTTTGAAGTGGGTAAGGTTGTGCAGAACAATTCCATGGAGCAGACCGGTGTGTTGGACGAGACTAAGCATAAAAGTCTGATTATGCGTTCCGGCAGCATGGTAATTAAGATATATAAGCATAGTGTGATTCGGGAAAATAAGTTGTGTTTTCCCGAGGGGATTTTCTATGAGGACAATTGTGCGGGGCCCCTTTGGTCATTGTATTTCACCCGGTTTGAGAGAGTGGAAGAGCCTATGTATTACTACTATCAGCACAATGTATCCACGGTCCATCATATTACAGAGGCTAAATGCAGAGACCGTATGAAGGCGGCTGAGCTTTTGTATAATGAGTGCAGAGACAGAGGTTTTCTGAAGAAGTATGGTGCAGAGATTGAATATCGGTTTTGTGAGCTCTATTATGTGATTACGTTGTTTTCCTATATGTCCGGTGTGAAGCATCCGAAGTTGTCCTTTGTAAAGGAACTTCGAAAGGGTACAGTAGAGCGCTTTCCGGATTTTCAGAGTAATGAGTATTATAAAAAGTTTACCGGTGAGGAAGAAAAGAGTCTTGTTGCCATGCAGGCAAAGTCGGACTTGCAATTTTACTGGTACTATCGCTTGAAATTATTTGTGCGGAGGTTGAAGAGTCGTGGAGTCTAAAAAACTGGCGATTATTACAGCCCGGGGAGGCAGCAAACGTATTCCCCGGAAAAATATCAAAGAATTTTGTGGCAAGCCGATTCTGGCTTATTCCATAGAGGCTGCGGTGGAATCCGGTCTTTTTGACACGGTGATGGTGTCCACGGATGATGAGGAGATCGCAGAGATTGCCAAGGCTTATGGGGCAGAGGTGCCTTTTTACAGAAGTGCAGAGACTTCCAATGATTATGCAACCACCAATGATGTGCTTTTGGAGGTGCTTGCCGAGTATGAGAAGCGGGGCCAGTGCTTTGATATGGCGGTGTGCATTTATCCTACGGCGCCCTTTGTGACTGCGGAGAAGTTAAAGGCTGCAGTGGAGATGCTTTCTGAGAGTGATGCAGATACACTGATTCCCGTGGTGGCATTTTCCTATCCGCCTCAGCGTGCCATGATTGTGGAGGAGGGCAGACTGGTGTTTGAGTATCCCCAGTATCTGGACAGCCGCTCTCAGGATCTTACGCCCCATTATCATGATGTGGGACAGTTTTATGTGTTCCGTACGGATGCTTTTAAGAAGAATCGCAAGCTGATGGTGGGAAATATTCTACCGTTGGTTGTTTCAGAGATGGAAGTGCAGGATATCGACAATCAGACGGACTGGGAGATTGCCGAGATGAAATATCGATTGATGAAGGATAAATAGGTGACAGGCATGGAAGAACGTGGAATGAGCAGAAAAATTGCTCTGCTTTCCAATGTGAATATGAATGCCCTGATTCGTATGCTGAAAAAGGACGCGGAGGTTTACGAAGCAGAAGGCTATGGGAATGAGCTGGGGATTTTGATGAATCCGGCTTCTTCTTATCATGCCTTTGCGCCGGAAGTAACCTTTGTGGTGATGGACTTGATGGAGCTTTTAGAGCACGAGCTTGATATGGAGTCTGCAAAGAGTCGGGTGGAGAATTGGTTTAGTGCTTTTGAAAGTGCCATGACAGATTCTTGCATCTATTATATCAGCGATGCTTATCTGTGGGGATTGGAAACAGAGACGGCCTGTACATTTACGGATACGGCGGCGTTGGAGCGTATCTGGGATGAAGCTCTGAGGGTATTATGTGAGCGCTACGCCAATGTGCGGATTTTACCCTACAGACGCATGATTACTATGTTGGGTGAAGAGAACGCTTTTTCACCGAAAATGTGGTACATGGGACGTATTTTATTAAGCGGTGAGGCGCAGAAACGTCTGGCGGTGTTGATTGCAGAACGAATAAAAGTGGAATATCGCACCCCCAAGAAGGTGTTGGTGCTTGATTTGGATAACACTCTTTGGGGCGGACTTGCCGGGGAGCATGATAATACCCCCATTCAACTCTCTGAGGAGCATGGAGGACTGGCTTATAAAAACTTACAGCGAGTAATTTTGCAGATGCAAAAGCAGGGGGTAATTCTGGCTATTATTTCTAAGAATAATCCGGAGGATGCGGAGGAAATTTTAAAGAATCATCCTCATATGGTGCTTCGTCCGGAGCATTTTGCGGCAAAGTATATTAACTGGAAACCCAAGAACGAAAACCTGATGAATTTGGCAATGGAGTTGAATCTTGGTCTGGATTCCTTTGTATTTTGGGACGATAATCCGATGGAGAGACTGTTGGTTCAGGAAACGTTGCCGGGGGTAACAGCACCGGATTTCCCGGAAAAGGCAGAGGATCTTGCCCCTGCCATGACGGCAATTTATCATGAGTATTTTGAGAAGGCAGTGCTTACTGCAGAGGATAAGGTTAAGACAGCGCAGTATGCAGATAATGCCAAGCGCGTAGCCTTGCAGAAGAGTGCGGTGAGCTTTGAGGATTATTTGAAGCAGTTAAAAATCGTGGTGACGAGGGTGAATGCAGCAGAGCATGTGGCTCGTTTAGAGGCACTGCTTAATAAGACCAATCAGTTTAATTTGACAACGAAACGTCACACCTTAAGTGAAGTGCAGGAAATGATACAAAATCCCAATAAGCGAGTGTTTGTCTATCGTGTTGAGGACTGCTTTGGAGATAATGGTATTGTAGCAGCTGTAATCGTAGATGTGACAGAAATTCCTATAATCGATGAATTTGTCATGAGCTGTCGCGTCATGGGCAAGAATGTGGAGCACGGAATTTTAAGTAATGTAGAAAAGTGCTTAAAGGATGAAGGATTTGAACAGGTGAGAGGCTGTTATATTCCTACAGCCAAGAATAAGCCTGTGGAAGATTTGTATGAAAAACGCGGATATGAATGTTTGGTAGAAACAAGTGAGAGACAGGAACGCGAGAAGCAGGCGGCTTGCAGATATTATTCATATTGGTTAAAAACACATAATTTATGCGGTTTTGTGGGTGAGATTAAGGAGGAAGTGTAATGACCGGACAGGAAGAAATTATTGCATTGATAGAAGAACTTTTGAAGGTGCCTGCAGGTACTATTACTGTTGATACGCAGATTGCTGATGTGGAAGAGTGGGATTCTCTGGCCCATGTAATGATTATCGGTGAATTGGAGAGCGCTTTAGGGATTTCCATTCCTTTGGATGATGCCATTGAGCTTACCTGTGTGAAGGAGCTTTTAGAGAAGGCAGGTTGTGTATGAGTGTGACCTTACGTGACATCCGGGAGGATGATTTGGAACAGATTATGGAGTGGCGTATGGCGGAGGACATTACCCGCTATATGAATACTAATCCCAAGCTGACTTTGGAGGGACAGAAAAAATGGCTTGCCTCCGTGCAGGAAAATGCAGATGTCCGTTACTGGCTGATTGAAGTGGACGGTGAGCCTGCGGGAGTGATTAACCTTATCGGACTTTTAAAGGAAGACGGTAACCTGGGTTGGGCATACTATGTGGGAGAGAAACGTCTTCGCAGCTTAAAGACCGCCCTTGCCCTGGAGATGAGCATGTATGATCATGCGCTGATTACACTGGGAAAAACAGCGGTTTACAGTGATGTGTTTACATTGAATGCCGGGGTAATCCAGCTTCATAAGCTTTGTGGCTGTGAGGTGGTGGAAGAGGTCAAGGACGCCGTAGAAAAGGAAGGTGTTTTTTACGATGTGACCTATATGAGAATGACTGCTGAGAATTGGATGCAGCTTCGGGAAAATAAAAAGTATGAAAAGATTGAATTTCCCATGTAAAAGAGTATAAGCATCGGGAAAATTTATGGAATGATGAGATGATAAAATGGAGGAACCGGAAGTGAACAAAGAAATCAGAATCGGTAAGCATATTATCAGTGAGAGTTCACCCACCTTTGTGATTGCAGAAATGTCTGCCAATCATAATATGGATTTTGACCGTGCGGTAGCCATTATGCAGGCGGCCAAGGATGCAGGCGCGGATGCAATTAAGATTCAGACATACACAGCGGATACCATCACTCTTGACTGTGATGATCCTTGTTTTCAGATTACACAGGGTACACTTTGGGACGGAACCACGTTGCACAAGCTGTACCAGACAGCATACACTCCCTGGGAGTGGCAGCCGAAATTACAGAAGATTGCAGAGGAGATGGGACTGGAATTCTTCTCATCACCTTTTGATTTCAGTGCCATTGATTTCTTGGAAGAGATGAATGTGCCGGCTTATAAGGTGGCAAGCTTTGAAATCAATGATATTCCTTTTATCCGTAAAATTGCCAAGCTAGGTAAGCCTATTATTTTTGCTACAGGTATTGCCAGGTTGGCGGACATTGAGCTGGCGGTAGAGACCTGCAAGCAGGAAGGCAATGAAGATGTGATTTTATTAAAATGCACTTCTTCCTATCCGGCGCCTTATGAGGATATTAATTTGAAAACCATTCCTTCCATGGCACAGACCTTTGACTGTATTGCCGGACTTTCTGACCATAGTATGGGGCATGCAGTGGCTGATGCGGCGGTAGCATTAGGAGCCAAGGTGGTGGAAAAACACCTGACTCTGTCCCGCGCTGACGGCGGCGCTGACGCAGCTTTCTCCATGGAGCCTGCGGAGTTTAAGCTAATGGTAGATAATATTCGTAAAATCGAGAAGGCTCTTGGCAAAGTGACCTATGATTTGACACCCAAGCAGGCAAGGGAGAGAGAACATTCCAGATCTTTATTTGTGGCCAAGGATATGAAGGCAGGAGATGTATTTACTCCTGAAAATCTTCGTTCCGTGCGTCCTGCGGGTGGTTTGCATACCAAGCATTATGAGGAGCTTTTGGGACGCAGAATTACACGGGATGCCAAGCTTGGTACTCCTATGAGCTGGGATTTGGTTGACTTTGGAGAGTAGAATATGTTCATTATTCGGGCAGACGGAAATGCAAAAATAGGTGCCGGTCATCTTATGCGATGCCTCACCATTGCAGAGGCAGTGCGAAAACTGCCGGATGGGCCGGAGATACTTGTGCTTTGTGCAGATGAGGATTCTGCTAAGCTTGCATCGGACAGGGGCTTTCGGACAGGTGTTTTTCAGACGGATTATCAGCGGATGGAAGAGGAGCTTCCTCTTTGGCCGCAGTGGATAACAGACGAAGAAAACACGATTCTTGTGGATAGCTATCATGTAACGGATGAGTATTTAAAGGGGCTTAAATCCTTCGGCAGCGTATGTCTTATGGATGATATGCAGAACCATGTTCATCCGGTGGATGTGGTGATTAATTATAATGTGTTTGCGGATAGCGCTGTTTATCAGAGATTGTATGGTGGGCAGGTGCAATTCTATCTGGGTGGTGCTTATGCGCCGTTAAGAGAACAGTTTCAGAATGTGAATTACTCTGTAAAGGAGCAGGTGGAGCAGGTGCTTATTACCACCGGAGCCGGAGATGCAGATAATATTGCCGGAGAGGTTTTGGACCGGATTTACAGAGAAGAGCTGATTTATCATGTGTTGGTGGGGCGATTTAGTCCTCATCTGGCAGGTTGGCAGAAGCGTGCAGAAAAATATTCCAATATTCAGGTGCATTTTGATGTGCAGGATATGGCCGGTTTGATGGAGCAGTGTGACTTGGCGATTACGGCCGGAGGCAGTACCGTGTATGAGTTGGCTGCGGTAGGTGTGCCTTTTATTGCGTTTTCTTATGCTGAAAATCAAGAGCTTTTAGTGGAATATCTGGGCGTGAATGATGTAGCAGGCAGTGCGGGAGCATGGCATAGGAATCGAGGAAAAATGCTGAATCAGATGGAAGATTTCTTTAATAAATTTTGTGAAGATATTGATTTGAGAAAGTATTATGCTGAGAAAGAGCATGGACTTGTAGATGGGCAGGGGGCAGAGCGCCTTGCAAAAGTTTTGTGCACGAGGGAGTAGGATATTTGAAGAACCGGAAAACCATAACCTTGAAAATTGTATATGGTGTGGTGGCAGTTGTGCTGCTTGTAGTTCTTGCGGTTTGTACCTTTCCGAACAGGCAGGAGGGACTGGTGCGAAGCGGATTTTCGGTGGTGGTACTGGGAGACAGTCTGACCGGACAGTGTCGCGATGAGACCTCCGTGGCTCAGCAGTTGGGAATGATGTTGGGAAAGTCTGTATATAATGGTGCTTTTGGAGGAACCTGTCTTGCCATACAGGAGAATGCACAGAACAATTATACTACAGATTTGTTGAATATGGTGAGCTTGTCCAACGCCATAGTGGCGGACGATTTTGGTGTGCAGCAGACGGTGCGCAGTAAGAGAGAAGTTACGGATTATTTCGGCTATGTAATTGATGAGCTGGAAGGAATTGATTTTGAGCAGGTGGAGATTTTGGTGCTGGCTTTCGGTATCAATGATTATCATGCAGGGATTCCCATGGATAATGAGAAAGATCCTTTTGATGAGACCACCTATGGAGGAGCTCTTCGCAGTGTTTTGACTTCTATGCAGGAAGCATATCCGAATTTGAGGATTGTTTTAGCTACACCTACTTATGCATGGTATGTCTCTAAGGGTCTGACTTGTGAGGAGTATGATACCGGTGCAGTATATTTGGAGGAATATGTGGCAAAAGAGATTTCCATAGCGGAGGAATTCGATGTGGAAGTAGTGGATTTGTATCATGATGTCTATGCCCATGAAGAGTGGGAAGACTGGAAGATTTACACAGAGGATGGGTTGCATCCTAACGAAAGCAGCAGAAAACTGTTGGCTGAAAAAATAGCGGAAGTAATCGCAGAATAGTGGTTGTAAGTGTAGATTGATTATAATGCAGGACATTTACGGGAGAGGACGAAGGAATGGCTAAGACCTTGAAAACACCTACTGAATGCATGATGCAGTGGGGACGGGCAATCAAAAAAGAATATAAGACCGCTTTTGTGGCAGCTTTTGTGATGGGGCTTTTGATTCATATGCCGGCAATTTTGTCTGATGTTCCCAATCACGACGGATTGGGAAGTATGTATTTTGATCAGAATATGATTACCTCCGGCAGATGGTTTCTTACGGTGGCATGCGGGTTTTCATCCTATTTTACCATTCCCTGGGTAATTGGTCTTCTGGGACTTGCTTTTCTTGGATTGGCTGCAGCTGCTCTTACGGCTTTGTTGGAGATTAAGGATACCTTATCTGTTGTGGCGGTGAGCGGACTTTTGGTGAGCTTCCCGGCTTTGGCATCAACGATTTCTTATGTGTTTACCATGGACGGTTATATGTTGGCATTGCTTTTGGCAGTGTGTTCCGTATTGTGCACTAAGAAGTGGAAGTGGGGCTTTGTGCCCGGAGCTTTGTGTCTGGCGTTTAGTATGGGCACATATCAGTCCTATTTACCCTTTGCTATTTTGCTCTGCTATTATCAGGTGCTTGTGATTTTTATGGAGCAGGAAAAACTAATTGAGAAGTTGAAAAAATGCGCTAATTACCTGTATATGGGTGTTTTGGGTGTAGCGCTGTATTATATCATTTTGCAGGTGCTTTTGGCGATTCAGGGGAAGGAGCTTGCTTCCTATCAGGGCATTGACGGTATGAGCAGTGGCTTTAGTATGAGCAGTATTGCCCATATGTACCGGGATTTTCTGAGCTTTACTGTGAAGGGAAATGTGCTTTTTAATAATATCTATTCATTGGTGGCAGTATGTCTGTTGTTTAGTGCTGTGGTTGTGGTAGCCGGACGCAGGAGTATTCAGCGGAAGTGGTGGAAGAGTCCCGGGTTTTACGTTATAATAGCTCTGTCAGCTGTGGTGCTTCCCTTGGTTACCAATGTGATTCTGTTGATTTCTCCCCAAGTGACGTATCATTTGCTTATGCGTTATCAGTGGGTGGTATATCTGATTCTGGCGGTGGCTTTTGTGCAGCGTTATGCGGACAGAAGTAATGCCGGTACTCGTGCCTGCTGGGCGATGTTGTTTGCAGCAGTGGTACTTATTTTTAACTATGCTGTGACAGATAATATTGGCTATTCTAATTTGGAAAAGCGTTATGAGAAGACTTATGCTTATTGTATGCGTCTGCTTGACCGAATTGAGCAGACGGAAGGATATTATCAGGGAATCCCTATCGCCATGGTGGGAGTTGTGGGCTACAATCCCTATCCGGTGACGGATATTACCTTGGATGTAACGGCGGAACTTACCGGTTTAAATGGAGATACGCTTTTGTATACTGGGGAAAATTACGAAGTGTTCATGCGTAACTACCTGGGAGCAAGTCTGAATATCATGACTCCTGAGGAGATGGGAGATATTTATTTTTCTCAGGAATATATCGAGATGGAAAGTTTTCCGGCAGAGTCTTCGGTTAAGATTGTGGACGGAATTATGTATGTTAAGACAGAGAATGTAGGAAGAGACTAGTATGAAAACGTTATCAATTGTTTTACCTGCTTATAATGAAGAACAGAATATTCCCAATACCTCCAAGGTGTTGGCGGAGTTTTTGGACAAGCATGGAATTGACTATGAGCTTGTGTTTATCAGCGATGGTTCCAAGGACAATACTTATGCGGAGATTCAGAAAGCGGCAGCAGCCAATCCCCGGATTAAGGGTGCACAGTTTTCACGGAATTTTGGCAAGGAGGCCGGTATTTTTGCCGGACTGGAGCTGACCACAGGGGATGCCGTAGTGGTGATGGACTGTGATTTACAGCATCCGCCTGAGGCGATCCCTCTTATGTGGGAAAAGTGGAAAAACGGAGCAGAGGTCGTGGAGGGCATCAAGTCTGACCGCGGTAAGGAGAGTCTTGGTTACAAGCTTTCTGCAGGGCTGTTCTATAAGATTATGAGTAAGTTGATTAAGATAGATATGAATGCGTCTTCGGACTTTAAACTGTTGGACCGTAAGGTTGTAAATGTGCTTTTGGAACTTCCGGAGCGAAATACCTTCTTCCGGGCGCTGACATTCTGGGCGGGATTTCGCACCGAGGTTGTGGAATACGAGGTGCAGGAGAGACAGTTTGGCAATAGTAAATGGTCTTTGTGGAGTCTGATGAAATATGCCATTACCAATGCAACCTCCTTTAGTACATTGCCTTTGCAGCTTGTGACGGTGATGGGTGTTGTGTCGATTCTGGGCAGTGTGATTTTAGCTGTTCAGACTTTGGTAAGATACCTTATGGGAAATTCTGTGGAAGGTTTCACAACCGTAATTTTGATTGTACTGATTATTGGCGGATTTATCATGTTGAGCCTGGGAATCATCGGTCATTATATTGCCCGAATTTATGAAGAAGTGAAGGGCAGACCTAAGTATATTATCAGTCAGGTGACGGATGGAGTGAATGGCAATGTCACCGGGAGATGGAAGTAGATGGAGGGGAATTTATGAAAAAATATAAAATGAGTTCTATGCTTTATTATGTATCTGCTGTGTTAATTTACATAGCGGCAGTTTTGACTTTTGTAGGAGGTAATCATAATTCCATGGGAATTGTGTGGCTGGGACTTGGTTCCGTGTTTCTTAGTCTTGGAGCATTGTATTCAAGGAAGGCGAAAGAAAATAGTGATAACAAGACAGAAGAAGTCTGTAGAGCGGATTCTGAATGAAGTATGTTGGAGTAGAGGGTGAAAATGAGAGATAAACCGGTAGTTGTTGCGCTTAAGGTCGTTGGTTTGTTTGAACTTAGGTCTAGGCACAAAAATCCTCGCCTGAGACCCACGAAAAATGAAAAATCAGGGTCTTGTCATTCATTTTTCGTGTATAGACCCAAGCGTCCGGATGGCGCATAATTTGCTCAATTTCAGGTGGCAAAATGGTCATCAATCGGATAACCGTAGGATTGTGAATTGATGAGCGCGACAAAACTTGCTTTGCCGAGAATATGAAAATTAGAATTTGGAGGTGAGTTTTAATGCAGGACATAATTGCAAAGTTGACAGCAAAGGATGATAAATATGCTTGTGCCATTGCTGATAAAATCATATCCGAAAGTCAAGATACTGATAAATGGTATGAA
>SVFL01000002.1 GCA_015056885.1 Lachnospiraceae bacterium
AGAAATTTTCTTTAGATTCATACAGGGCATATACAGAAAAATCTAAGCGCAGTGCCCAAAAACCTCTCTATTTCTTAGCAAAAAACCGGAGTTACAGGTGCTCTTGGGCATATGCGTAAAAATCCCTTGAAAATACCCTAATTCTTCCTATATTTGGGGCATCAGCACTCGTTTTTTCTGTATATGCCCCAGGCGTTTAGATGACACAAAATTTGCTCAAGCCCAAGTTGCAGAAATGTCATCTACTTAGCAATGTTCAAGTTGCGAATCGTTAGCGAGCTCGACAACTCCAAATTTAAGGATTTGAATATAATTTTTAAGACATTTAACCACACTCAATCGTGTATAAGGTGAAGGAGGTAAAAACCATGGATATACAAGCAATATATGAACGGCAATATGCAAGAGTGTATCGAATTGGGATGCTGTATATGAAGAATGCCTCAGATGCTGAGGATGTGGTGCAGAGTGTATTTATGAAATACATAGAAAGACCGGAGCAGTTTCGGGATATGGAACATGAGAAGGCGTGGTTTATTACTGTTGCGAGGAACAGATGCAAAGACATGCTTAAAAGTTTCTGGCGTAACCGGGTGGAATTGGGAGAGTTTCCTGAGTGCACAAGTAATGAAGCAGAAGGACTGGATTTGTTGCCTTATATTTTTCAATTGGCGCCTAAATATAGGGAAGTACTGTACTTGTATTATTATGAGGGGTATTCTACAGAGGATATGGCGAAGGTTTTGAAACGAAACAGCAGCACGATTCGTACTCAAATGACAAATGCGAGAAATAAATTGAAGAAAATTTTGGAACAGGAGGGAGTGGGTGGATATGGAAGATAAAAATATTATGAAGAATAGTTTTGATAAATTAAATCCTACAGAGGAGCAGAGAGTGCGTCTGTGGGAGCAGATATCTCAAGAACAACCTTCTAAGAAGAATCGATGGTACATGAAAGCAACAGCTGCTGCAGCGGTATTTATTCTGTGTGTGGCGGGGGTCAATTTGGCGTCCGGTGGTCGGGTTATGGCAGCTTTTGAGGTGGCAGCCAAGGAGGGAGTTGTGGCAGCTATTGCGGAACTGTGCGGACTGGATAAGGACAGCAAGGAGATTGTACAACAGGCAGTGGGGATTCAGAAAAACGGCATAGAAGTGTATGCACCGGAGATTTATTATCTGGATAAAGAGATGTTGCTTTTTGGCGGACTTAGAGGATTGATGATTTATGATTTCCATCAGGAAGCCATTACTGCCACCATTGATTTGCAGGAGATTGGATGTATTTATTTTAACAGTGATACCAAGGAAACACATGTGCTGAAGCAGGGGGAATGCATTTATGTTTATAATTCAGAGAATGAAAAACCGATGGGAGAATATTATGAGTTTACCCCAAAGGATGCACAGACATTAAAACTGACTGCTGTTGCAAAGAATGATGAGCAGGCTCTGGCACAGCTACATGCTGCATGGCAGACCCAGCGCAAGAAGGTAAAAGATACCTTTGATAGCATGCAGGATGCTTATTTTCTGGCGGATGGTGGAAAATACGGAGAAATGTATAGTCAGAATGCTTATAGCTGGAAGGATGAACAAAATCAAGAGTTTTTAAGTTGTCTTATTGTAAAGGGGGAAGGCGAATATTATCTTTATTCTGCGAATGGGGATGAAGTGCCTCTTCATTTAGAGAAGGTAGTTGCTGTGACCCGGCAGGAGGCAGCGAACGATGGAAATGCGTCTGACTTGAATGAGCCGGTGGAGGAAATGCTTCCGGAATTTGTATATAGTGGTGAAGATGAGGTTGTTGCAGCTATTTGCGAGTATCTTGTGAAGGAAGAAAAGAACGGTTATTATATTCCGGATGCAGATTGGGTTGCGATTCCTCAAATGCAGATTCTTGGAAGAGAAGAGGCGGAAGGAGAACTTTTGGTGTTTGGCACATTTGCTATCTCTGTTTACACAAGAAATGGTGAGATTTTGGAATGTGCAAGCGGTGGTAATATGCACGGATGTGTTCATCTGAGGAAGGAAGATAATGTGTATCAGGTTACGGAAGTTCAGTGGGCCTTGGACGGCGGATTGTTTGATGACAGTCTGCAAGAAATTACGGCAAATTATCCGCAGTATTATGAAGGTTTAATGAGCGGATATGGGGAAGGTGAGAGAGAGCAGTTGCTTCTTGAGATGCTTCGGATGTATGTGAAAGATAATAATCTCTCCATCAAATATTATAAGGATTATGGATGGGATCCTGTAGCAATTGAATAGATAATAAAGGTGGATAAAAAAGGACTATCGAACAGCCAATTCCGGCCGGTGCGATAGTCCTTTTTGTATTTATAAGTTTAGTTTATATTTATTTCGGTGTAACAAAAGGCTTGTTAAATACCATGCATAGCCATGTAAGAATTATGGAATTCTTTGCGGAACGTTACTTCCTCACCAAACCAGTCGGGGGGAATAAAGCCCTCAGCCGCTTCGGTGCTGCCGAATTCTACCTCTGCCATGATAAGAGGTGCAAAGGGCGGATCAAATACATCCAGTTCGATGGTCAGACAATAATCACTTGGCGGCGCAGGGTAACCCTCTTTAAACTGTGGATTCTTCAAGGGAATCAGATAGCGCTTTTTGGAAATAATATTGCCATCCGCCTTTTCGCGCAGATGCAAATAAGCCTCTTGGGTAAGAGGGAGATTGGTTTCGCTGCGAGCCAACATACCGCTGCCTTTGTATGTGAGATAATACTGATCATTTTCTTTGCGCACACGCACTACAGGCTCTGTATTTAAGTAAGCTTGTTCAATATGTAAAAAGGGATATTCCTCCAAGTCGGCAGGAACAGTTTTTAGAGTAAATTTGCGTTCAATTTCCATAGTCAATACCTCTGCTGTATAATATAATTATTATAACATGATTTACAGAAAAAACAAATACTTCTGTTGTGATTTGTGGTATAAATTGTTTCAATGGTTGAAATCAGAAGTGCAAATGTTGTATACTATATGTCAAATCCGTTTGTTGATCAAGTCGACAACAGAGTGTGTGACAGGAGGATGATAAAATGAGTAAAATTGCCATTTTTTTCGCGGAAGGATATGAAGAAATTGAGGCGTTGGCGGTAGTGGACGTATGCCGCAGATTAAAGTTGGAAATCGATATGGTGTCCATTACAGAAGAGAGAGCTGTTACAGGTGCTCATGGAATTTCTGTAGGAATGGATAAGGTATTTGGAGAGATAGATTGTGCAGACTATGATATGCTGGTATTGCCCGGCGGAATGCCCGGCACCCGTAATCTGGAGGCATGTGCACCACTGATGGAGCAGATAGATGCTTTTTATGAGAATGGGAAATATATCGGTGCAATTTGTGCTGCGCCCAGTATTTTCGGACACAGAGGTATCTTAAAGGGCAGAAAGGCTTGCTGCTATCCCGGTTTTGAGAGTCATTTGGAAGGTGCAGAGGTTACTGCGGATGCAGTTTCTGTGGATGGTAATGTAGTTACTTCACGTGGTATGGGAACTGCAATAGAGTTTGGTCTTACAATTGGTGGTTTGTTTGTAGAAAAAGAGAAGGTGGAGACTTTGGCGAAGGGAATTATCCACAGACAGTAATAGATTCAAGAAGGATTGTGATATGACAGATAAGGATTTGTGCAGAGAACTCTTAAAATTTATAGAACAGAGTCCAAGCTGCTTTCATGTAGTTGCAAATTTAGCAGAAAAGTTTCGTAATGCAGGCTTTTGTGAGCTTAAGGAGCAGGAGAGTTGGGAACTGCAGGCCGGCGGAAAATATTATGTGACACGCAATGAGTCATCCGTGATAGCATTTCAAATTCCACAGGCGGTAGTGAAGGGATTTCACATGGTGGCATCCCACAGCGACTCACCTACGTTTAAAATTAAGGAAAAAGCGGAAAAAGAGTCTGAAAAGCAATATGTGGTTTTGAATACGGAAAAGTATGGCGGCATGATTCTGTCTACGTGGATGGACAGACCGCTGTCTGTGGCGGGACGAGTGGCAGTGCTGAATGAGGACACTGCGCAGAGCCCAAATGCTTATGGCATAGAGACGAGGCTTGTAAATATTGATAAGGATCTTTGCGTAATTCCTAATCTGGCGATTCATATGAACCGTGATATCAACAAAGGGGTGGAGTACAATCCCCAGGTGGATATGCTCCCTCTTTTGGCAGGTTGTAACGAAACAGCCGGCAGTCAATTTGCGGATGAGGTTGCCCGGGCGGCAGGTGTTGCCTCGGAGGATATTTTGGGGCAGGATTTGTTCCTGTATGTAAGAGACGGGGGAAGAATGGTTGGCAGTAATGGAGAATTTATTTTATCCCCCAAGCTGGATGACTTGCAGTGCGTATATGCATCTGCAAAGGCATTTACAGCAGTTGCACCGAAAGAGTATGTTTCCCTGTGCGCTGTGTTTGATAATGAAGAGGTGGGAAGCAACACCAGACAGGGGGCAGATTCCACCTTTTTGGAAGATGTGGTGGAGAGAATCTGTGATTGTATGCCACAGGAATGTGTGGATGGTGACAGATGCCATCTTCAAAAGCGTTTGGTTGCAGGCAGCTTTTTGATTTCGGCAGACAATGCTCACGCAGTGCATCCCAATCATCCGGAGAAGGCGGACCCCACCAACAGACCTTATTTGAATGGTGGAATTGTGATTAAATATCATGGAAGCCAGAAGTATACTACGGATGCGGTGTCAGGGGCGAAGATGAAGGCGTATTGCAAACAGGCCGGAGTGCCTTGGCAGACTTACACGAATCGTTCGGATATATTGGGTGGTTCGACTCTTGGTAATATTTCAACTGCGCATGTGTCGGTGGCTTCTGTGGATATCGGACTACCACAGTTGGCGATGCATTCCGCTGTGGAGACTGCAGGCAGCAAAGATTTGGCATATGCAGTAAAAGTATTTGAATTATTTATGGCAGAATAATGGTGTCCTCATCAATGGTTGCATAGATTACTATGACAGCTATTGGTGGGGATTTTTTATGAATCAAAAAAGAGAAAATATGTTGAATCTGGCACTGGAGACGGATGAGGAACAGCGTATCAGAACCGGGGATCTGAATGTGGGATATGAGGATGGCAGGTGGGAGCTGATTGTAAAGTTTCATGGGGATTTGATTAATGCGGTGGCAACTGTTTCGGCAGAGATTGTTGTGGAGATATTGATTGCAGGATATGCCATTTTGACCGTTCCGGAGAGTCTGGTAGATGAAGTTTCGGATTTGGAGCAGATAGAATATGTGGAGATGCCGAAGCGTTTTTTTTATTCGCAGGTGGTAAGGGTTCAGGAGAATGAATGCTTTGTACCGGTGATATCCGGCCAGCCCTATCTGACGGGCACAGGAGTGCTTGTTTTAGTGGCAGACAGTGGAATTGACTGGAAAAGAGGGGATTTTCGGGACAGACAGGGACGGACCCGAATTCGTTATCTTTGGGATCAAACTTTGGTGCCGGATGAGGGGAGAATATCACCTGACAGATTTAACATCGGTGTGGAATTTGATGCGGCGGCAATCGATGCTGCGCTGGAAAGTAGTGATTCCCGGGAGCAGTTTGCACGAATACCCAGTGTTGATGTGAGTGGACATGGTACTGCTGTGGCAGGTATTGCAGCAGGAGCTAATGCATCTACGGATTATCTGGGGGCAGCACCGGAAGCGGAGCTTTTGATTGTGAAGTTGGGCAATGCCAAGGAACAGGGATTTCCCAGAACGACAGAACTTATGAGAGCTGTGACATGGGGCCTTCAGAAGGCGGAGGAGTTGCAGATGCCTCTGGTGATTAATCTAAGCTTTGGAAACTGTTACGGAGCTCACGACGGAAGCTCACTTTTGGAACGCTTTCTGGATAATGCATCAGAAATCGGGCGCACGGTTATCTGTGTGGGCAGTGGGAACGAAGGGGCGGCTGCAGGGCATGTGGCCGGCAGTGTCTTAGGGGGCGGAGGAAGACTGCAAACTGTTCAGGTGGAGCTGGCGGTGGCAGAGTATGAAAGAAATCTTCGGGTTCAACTATGGCAAAATTACAGTGATGAGTACAGAGTGTATTTGATTGCTCCCGGCGGGCAGCGGGCAGAATTGACGGCGCCTGTAAATGGTGGGAAGTTTACAGTAACCTTGGAGCAGACTTACATTTTGGCATTTCAAGGGGAACCGGCGCCCTATGCGGTAGCGAAAGAGTTGTATCTTGAGTTTTTGCCTATGGGAAACGGTTATGTGGGTAGTGGTATATGGACCATTGTATTGGAGCCTGTGAAAGCGGTGACAGGACAGTTTTATTTGTATTTATCGGATAGTGCGACACGAAGTGTGGGAACGGCTTTTTTGACACCGACACCGGAGGTGACCCTGACCATACCTTCCACAGCGGCTAAGGTGATTACGGTGGGAGCATATGATGAGATTTACAGTGCATATGCGGATTTTTCCGGAAGAGGATATGCGGATCGTGAGCGGACCATTGGCGTGGTGACGGCAGGACTTGTGAAGCCGGATTTGGTGGCTCCCGGAGTGCAAATATTGGCGCCGGATTTGTATGGAGGGTATGCCCCGGTGACAGGAACATCCTTTGCCACACCCATTGCCGCAGGTGCGGCAGCACTTTTGATGGAGTGGGGAATTGTCCGGGGCAATGATCCGTTTCTCTATGGAGAGAAGGTGAAGGCCTATCTGCGGGCTGGAGCAAGACCTCTTCGGGGAGAGCGTGACTATCCAAATGAACGTGTTGGGTTTGGTGCGTTATGCGTCAGTGATAGTCTTTTAAATCGTTAGGGAATTTAGAAACCCTGATAAAAATTAGAGACTTTTTTATAATGCAATGATATAATGGTAAGGGAAGGTGGTTGCTATGGCAAAAATATTGATTGTAGATGACAATATTATGAATTGCAAAATGGCGATGCGTATACTGGAACCGTTGAAAATGGAGCTTGATACGGCAGAGAATGGTAAGGTGGCACTTGATAAAATAAGAAGTGGGACCTATGATGTTGTGCTGATGGACCACATGATGCCTGTCATGGACGGCGTTGAGGCTGTCAGGCAGTTGAGAGTCATGGAGAGTGGGCGTTATCAGAGTCTGCCTGTCATTGCTCTGTCAGCGGCTACAGAGCCGGAGATTGCAGAGGTATTTAGAGAAGTCGGAATGAATGATTTTGTGGCAAAACCCATTCAGGCAGAGGTGCTTTATAAGGCGCTTCGGAAGTGGTTGCCGGAAAATGAGACTTTAGAGCAACTTTCTGTGTCAAAAGAGGTAGGGGCGGATAAAGCAGCGTTAAATAAAGCAGAGGGACTGTCGGATATAGATGGAATTGATATACGGGAAGGTATTAAAAATTCCGGTGGACCGGATTTTTTAATCAATTTATTGGGAATTTTTTATCAGTTGATTGACATAAAGACACAAAAGATAGTACAATGCATTGCAGATAATCTGATAAGGGATTATACTGTAGAGGTGCATGGGCTCAAAAATACCGCAAGAATGATTGGGGCCATAGAGTTGTCCGGAGAATTTGAACATCTGGAACAACTTGGAAATGCCAAAGATATGGTGGCAATTGAGAGAGAAACACCGCAGGTGTTAGAGCATTATGCAAGATATAAAGCATATTTAAAAGCATATGGAGCTGCGGCGAATCAAGAGGGCAGAGAGGCATCGGTGGAGGAATTGATATTATTTTTGCAAGGAATCTGTGATGCTATGGAAGCTTTTGATTTGGATAGTGCAGATGAAGCGCTGGCCCGGCTTGAAGAATGCCGGATTCCGGTGGTGTGTGAGACATGGATGGAGAAACTTCGGGCCTATGTTGCTGATGTTGACATGGATCATGCCATTGAGACAGCGCAAGAAATGATAAAGGTTTTAGAGAACGAAAGAGGATAGTATAATGGCACATATTTTGTTTATTGAGCAAAGTAAAAGCTTTATAACTTCTGCTTTGGCTGTACAATTGGAAAAGGAAGGACATTCCCTTACTGTTGTAAGAAATAATCCGGAAGTTTTGCAGACAATGGACAAATCCTTTGATATGGTATTGATCAATGTAGAAGATACTATAATGGGAGAATTGGTTTATATCAAAGAACAGGTAATCGAGAAAAATATTCCTGTGTTTGTTATTGGGGATAATGATGTTTTGAGAAAAGTGACACCTGTAATACCCATAGAATATATTAAGAAAATTTTCAGAATGCCTATTACTATTAAAACGGTAGCGGAATATATCAGCGCATATCATGAGGAAGAAGTGGTAGAGGAAAAGAAAAAGATTCTGGTGGTGGATGATTCCGGTGCTATGCTTCGTAATGTTAAAGGCTGGCTTGAGGATAAGTATCAGGTGATTTTGGCTAACTCCGGAGTGACAGCAATCAAATGTCTGACCATGAACCGTCCGGATTTGATATTGTTAGATTATGAGATGCCTGTGTGTGATGGCAGGCAGGTTTTGGAGATGATTCGTTCAGAGGTTGAATTTGCCAATATTCCGGTTATATTCCTTACCGGCAAAAATGATAAGGAAACGGTAGACAGTGTCAGTGGCTTAAAGCCGGAGGGGTATCTTTTGAAGACAATGGAACCCCGTGTCATTGTTCAATCTATTGATAACTTGTTCAAGAGAGAGAAAATTAAAAATTCCTTGAACCAGATGAAACAACAGATGTAAAGAACAAAATATGTAGAAAAGAGACCTCTCATCAGCAGGAGATAAGCTGACGGGAGGTCTTTGTAATTTATTCAAAATCTTCTTCTTTGCGGACGTTGCGAACGGTGATACCGTTTACTTCCACAGTGCCGTCCAAGGGGATTACCAGACATTCTCTGCCATCGATTGTGCGGGTCTCAATTAAGTCTGTTCTGTCAGGGCTCACTTTGACAACGACATCGGGCATCTTTACCTCAAAGGAACGGGTATTAAACACATTGCTGGCGTAAAGTTCGGTCTGTTCGCTGGCTGCTACATCAAAGTAGGTTTCAAACTCTTCCAGTTTATCATTGGCAACGCCACTGTCTGCAAGCAAGGTTTTTACCTCGTTTTTGTCTAAAATCAGGGGAGTGGGGTCTTCTTTGTGTTCTGCCACCATTTCCTGGAATTTGTCATGGATGTTTTTTACCAACTCCAATTCGCAGGTCTCACCCAAAGTTTCTTCGATAATGACCTGGAAAGTCTCTTTCTGGGCACCGGCGGACATGGGTATGGGACAGCCCAGAAGCTGGTCCATAAAGTTGTCCTTCAACTCCTCTGCGTCCTTGGAATAGTAAAGACTTGCATGGATGTCAGAACCTCTGTCATTGAATGCAGGGAAGAGGAAGCCAGTTTCAGGCATTCCCACTACCCAGTCACGGACACGATTCTGGAAGGTGTTTTCTTCCGCATTGTAGGAGAGGCCGGGCTTGGATAAATCTACGGGGCAGATGCAGCAGAGGATGTATTCATAGACCTCATCGGAAGCATCATCCATATCCATACCGTCGGTTGCCTTGCCGGGCACATCATAAGCATCATGGATCAGTAGAATCAAGTAGTTGCCAACATATTCATATGTCTCGATGACTTTATCATAGAAGGCCTCCAAAAGTACATCGTCCTTTAATTTGCTGTCCCTGAGACGCAGCATAAACTGTTGGGAACCGCCATTGGATTCTGTCTGCAAAGGGAACTCCAGATTCAGAAGATTTTTTCCCAAAGAGCCGGACAGGGATTTGCGGAAAATCTCAAAATATTTGAACATTTCTTCTTCCGGCAATGCAAGAAAAGCCTGTTTTAATTCGGTCTTTTTATTTTTTTCGCCATCTACATAACAGCCGCAGATGCGTGTGATGGAACAATTTTTGATAGTAAATAACTTTTTTATTTCAGAAATTTCCTGTTTGGTCATGGTATTTTCCTTCCTTATCTGTGGTTTGGTTCTACATAAAACCCGTGATTTTTATGATACACCAAAAATTTATTTTGGGCAATGCAAAAGATTTCATGTAGAAGGAAATATTTTGCTGTAGAGTGGGAGTGGAATGATGTAGTTATTGGCGGTTGCAGACGAAAGTTGCGATGGATTGTGGTTGATGTCAGAATGTATTTTATTTTATAATAGGCGGGTACGAAAAATGTGAAAATAAAATAGTATTTCGGACCGGAGGTAGTTTTATGGAACAGTTGAACATTACTACTGCAAAGGATAATGAAAAGGTGTACAAAATTTTGAATGATTTGATGCTTGCAAATAAGGAGTTTCAGATTATGATTACCGTACCATCCACTAAGAATACATACTCGTCAGAGAATGTAGAAAGAGTAATGACGGAGGTCCCTAAGAAACCGATAGTCCGGGATTTGGAGCAGGATGTGACAGACATGATTCATGAGATTGGCGTGCCTGCTCACATTAAAGGGTATCAGTATTTAAGGGAAGCCATTATGATGTCGGTGGAGGATCAATCTATGATCAGCTCCATTACTAAAATTTTGTATCCCACCATTGCAAAAAGATTTCAGACTACCCCCAGCCGTGTGGAGAGAGCAATTCGTCATGCAATTGAGGTGGCGTGGAGCAGAGGACGTATGGAGACTTTAGATGCACTTTTTGGCTACACGGTAGATACGGGAAAGGGGAAACCCACCAATTCGGAATTTATTGCTTTGATAGCAGACCGAATCAGACTTTCTTACAGAGACTAGAAAAAAGATAAAAAAGCGCTGAAACCAACTTAAATATATTCAAAAAAACTCTTCCACGATATGAGAAAATAGTGTATAATTTAACTATCATACATGGGAGGGTTTTCATAATGAAGAAAATTTTGTTTGCGGCATCAGAAGGTGTTCCTTTCATCAAGACCGGTGGTCTTGCAGACGTTGTGGGTTCTCTGCCCAAGTGTATCGACAAGGAATATTTTGATGTTCGGGTGATTATCCCCAAGTACACCTGCATGAAGCAGGAGATGGCGGATAAGCTTCAGTATGTAACACATTTTTACATGGACTTTAACTGGAAGAATGTCTATGTAGGCATCATGGAGGCAGTGGTGGACGGTGTTCACTATTACTTCATTGACAATGAGACCTATTTTGGCGGATTCAAGCCTTATGGTGATGACACTCTTTGGGAGATTGAGAAATATGCATTTTTCTCCAAGGCATTGTTGTCTGCACTTCCTTTGATTGATTTTAGACCGGACGTGATTCACTGCCATGACTGGCAGACCGGACTGGTTCCTGTGTATTTGAAGGAGCGTTTTCATGAGGGTGATTTCTTCCGTGGAATCAAGTCAGTTATTACCATTCATAATTTGAAGTTCCAGGGTAAGTGGGATCCCAAGACGGTACAGAGCATTACCGGACTTCCTCAGTATTATTTCACACCGGATAAGCTGGAGGCATATAAAGATGCCAATCTGTTAAAGGGTGGTATCGTATTTGCTGATGCAGTGACTACGGTTAGTGATACTTATGCAGAGGAGATTAAGACCACCTTCTACGGTGAGGGGCTGGACGGACTGCTTCGCGCCCGAAGCGGTGATTTGCGCGGTATTGTGAACGGTATCGACTATGAGGATTTCAATCCCGAGACGGATAAGCATATTGTAAAACCTTACAATGCAGTGAATTTCCGTAAGGAAAAGGTAAAGAACAAGCGTGCATTGCAGGAGGAACTGGGTCTTCGTCAGGATGACAAGAAGATGATGATTGGTATCGTTTCACGTCTCACTGACCAGAAAGGCTTAGATTTGATTGCTTACGTGATGGATGAGCTCTGTCAGGATGACATTCAGCTTGTTGTACTGGGTACCGGTGAGGAGCGTTATGAGAATATGTTCCGTCACTTTGACTGGAAATATGGTGATAAGGTATCTGCCAATATTTATTATTCAGATGCACTTTCCCACAAGATTTATGCGGCATGTGATGCATTCCTGATGCCTTCCTTGTTTGAGCCCTGCGGCTTGAGCCAGCTGATGGCGTTGCGTTACGGTACTGTGCCTATTGTAAGAGAGACAGGTGGTCTGAAGGATACAGTTGCTCCTTATAATGAATATGAGAGCACAGGAACAGGTTTTTCATTTACGAATTACAATGCCCATGAGATGTTGAATACTATCCGTTATGCGGAGCGTATTTACTATGACAAGAAGCGCGAGTGGAACAAGATTGTAGACCGCGCTATGGCAGCAGACTTTTCATGGAGTGTGTCAGCCGGCAAATATCAGGAGATGTATGACTGGTTGATTGGGTACTAAAAATGTCTAATAACGGAACTAATAAAGCAAGTAATTCAAAAGATAATAATTTTGTCCTGCAGGCCGGAATCTTAGCGGCGGCAGGCATCATAAGCAGAATCATAGGGCTCCTTTACAGGAGCCCTCTTACTGCTGTTGTGGGAACTTTGGGAATGGGTTATTACCAGGTTGCCTACAATTTTTATACCATTGTACTTTTGTTGTCTTCTTACAGTATTCCCTCAGCAATTTCAAAGGTCATTGCCCAGAAACTGGCGGTGAAGGAATATCGCAATGCCCACAGAATTTTCAAGTGTGCCTTGGGGTATGTTCTTGTGGTGGGAACAATTGCTTCGCTGGTGCTGTTTTTCGGTGCAGGACTGTTTCTGGACAATGAGGCGGCGATACCGGTTCTTCGGACTTTTGCACCGACTATTTTTCTCTATGGAATTCTGGGTGTGTTACGAGGATATTTTCAGGCACATCACAGTATGGCACAGACTTCCGTTTCCCAGATTTTAGAGCAGATTGTAAATGCTGCGGTTAGTGTGGGTGCAGCATATGCTTTGATTCAAGGTATTATGGGGACTTTGGAAGTGCCTGGGGATGAGGCGGCTTTGGTTCAGCGTGCTACAGCAGGCGCTATCGGCAGTGCGCTGGGTACCGGAGCAGGAGTATTGATAGCCTTGATTTTTATGGGGGGAATTTATGCATTAAATAAAGACACCATTCAGAAAAGAATTGCAAGGGATAGGCATACGAATGTTGCGTCTTACAGAGATGTTATTAAGACAATCACTTTGGTGGTGACTCCCTTTATCATCAGTACTGCGGTTTACAATTTGAGTGATGTGGTAAACAGTAAGCTTTATGTGGATGTGATGCCCGGGGTGTTGGGGGCAGACAGTACAGATGCGTACAATAATTATGGTATTTTTTCCAGTATGGCGCAGACGATTTCCAAGATTCCCATAGCTTTTGCATCGGCTATGGCTTCCGCAATGATTCCTTCGGTGGCAGCACAGATGGCAGCTCAAAAGTATGAGGAGGCACGAATCAAGATAGGCGTGGCAGTAAAGAGTACCATGGTTATATCGATTCCCTGTGCGGTGGGACTTTTGGTATTGGCCAAGCCTGTGACAACCCTTTTGTTCCCGTCCCAGTCGGATGAGACATTGACTTATGCGGGATATCTGTTGATGGCATTGACTTTGTCCATTGTATTTTATGCATTGTCAACCTTAAACAGTTCCATTTTACAGGGACTGGGCAAGGTTAACACCCCTATTATTAACGCAGCAATTGCTTTGGCGGTACAGAGTGGTTTGGTATATGTGCTGATGCGTTATACGACTTTGGATTTGTATAGTCTGGCAATCGCCAATACTGCGTATTCGGGCATGATGTTTTTATTAAATCAGTGGGCTGTGCGCAGGGCGGTGGATTATAAACAAGAGGTTCTTAAGACTTTTGGTGCACCTCTTTTGGCAGCAGTGTTTATGGGAGCCGTGGCCTGGGCGGTAAATGCCGGACTGTATCTGCTGACAGAGTCGGTGGTGATTTCTGTGGTAGTGGCAGTGCTTGTGGCAGTGATGGTTTATTTTGTGATGTTACTTGTGTTCAGAGGTATGGACGAGGAGGAACTGCGAGGATTCCCGAAAGGGCATCTGCTGGTGAAGGTAGCGAAAAAAGTGGGATTGTTGTAAAGGTGGAGTTTATAACGACACGATAGGACTATAACATCCATGGAGATAAATATGAAAAAAAGACTGATAATAGTTATCGTTGCTGTAGTATTAGCGGTTTTGAATTGTTTTATGAATTTAGGGCTGTTTTGGCTGACGGATGAAATTGATATGCGTTATTGGCGAGAACATAATATTCTTTTGGATTTATTTACAATGTCTCCTATACTTATTATGCCTATTTTGCCAATTGTAACAAGTGTTATTTCCGGTAGGATTTTACAAAAGAGATATGTAGTGAATGAGGAGCAAAGGAATCTGTTTTTAGTGATATCAGATGGAATTTACTTGGTATTATTATTCACTGTTTTTCAGATGTGCTGTGCAATTTGGGAAATCGGTGCAGAGTGGGGACGTGGAATATTTTTAGCTGTTACATGGTTTGTTTCACTGGGTGTTTCAGCAAGCTGGTTTTTGATTGTTGTGTGTGTATGGATAGGAGAATTGAGAAGGAAAAAGAAAGAGGATGTCCATTAAGATTTGAATGCTTAGTGGACATCCTAATTTATATTACTGTTCGATTAATTCAATCCCCTCAATATCTCCGGCAGCCATCATGGAATAATTGGTATAATACACCACAAATCCGGGCTTGCCGCCGCTTGGCTTCTTTACATGTTTTTTCTGGATATAGTCAATTTCTACCTTGTCGGCGCCGCGGCCCTTGGAGTAGAAGGCTGCAAGGCGGGCTGCTTCTTCGAAAGTGCGGTCGGGAAGTTCTTCCACTCCTTCGGATTTGACGATGACATGGGAGCCAGGCATGCCCTTGGCATGGAACCACCAGTCATTGCCGGTTGCGAACTGGAAGGTCAGTTCGTCATTTTGGAAGTTGTTTTTGCCCACATAGATATGGAAACCGTCGCTACTGATGTAGTGGAAGGGGTTGCTGGTAATCTTGGGCTTTTTATTTACGTTCCCCTTCTTACCTTTCTGGTTAAAATCTCTGCGGCGGATGTAGCCGCTCTCAATCAATTCTTCTTTGATTTCCACCAGGTCGTCTTCTTGCACCGCAATATCGAGAGCGGCACTGACGGATTCTAAGTGGTCGATTTCCGTCTTTACTTCCTGAGTCAATTCTGTGAGCGCCTCGTAGGTACGCTTCATTTTGTTGTATTTTTCAAAGTATTTCTTGGCATTGTCTGTGGCGGAGAGAGTCTCGTCCAAGGGGATGGTCATGGGCTCGTTGGTATAGTAATTAATAACCTCGATGGACTTGTCTCCGGGCTTGGCACTATAGCCATAGGTATTCAGAAGTTCGCCATAGATGCGGTACTTTTCACGTTTTTCAGTGTCCTGCATCTGGCGAATCTGCAAATCATATTTTTTCACATTTCGCTCTAAAGCAGTCTGGACAATGCGGCGTAAATCAGCAGACTTCTGATGAATACGGGTCAGGGCATTTTTCTCTGCGTAGTAGGTTTCCAGAAGCGAGGACATGGATTCACAGGATATCAGATTTTGACCATTTTCATAGAGTGTCAGGGGAATGGCTGCGAATTCCACAGGCTTTTTGCCATCATAAGCAATACAGGGCGCAAAGTGTTCCTCCGTGATAGTTTCAATCAGTTTCTCGAATTCCAGATATAACTTATAATAATCTGCTTCGCCAAAGGCCGCGGTAGCAGTTTCACCATCCAGTCCGGCACGGTAGCAGAGCTCTTGTGCCAAAATGGGAGAGATGCCTGTGAAGCTTCCGTATACTGCCTTGAAAAGAGGCTGGGGTTTGGCAGATACAGTCTGATAAAAGGTATCGTAATCAGTAGTCAGGGCATCCAGCTTGTCCTGAGTCTCTGCCACGAAATAGGACTTGCCGGGCAAAACCTCTCTGACGCTGGAAACAGCAGCGGACACACGCTTGATACTGTCGATAATGCGGTCTTCACTGTCGCAGAAAATAATATTACTGTGTTTACCCATGATTTCTACAATCAGGGTCTTACGGCACAAATCCCCCATCTCGTCTAAGTGTTCCACGTCAATGCGTATAATACGCTCCAGACCGGGTTGGGATACGTCTACAATGCGTCCGTTTTGCAGGTGTTTTCTAAGAAGCATGCAGAAATTGGGCGCTGTTGCCGGGCTGGGTTTATTATTTTCTGTCAGATAGATTAAGGGCAGAGAAGCGCCTGCTGAGATAAAAAGTCTTCGCTGTCCGTCGTTTGTTTTTATAGTAAGAAGCAGCTCATCGTCCTCGGGCTGGGCAATTTTATAGACCCTGCCGCCCATGAGCTCCTGTTTTAATTCAGATACTACGTTTGCAATGGTTACGCCGTCAAATGCCATGGCTGTCATCCTTTCAAAAATATTATAAAGCAGATTTATTGTATGCTAAATGGAGATTTTAGTCAATGAAAAGACATTTCGAACAATATCCTGTTTATCTGTGAACAAAACACAAATTGTACTTAATAAAAAACGAAAAACTTCTAAGAAAAGCTTTGCAAGTAGACAAATATTTGGTACAATTATATCAATAATGTAAATCGTTTGGTTTGGTATTCGTTCGCCGAACGGAAAGGGAGGAAAAATGAGATACTTTTTTGAGTCTAAAATTGAGAAAAAAGATAAGGGTTATATGATTCCCATTCCTTTTAATATTTGGGAAGTTTGTAAGCAGAGAGAGGTAATTCAGGCAGACGTGGTTCTGGACAACGAGATTATCGATTGTGAGTTGCTTCCTCGTGAGAAGGGTAATTACGAGATTCATATTCCCGATGATAATGCCGTTAAGGTAGAGCTTGGTGTTACCCATAAGATTCTTCTTCATGTAAACGGTTCCCTGATTCGTATGGATCAGAACAGCCCTTACAGCTTTGAGAATCCTATCCGTAAGATTGACAGCATGGAAGTTATCATCCAGCCTGAGGACGGTCTGTGCGGTCAGGCATGTGTAGCAATGCTTGCAGGTGTTACCATTGCTGAGGTTATCACTGTTATGGATTGCAGAGAGTGGCAGGCTACCATGGGCCGTGTTATCTCCGCTCTGAACTACTATGGCATCGATCATACCGATATCATCAACTACACCGAGGGACGCGATGCAGTTCTTCCTAAGTGTTGTATTTTGATGGAGAAGATGGGACGTTTCTGCCACTATCTGGTTCATTATGATGGTAAGTTCTATGACTCCAATTTGGGCGTAATGGAAGAGTACGATATGACTAAGTTGCTTGGTTATCTGGAGATTAAGTGCTAATTTTTAAATGAAAACGGACTGATTTAGAAGGAAGCTATCGAATCCCGGTAGCTTCCTTTTTAGCTAATTGCATGAGCTGAGATGGGGGAGGAAACAGACAATGGATTCAAACACCAATTTTGAACAGGAAAAAACCTGGCTTGAGTTGTACCGCGAAGAACAGGAGAGACTGAATCGTGAGAATACGGTCAGAAAGAGCAAACAGATTGGATTGATTTTGTTGATCATTGGTGTTGTCTGTGCATTAGGCAGTATTGCATGGAATGTTTATCATGGCGAAGACTTTATTCACGGACCGAAGGATATTCGCAGAGCAGAACGTGCAGGACAGAGGTGTTATGCATATATGGTATTTCTGTCACCGACATTAACAGAAAATCGGGATGTTCCGTTTCGATATGTTGTTGACCAATATGGATATGAGGCAGTGGTTTTTATCCATGAAAACGAGGCGAAAAAATATGATTATTATCAGAATAATGAAAATATGTATTATGATAAAATCCATGATGTAGAGGAAGGGAGACTGGAGGGCTATGCCACTCTATATGATGAAGAGGCTAAAGCGGTTTTGCGGGAGTTTTTAGTTTCGTTAACCGGTTGTTCCCCGGACGAAATCACCGATGAAGTGTTTGAGGGATATTTTGGCGAATACTATTTGAAAACAGATGTACTGTGCAAAGAGAAAGTGTTGGTGTTCTATCTGTTAACGATTCTGGGCATATTGTTGGGAATTGCCGGAGGATTGCTTTATGCCGGCAAAATTAAGTATGTGCAGGAAACGGATGTATAAATTTATTTTTGATTAGTTTTGCAACCTTTTCAAAAGATATATAGTGTTATAGACAAAGGGGATTTATTTTGAATATAGAAAACAAGGACCTTTCAATAAGTGAATTAATTGAAAAATATACAGACATGGTGTATCGAATTGCATTTTCAAGGACACAGAATGTCTATGATGCACAAGATATTACTCAGGATGTTTTTTTGAAATATATTAAGTATACTCAGGCAGGCAATGTCTTTCGGGAGGAGGAACACCGCAAGGCATGGCTTTTAAAGGTGGCGGTAAATACCGGAAATACCTTTGTGAAAACTGCGTGGGCAAGGCATCGCGCCAGTCTGACAGAGGTTGGTGAAATGGCTCAGAGTATGGAAGAGAAGAGCGAGGTCTATTATGCAGTGATGGAACTTCCGGAAAAATACCGTATACCGATTCATTTGTTCTATTTTGAGGAATTATCCATTAAGGAAATTGCCGGGATTCTGAAAATGAGTGAGACAGCTGTGAAGTCAAGATTACATAGGGCACGGGAAATGTTGAAGGATAAGCTAAAGGAGGCCGACTATGAATTTTAAAAAGGAATATGAGAAGGCATTTGCAGATATTTCTGCAAGCGATGATTTTAAAAGGCAACTTGCAAAAGAATTGAATAGTGCGGCATCACCTCGAAAGAGATACACTCCTTATATTGGAGGACTAGCTGTTGCAGCAGCCGTGGCACTTATGGTGGGGGCAGTGTATTCGACCGGAATCTTTCGTGATGCACAGGGCGCACAGGATATGAAGGAAAGCCTGGTGGCACAGGAGAGTAGTGGTGTGGAAGGTAATAAGGACATTATTGTTCAACCGAGCTTGGGTGCAGAAGGCGGAAATAATGATGCTTATGGACAATTCTATGCGTCTTCGGCAAGTTGGTGTGCAGGTGTAGAAAGTGATGACGAGAAGTATGAATTGTTTGTGGAATTTTTGAGTGGCGAGGAAACAGAGGCTTTATATGCTTCGTCAGAGCAGGGATTTACAGATGATGATTTGTTGGAGGCAGGACAAATTGCAGAGCTGGCAGAGCAGCTTGTGGGAGCGGTTTCTGCCGAGAATGCAACAGAAACGAATGTTATGTACTATAAGGCTGTTTTAAAGGATGATAAAACCATTGTATTCCAAATATGGGATGAGGAATTCGTAAGGATTGCCGGAGTGGATACGGTATACCGGATTCTGAAATAATTCGAAGAAGGGTTGCAAAATTTTTTGAAAAATTTTGCAACCTTTTAAAAACTTGCATGGTGTTATTAGTGAAAGATTCAAAACGGCCAATACGAATCCAAACAAAACAACGAATATGAGAGGTTATATGATATGAAGAAAAAAATTGTTTCTATAATGTTGGCAACTATGTTGGTTATGACATCCCTGACCGGATGTGGCACCGGGAATGCAGAGGTAGCTACCGGTGGTGCACAAAATCATTCCACTGATACCGCGCAGGGCTTATCCAATACCATAAGCGAAGGAGAGGATGTATTCAGCTTTATTCAAAGCAATTTTGCAGCATCTGCATTGCCGGAGGATTACAATCAGCCATTGTATAATCTGCCTGCAAATCATGTGTTTACCTTTGAGTGTAGTGATAAGGCGGGAAATATTGCTTATGATGCGTTTAAGGTTTATGATAATACCGATTATGAGAATGTTTCCGGTATGGTTTACAACAAGAATACTTATGAAAATGGTAAAATTACCATTGCTCCGGATGGCGCACTGGCGTTGAATGAAAATGGTTCCTATAATGTGAATGATGGTACATGGGGGTCTCTGAATCAATTGTATCTGGTGCAATATCTGGATTTGAACACAGGAGAGAAGTTAGAGAGACCAATTGTAACTCCCTTTACCATTCAGCATGATTTAACATCTCCGGCAATTACACAAAGTGTAGATGATAGTAACAGTTATGAGCTCTCCTGGAAAGCGGTTCCCGGTGCTGTGGAATACCGTATCTACGAGCATTTTGGAAGCGCAGGATATAAGTTAGAGTGTACCACAACCAATACATCTGTCTCTGTGGAGGCGTTTAAAACCCAGCAGAAGTCTGAGAATTATACGGAATTAATTAAGAATGATTTGGAAAATGCCGGTTTGGAAGTGAGTGATGATGGTATTGTTTTCATGAACAGAGCGGTTAAGTATGATGATAATCAAGAGGACGGATATTTTGTTGTTGTGGCAGTGGATGCAAACGGCAGACAGTCCGGTATCAGTAATATTGCAGATGTGAGAGACATTGCTCACAGACTTCCCTATAAAGTCAGTTCAGAGCGTGTATCTGTAAATATTTCTTCGGTAGAAGATATTCCTGCCTATGTGAATGTAGAGATGATAGATGGTTCTGTACAGCAGATGGTAATTGATTATCATGGTGCCCAGACATATACTTATCCCAATGATGAATACAAAATGACCATTCGTGCAAAGGTTGCAAACACTTTGTTTGACAGTTTTTTAATGGACCTTACCGGCATGAAATATGCAGATGTTATGGCTGATATTTCCGTGGTGACGGAGAGAGAGGATGAACTTCTGGCGAAAGTTGGCGGTGCGGAGACTCCTAATGTGACGATGGAGACAACCACCGAAACTGATGAAGAAATTCTGAAGCTTATTGAAGCACTTCCTGAAGACGTGGAGCCCGGTGTACCTGAGAGCAGCCAGCCCGCAGTGGAACCCGATGTACCCGAGAGCAGCCAGCCTTCAGTGGAACCCAGTGTACCCGAGAGCAGCCAGTCAGCTCAGCCAGAGGCTCCTCAGGCACAGGGAAACAGCCCCAAGATTCAGCTTTTGAATGAGGTAGCAGCCCAGGTGAGTGAGACTCTTGCGTCTATGGGCGATGTAAATCTTGGAGAGATGATTTATGCAACGAACGATTTGCAGGCATGGATTGCTATGTGTCTGATTGCTCAGTGCGAGGTGATTCCGGTGCCTGCAGAGGCATTTCCGGATGCGGCAAATATCGATTATTTGCAGAGTTTATTGTTGGAGACCTACAGACAAAATCCTACCTGTGGTTTTTTTGTAAGATCCGGTTATGATCGTGACTATGAAGTGATTTTGGTAGAATATGCAGAAGACCCTCAGGTTCGTCTGGGAAAAGCCCGTCAGGAGTTTGCGGCAGCACAGAATATCGCAGATACAGTAACCAATGATAGTATGAGTGATTATGAGAAGGTTTTGGCAATCAATGAGTATTTTCGCATTAATGCTGCGTATGACCATGATTCTACCCAGACGGAGATAGCGGATGTATCTGCATTATCAGAACAGTTTTGGGATTCACATACACCCTATGGTATTATTTGCAAAAACTATGGTGTGTGCGAAAGCTATTCAGAGGCTTTTATTTTGACAGCCCGTTGTGCAGGCCTGGAGGCAATGTGTGACTTTGGCACCTTGCATGGTGGTAATCATGAGTGGAATCGTGTGAAGGTAGATGGAAACTGGTGTATACTGGACATTACCAATAATGACCTGGATACTGTTATTAATGCTTTGTTTAATGTTACAGATGCTCAGGTTAATGGAATTTTGGTTCCCGACAGAATGGCAATGCTTAATTTTAATTCTTATGCGGCAAACGATGCTACTCAGGAGTATTATTATGTAAATGGTAAGTGCGCAACCGATATTAATCAGGCATCAGAGTTGATTGCACAGCAGCTTCAGACGGAAAGTATTGCATGTGTGCGTATGCCCGGTAGTGTTACTGAGGCCGAGATTGGAACCATGTTGGATAGCCTGGTAAGTGAAAAAGGTGTGATTTGGTCTACGGCAGGAATGCATATGAATGTTTTGTGGGTAATGAAATAAGAAGTTTATGAAGTGTAGCAGCAGAGGCACTTAGTCTCTGTTGCTATTTATTTGATCTTTTGATAAAGGTACAATTGCCAAGGCCTCTTCCTGAGAATATCCTTTGTTAATAAGCGTATGATAGATTTCAAGCAAAGTTTCAGCACGTCCCTCAGCACGTCCCTCAGCACGTCCCTCAGTATGTCCATCCTCCCAGCTTTCTTCCTTTAATACTTTCATATGTTTTTCTTGGTTGTATTCGAAAATGCTCATAGCAATAACCTCCGCACGCTGCTCTGTTAAAAACTCAGCGAGAATTCCTTCACGGATACAAACATCAACTGCCGTATTAACCGCTGTTTTAATATCCATGGTTTTACGATGTTCTCGGATTTTTGTAGTAAATTGCACATATTCTTTTAAAAGTTGGCAGGCTTCCAAAAGGGCTTCATTCATACCGGGGTTAATGTTAAATACTGTGACGTTCAATTCCAATTCAGGATGTTCCAATGGTTTTTGGAACAGATCCGACAATCGGTATTCCATCCGTTCGGGAATAGTAGTGGCTCCATTATAAAAGACAACAAAGCGAGGAGTAGGAATTTTTATAGCCTTGGTACTATATAAATTATCCTCTGATACTATTTTTTGTAGTTGCTGTGTTACATAAAAAAGATTTCGGAGCGGCATATTCGGATTAATAGTAGATTGATGTTCAAATAGACTCAGCTCAAAGTCAAATACACAGGAAATATCATTTTTCATACCCATATAGACTGCATTTTCCAAAGTTGTAATCTCCAAATCTTCTGCATTAGTAAAATTCGTCTTATTTACTGCATTATATAGACTTAACAAAGCCATCTTTTTGCGGAAAATCATTCGAAAAACAGTGTCCTTATAGTTGCGCTGGGCATTGGGGAGCTCATCATAAGTAAGAATTCCCTGCTTGGCCAAATAATTCTGGGCCTCACCAAAATAGTCAGTATGGTTTTCGCGTTTGTTTGCCATACAGATACCTCCTTATTCTGCAAGGATTTCTAAAACCCCTGCTTGCGTTGCGAAATGTGAAATTAAAGCATGGATTTTCAAGAATTCCTTTAGAATAAAGTTCTGACGGCAGTTCTGCCTTGATTTACAAAAATTGCTGACGAATGTCCATACAACTTTTTGTAAAAAGAAAATATGCTTTGATTCAATATTAGCATTGTATTGTAAGAATGGCAAGCGGTTTTATGCAGGATTTTATAAACTAAATATTAAATCTTTTATTTGCAAACCAAGGGAGAAAACAAGAGAGAAAACGAGATAGAGCAAGAAAATAAGAGCAAATGAAATGTTTTTGACTTTGAATGCATTTGCAAACCGACGCATATAAAATTAATATATGTTTTAGCGATTAGCACTCGAAACGAGGGAGTGCTAACAAATCAAACATAAGAGATTATCTAATCTAAAATATAAGGAGGCATTTGTTATGAAATTAGTACCTTTAGGTGACAGAGTTGTTTTGAAGCAGTTGGTGGCAGAAGAGACTACCAAGTCCGGTATTGTTCTGCCCGGTCAGAACAAGGAGAAGCCCCAGCAGGCAGAGGTTCTTGCAGTAGGACCCGGCGGCATGGTTGACGGTAAGGAAGTGAAGATGGAGGTTAAGGTTGGCGATAACGTAATCTACTCCAAGTACGCAGGAACCGAAGTGAAAATGGACGAGGAAGAGTATATCATTGTTAGACAAAGCGACATCCTGGCTATCATTGAGTAGTGCATCCGCACAATTCTTAAGAGGCGAGCAAGCTTGCTTGCAGAGCCGATTATAGAATTGGGTGGATATAGGACGAAAGTCCTTCATGAAATAAGGCGGCTGCGAAGCAGACGGCTTATGAATGGGCACTACGGAGTAGTGGTGTGGTGGGCACTACGAATAAATAAAAATATAATTTTAGGAGGCATATAAGCAATGGCAAAAGAGATTAAATACGGCGCAGAAGCCCGTGCAGCATTAGAGGCCGGCGTAAATCAGCTGGCAGATACCGTAAGAGTAACCCTTGGACCTAAGGGTAGAAATGTAGTTTTGGATAAGTCCTTTGGCGCACCCCTTATCACTAATGACGGTGTGACTATCGCAAAGGAAATCGAGCTTGAGGATTCCTTTGAGAACATGGGCGCACAGCTTGTGAAAGAAGTTGCTACCAAGACCAATGATGTGGCCGGTGACGGCACCACTACCGCAACTGTTTTGGCACAGGCTATGGTAAATGAGGGTATGAAGAACCTGGCAGCAGGTGCAAATCCTATTATCCTCAGAAAAGGTATGAAGAAGGCTACTGATTGTGCAGTAGAGTCCATCGCTAAGATGAGCCAGAAGGTAAACGGCAAGAATCATATTGCAAGAGTAGCTGCTATTTCTGCAGGTGATGAGGAAGTTGGCCAGCTGGTTGCAGATGCAATGGAGAAGGTGAGCGGCGATGGTGTTATCACTATCGAGGAGTCCAAGACTATGCAGACCGAGCTTGACTTGGTAGAGGGTATGCAGTTTGACAGAGGTTATATCTCTGCTTATATGGCAACCGATATGGATAAGATGGAAGCAAACCTTGAGAATCCCTTGATTCTCATCACTGACAAGAAGATTTCTAATATTCAGGAGATTCTTCCTGTTTTGGAGCAGATTGTTCAGTCCGGTAACAAGCTTTTGATTATTGCAGAAGATGTTGAGGGTGAGGCTCTTACCACTCTTATCGTAAATAAGCTTCGTGGTACCTTCAATGTAGTTGCAGTAAAGGCTCCCGGTTACGGTGAGAGAAGAAAAGCAATGCTTGAGGATATCGCAACTCTTACCGGTGGTGTGGTAATCAGCTCTGAGCTTGGTTACGAGCTTAAGGATGCAACTTTGGATATGCTGGGTCGTGCAAAATCTGTTAAGGTGCAGAAGGAGAATACCGTTATTGTTGATGGTAACGGCGACAAGGTTGCAATTGATGCACGTATCAATCAGATTAAGAAGCAGATTGAGGAGACTACCTCTGAATTTGATAAGGAGAAGCTTCAGGAGAGACTTGCGAAGCTGGCAGGCGGTGTAGCTGTTATCCGTGTAGGTGCTGCTACCGAGACCGAGATGAAGGAAGCTAAGCTTCGTATGGAGGATGCTTTGGCAGCAACCAGAGCAGCAGTAGAGGAAGGCATCATCTGTGGTGGTGGTTCCGCTTATATCCACGCTTCCAAGGAAGTTGCTAAGCTGGCTGAGACTCTTGAGGGTGACGAGAAGACCGGTGCGAAGATTGTGCTTAAGGCATTGGAGGCTCCTTTGTTCCACATTTCTGCAAATGCAGGTCTTGAGGGCAGTGTTATCATCAACAAGGTACGCGAGTCCGAGATTGGTGTAGGTTTCGATGCTCTGAAGGAGGAGTATGTTGACATGGTAACTGCAGGTATTCTTGACCCTGCGAAGGTAACCAGAAGCGCGCTGCAGAATGCTACCAGCGTAGCAAGCACTTTGCTTACCACCGAGAGCGTTGTTGCAAACATCAAAGAAGATGTTCCCGCTATGCCCGCAGGCGGCGGAATGGGCGGTATGATGTAATTGGTAAACCGGACATCATAGGTAAGTTTGGTATTAAGTTATAAAGAGATTAGAGAGCAGTACACTGTTTATGGGTAGATGGTGTACTGCTCTTTTTACTTTAGTCCCAGTTCGCTTATTGGTGTCTGTAAATATATTTTGTCGGTTAAGGTGCTGTATGCCCTATCCAAGGACCTTGAAAAACGTCGGCACTTAGATTGCGTATTGTGCAATCTTATTTGCCGCTACGTTTTTTCACGGAGCGAAAGCATTCCTTGGTAGGGCATACAGCACCTTAACTGATTAAAATACCTATAGACACCAATAAGCGAACTGGAATTTCCACTAAAGTAAAAAAGGTTGACAAGTGATTACCCAAATGATATTATTTGGTAGACGGATGATTACCGATGTTTTTATCAAAGCAGCGTTGGAAATTTGGAAGGGAAAAATTTACTATGAAGAAAATATTTTTTATTGTGGCAATTATGACGGTGTTTTGTTTGGGAGGTTGCGGCAACAGGGAGGAAGGCGCATCGGGGCAAAGGATAAGCGAAAGTTTGGAAACTGTTGCAGACATATCAGTTGAAATAGAGTCAAAATCTACTAAACCCCGCAGAGTTGTAGATATATTAAGTGTATCAGGTGATTTTAAAGAATATGACGAGGATGGTTACAGGCCTGGATACATCTATCAGATTCCACAATTTAATGCGGAGTCAGATAGCGCAAAGGTGTTAAATGAACGAATTGTAGAAGAATTATATGGTACCATTACAGCTGAAGTGGAAAACATTTTAGCCGGGAATTCTTTATTCTGTCATAGTGTTACTTATGAGGTGTTTGAATATGGAGATATTGTGTCAATCCTCGTGACAGAATCCAGTGACTGCGATATCGTGTGGTATGAGGCATATAGTTATGATTTTGCAAATGATAAAGAAGTGACGAATGTAGAAATGCTGGCCATGAACGGATGGACGGAGGATACATTTTTAGAAGAAGCATATAGAAGAGAAGCGGAATCTGTTCGGGAGGCGTTTAAAGATTATCCGGAAGTGACGGAGACGGAATTGAATCAATATATACAACCGGCTCGGGATATAACAGATGTGGATATTCCTATGTATGTAGGAGAGGACGGAAGTTTAAATGTATATGTTCCGTTTCCTTCCCTGGCCGGTCCGGAATGGGTTTATCAGTTGGAAGAATTTTGATGAAAGGAAAAGGTTTGAAAAGAGGTAGGAAAATGAGAAATTTAATTACAAAATGGGTATTATTGTTTTTGACAATCGTTATGTTGGGCTCAGTTACCGGTTGTACCTCTCGGGAAAATACAGATGCAAGTATCAAGGAGACATCTTCCCGGATGTCAACAAGTCAAAGTAAAGAAACGCAAGTCGGAGAAAATGAAGTGCAGGAAACTTCACAAGTACCGGAAATGACAGAGAAGGACAGTTTGGCTGTAATTCAATATGGTGACACGATTCAGGTGTTGTTAACGGTGAGTGAGCAAAAGGGCATAGTTGAGGAACTGGGAGAGTCTGAAATTGTGGTGGCAGATACTTCTAAGGAGTTTCAGCCGGAATATGCGCCCACAGAGGAAGTGATAGCCAGGAATGTAGAGAAAGCAATCGGTAAGCATGTGGGAGATACCTTTACTCTGTGGTATGAGGGCGGAGACGGAAGATATGCCTATGAATATACCATTCTTGAGATTATGGATAAGCCGGCGGATACAGTTGCCTATGGAGACCGCATTCAGACTGCTTATAAAGAGCGATGTAAAGGGGTGGACATACCGGAGCCCTATTTCGAGTCTGTAGGAGAGTTAGAGCTGGTTGTTTCCGTATCGGATTGCTATATGGATCCTTTTGTAATGTGGTATGACAGGCATAATGCGGAGCAGAATGTTGCCAAGGTGATTGGAAAAGGCGTGGGAGATACCTTCAAAATTCTGACAGATGCATCGGAGAGTAGTGCCAGTCGCGAATACACTATACTTGGAATTGACAAGACAGTGGAATATGGAGACAGAATTCGGGTGGCCTGCAGACAGAGTTGCTTTATGGCGGACGGAGACGAGACAGAAATAAAACATGAGGCTGTGGAACTTCCGGTTTGGAGTGAAAAAAACACAGTAAATTTGGAAGGATATGAACTGTCTGAGTCTGTAACAAGGGAGTTGTATCATGAATTGATGGGTAAACAGGCAGGTGATAGCATTTATGTGGCAGATGAAAACATGGATGTAAGAATGGTCTATTCCATGGAGGTATTGGATGTATATGGGCAACAGGAGGAGGCTTCTTTAGACTCAAAGGAATTTTGGCTGGCTGAGGAAGAAGATGTTGAATATTTGTATGGAACAGATGGGGTCCTATACTATGCTGTTGTATATGATGCGGAAAATAAAATGATGTACGAGTATTTTATTGGGGAGGATAAAGTCTATCGGGATTTCAGCTATGCGTATGAAAAGAAATATAATGAACAGGGCAAATTGATTTGGGAATATAATGGAAACTTTGATAATATTTACGAGTATCAATATGATTCAGAGGGAATGTTGGCAGAGGCAAAAGTGACACATTCTTCCGAATATGTAGAGCATCAGTATTTTAACCCGGATGGAAGTATCTGCAAGGCAGAGTTTCATTTCGATACAGGAGAAGTGGTGGAATATTTATATGAATCCGGCATTATCAGGAAAGCGATTCGGCACGAGGCGGACGGTAGCCGGAGAATTACAGAATTTGATGAGTGGGGATTTTGGAAAGTAGAAGAAAAGGAAGTATAGAAAATGGCGAATATATCAGATGCAGAATGGAAGATTATGAATGTGTTATGGGAGCAGTCACCCTGTACCATTACACAGTTGACAAAGACATTGGCAGAGTCTACCGGTTGGACCAAGCATACGATAATAACGCTCTTGAAGCGTCTGGAGGAGAAGGATGCAGTCTATTATGAGGAAGGTGGAAAAGCAAAGCAGTATTATGCGAAGCTTCCGCAAAATGAAGTGGTAATAGAGGAAACCAAACACTTTTTGGACAAAACTTTTAAGGGAAGACTTGGCTTAATGATGAATGCCATGATTCGGGAGGAAGCGATTACCAAAGAGGAAATTGATGAGCTGTATCAGATTCTGGAAAACAGCAAAGCGGGGGAATAACAGATGATGGGAAGCATGGGGAGCTTTACGGATAATTATATCAGGTGCCTGTTGGGAGTCAGTTTCATTGCTGTGGCAATTATGCTTGTCAGGAAATTGGCGGGTTCTAAAATGTCGAGGCGGTTCGTTTACGGAATGTGGCTGGCGGTTCCGATTTTTATGTGTGTCAGTCCTTTTGTGAGACTGACGCTACCGGAATCCGTTACAGGGGCTATGGCTGCAGTGGTTTCACAGATGGAGGATACTCGGTCTGCTGAAACCGAAGAATCCATAGAAAATACAAATGTGCAGGAAACGGTAAGTGCAGCGGAAATTGCAGATGTGCCGGCAACCGAACAATCAGAAACCGACATATCAGAAACCAATGGAATGCAGGTTGCTGATACCGATTTGCGTATGCAGGAAAAATCGGATGTACATAAGGTAAGTGTGGTAACGATACTGGGTGTGTTTTATTGGAGTATTGTTGCACTGCTTGCGGCAGTTGTTTTATGGGTAAATATACGGTTTGTGGTACATTGCAGAAAACAGCGGGAATATTGGTGTCAGTCAGCCGGGAAGCTGGCGGTATATCGTTTGCAGGGCATTTTTTCACCTTTTTTGATGGGAAGATGCATATATGTTCCGGAAGGTTTGGAGGATGATGAGTTTCGCTATGCTGTTTTGCATGAGGAGGGGCATTTTAAGCATGGAGATGCTCTTTGGGTGGTAGTGAGATATGTGATTTTGATTCTCTATTTTTATAATCCGATTATTTGGTTGGCTTTTCGATATTCCGGCTATGATTGCGAGCTTGCCTGTGACGAGGAAGTAATGCAGTCCATTCAGGCAAAGGAGAAAAAGGCTTATGGTGGTTGTCTGCTGAACACCATAGAGAAAAGGATGGGATTTGCCAACGGAGTTTTGTTGTCCACCAATATGAAGTCCAATAAATTTTTGCTGAGGGAGCGTATCGAGAATATTGCAAACGGTGGTAAGAAAAGCGTTTTGGTGATGTTTGTGGCAGCCGGTTTAGTGGTTGGAGTTGCGGGAGTTTCCCTGATGGAAGAAACGACTGAAGCCGCAGAAGAGCAGGTTGCTTCGCAGGAAAAAACGATGTCGGACACGGAAGAGACTGTCTCTGATGGAGAAAATACTTCGGACATTGTAGCATATGGGGACGATGTTCAGGCGTGTTTGGAAATATGGAGCAGACCTGTGGAGGAGACCGAAGAAACCTACACCATTGAAGAAAATGGAAGAGAGGTGGAATTAACAGTTGATGAGTCGAGACCGGAGTTCTTGGGAAAATGCGTGGGAGAAACGGTTTTGCTGGTAGAGGAGTTCGGTGGTACAGAGTATAAGTATTTTTATACCATTCTCGGAATAAATGAAGAGGCAGGAATGTCCTATCAGTTACCGGAAGACTGGAATTATGAGCTTGAGACCACACAAGAGGGTTCCATTCAAAATAATCAGGAGGATTGGCATGGTTACAGAATGTTTTATGTCAATGCTGATGCGTCTTCTACATTGCCGCCTCAGGGAGAAAATGGTTATTCGCCGACCAATCTTACCGTTCCGGCATCTTTCTGCACCTGGGCAGAGGGAGCAGAGGGTGATGGTATTGGTGAATATGTGGAAATCCGGGAATTGTATATGGGACCGGGAAAGGATGTGCTTACATTCCAGCAGATATGTATTGAAAACGGCTATGCAGAAACACCAAAAAAGTGGCAGGAGAATAACAGGGTAAAGAGCCTGAAGATGTATTATGGGGATGTCTATATGGGTACCATTGCCCTTCAGGACACTATAAATCCCCAGTATATTGACCTAACACCTCTGCAGCTGACGGTGCAAAACGGACGAGAAGCATGTTTTCGGTTTGAAATAGCAGAAGTATATGAAGGTAGCAAGTATGATGATACCTGTATTACCACAATAGCAATTGATTTTGGCGGAAATGAGGAAGCGTTTGTATGGGAAGAATGAGTCAAAAAAGGGTAAGTTTGTTTATGGCAGTAGCAATGTTTTGCATGTTTGCCGGGTGTGGTTTGAAAGAGCCTGTGGATGAAAGTATGCCGGAAGAGTCAATAAGTCAAAGCACTGAGCAGGAAAGCAGTGCAAGTGAGGCTTTGGAATCTGTGCAGGAAGAAGTTTTGACAGAGAATGACGATTCACCGGCAATTCAGTATGGTGACATGATTCAGGTGTCGCTAATGGTGAGTGAGCAAAAGGGTGTAGTTGAGGATCTGGGGGAGTCTGAAATTGTGGTGGCAGAGACTTCAAAGGAGTTTCAGCCGGAATATGCGCCCACAGAGGAAGTGATTGCCAAGAATGTGGAGAAAGCAATCGGTAAGCATGTGGGAGACACCTTTACTTTGTGGTATGAGGGCGGAGACGGAAGATATGCCTATGAATATACCATTCTTGAGATTATGGATAAGCCGGCAGATGTGGTCAGTTATGGGGATCGTATTCAAACCTCTTGCGTAAAAAAGATTTCCGGTGATGAGTATCACGGTGGAGTAGAAAACAAAGAGGAGGCAGAATTAACGGTTTCTGTATCAGATTATCGGTTTAATGCATTTGAGATGGGGTGTGATTGGCAGAAGGCGGAAGAGAATGTTGCACAAGTCCTTGGAAAAGGGGTAGGGGATACGTTTAGCATTGAGTACGAAACTACAGATGGTTATATGATTTGTGAATATACCATACTGGGAATTGAGAAGTGTGTGGAATATGGTGATAATATCAAAGTGTCCTGCAGATGGAGCAGTTTTTTGGCGGGTGGAGAACAACGGACCGATGTGTATGAGTCCGTGGAACTGCCTGTCTGGTCTAAGCAACCTGCCATTAGTATGGAAGGTAATGAATTGTCAGTGGAATTGACGCGTGGTTTATTTCAGGAGCTGATGGGCAAAAAGGTTGGAGATACCGTTTTGGTTTGCGATGAGAATATGGATATGCTAACAAGATATACTTTGACAATTATGGACGTGTCTAATCAGCCGGAAGGTGAGGCCGATTTGAGCGGAAAAGAATATTTTCTGGCGAAAAAGGATGATATGGAAGTTTATTGCAGTGTTAGCGACGTAGGTTATTGGGTTCTCGTAAATGATAGTGAACAAAAAATAATGCATGAGTATTATTGGAGCGAAGATTGTATTGATTATAATGGCAGTTATGCATATTAGACCCAAAAGCGGGCATGGGAGCAGCAATGGCAAATCCCATGCCCGTTCTTGCTGAATAAGCATATTTGTGATAAAATGACTCTATATATGCCAAAATGGATTTGAAAGGATGTCAGGAGACTATATGACAAGACTTTGGAAAGATTTAAAGTGGTTTTTGGATAAAAAGGTTTATTGGATTTTGCTGTCCCTTACGGCAGTTTGCGGTTATGGATTTTCCATCGTGCAGCCCAGTATTGGTATTGATGATACGGCGGTGGCCCTTTATCTGGAGGATGGGTTGGAGGTCACCATGGGCAGATGGACGGTTTATTGGCTGAATAAATTGTTCCATGTGTCAGATTTTGCGCCTTTTATGACAGAACTTGTTGGGGTATTGTTTTTGATGCTGGCAGCGACTATACTGAATGTAGTGCTAAGGCGTCTGGTGGGTGAGAAGTCCGGTGTTTTGGCTTCTACGATATTTGCCTGTGCCTTTGTATCCAATCCCATTATCAGCGAAGTGTTTGTGTATTATTGGCATGATGGAGTGGGGCTTGGATATGTGTTGTCGGCGTTAGCGCTCCTGTTTTTCCATGAAGCCATGGAGGGCAAAGGCAAGGCAAGATGGTTGGCATTTGGAAAGAGTCTGTTGTTTGTATGGGCGGCAGTAGGATGTTATGAGTCCTTTTTGATCCTCTATATTCTGGGAATCATTGTGATTGTATTCCTCTGGGGCATGGAGGATGCAGCTCGTCTTCGCCTGAAAAATATTGCCGGTTTCCTGGCGGTGGGTGCGGTGCTATGTCTGGGCTGTGTATTGCTTCGAAGTGTTATGATTGCCTTTACGACACAAGTCTTTGGACTGGAAGGAGTAATGGATGGTCTGAAGCAGGAGCAGCGCGGTTTAGGCGAGATGATGGTGCTTTTTGTGGAAGGTGGTCTGGACAACCTGATTATGCTGGTGAAGCGTTTCTGGGTGGTATATCATCTTAATGCCATTGTATATCTGCCGGTTACGGTTTATGAACTTGCCTGTGTAATCTTTGGTGTGGCGAGTGTGATTCTTATGGTGCGCAAGAAGAATATCTGGTATCTCGTGCTTTTTGTGGGAATGTTGATTGCGCCCTTTTTGTTGACTTTGGCGGAGATGCGAGTGTCTTATTACCGCTCCTGTCAGTATTTGCCCTTTTTTGCGGCAGTGGGTCTGTGGCTGTTGTGCATGAATCTTAGCAGAATTGGCAATAAGCGCAAAGTTGCAAGTGTATGCGCAGGGTTAATTGCTCTTGTGGTGGTGTGGAATCAGGCGGAAAGCTTGAATCGTAGTTTTTATACGGATTACAGAAAGTATGAGACGACCAAGGAGTTTTTGCTGGAGATAGCTCATGAGGTGGAACGTGAGTACGGTGCAGGTGTACCTTTGGTATTTACCGGTCATTATGAAACTCCTTATGAGCTGCGCAAGGATTATTATGTGCCCTATGGTTCCAAGGAGTATCAGATGATTGCTACCATTACAGACAAAATAGACCCTCATTTGAAAGAAAAATATTTTGCTCCTCAAGGATACAGTTTTGTAGGAGAAGCAAGCTTCCCGATGATCCAGTGGGGATTTGATGCCTTTGACGGCACCAACAGGGAGATGCATAATTTCTTGAAAATGCATGGACATTCCTTTCTTCTGGTCACAGATGAAGAAGTGATAAAAGAAGCGAATGAAATCGGTACAACCATGCCGGAGTGGCCCGCAGAAGGGTCTGTTACACAACAGGAGGGGTATGTACTGGTTCATATATAAATTGTAACTATTCAGAGCCATGTGAATTTATGAAAACAGACCGAGTAAGCTTGCTTACAAAGGGCTATTTTCATAAATTCATATGGCGAGAAGCACACATGAGCAAAAGGAAAGCCTCGAAGAGGCGATTTTGTGAATGGGGGCTCTGAATAGTTATTATAAAATAACAATAAGAGTAGTTTGAAAACGAATGTTTCAAACTGGAATGGAGGTCAATCATGAGTGAACAGAGAACTTATTCAAACCCGGTACAGAGAGGATTTTTCCCGGATCCTTCCGTTATCAGAGTGGGAGAGGACTATTACATGGTCAACTCCAGTTTTCAGTATTTTCCGGCGATTCCTATTTCTCATTCCAAGGATATGGTGCATTGGCATATTATTGGTCATGCTATTTGTAATCCGGAGTGGCTTGATTTGAGTGACATCAGGGATTCTCATGGTATCTGGGCTCCTGACATTGAATATGTGGACGGAAAGTTTTATATTTATGCAACACTTCGTTTGAATGCGGACGGTAAGCGTGATAATAATGTGATGCGTCGCCAGCTGGTGATGGTGTCTGATAAGCCGGAGGGACCTTACAGTAAGCCGGTTTGTCTGGAAGTGGATGATATTGATCCATCCCTTTTTGTGGATGATGACGGCAGCAAATATATGATTATTGCCAAGGCAGCACAGACAGTACCCTTAACGCCGGATGGTCTGGCAGTGGCAGGGCCTGTAAAGGTGGCTTGGGAAGGCACCGGAGAGCGTTGTTCTGAGGGCCCCCACATGATGAAGAAGGATGGTTATTATTATGCAATCGTGGCAGAGGGTGGTACCGGTTACGGTCACGGTATTAATGTGGGAAGAAGCACTTCACTGTATGGAGAGTATGAGTGTTCTCCTTACAACCCTGTAATGCGTCAGTTGGACCCCAAGGCACCCATTCAGCGTGCAGGACATGGCAAGCTTGTGCAGGATCAGAACGGTGACTGGTGGTGCTATTATCTCTGTGGCAGACCCAATGAGGGCAATTATACCACTGTTGGCAGAGAATCTGCATTGGACCCTGTTCAGTGGACAGAGGACGGATGGTTTACTATCAATGAAGGCAAGGGACCCAGTCTGACTCAGATTGCGCCTAATTTGCCTGAGGTGGTATATGAGAGAAATCTGTTTGATAATTTTGATGATGAAAAGTTGAATCTGGAGTGGGAGTTTGTTCGTAATCCGGACAATGGTTCCTGGTCCTTGACAGAGCGACCCGGACATTTTCGTATTTGGACCAGAGATGGTCAGTTAAATGAGATTCGTTCTAAAAATACTTTGCTGCGCAGAGAGCAGGAGCTTTCCTATGTGGCAGAGACCAAGGTGGAGTATTATCCGGACAGAGACGGTGAGCAGGCAGGACTTACCTGTTATTATAGCACGGCTACCTACGCAAGATGTGCAGTATGTTACGAGGGTGGCCGCAAGCTTCAGCTGGTGATTAACCGCAATCATGGCGAGGAGCTGATGGCAGAGGTAGAAAATATCCCTGAGCAGCCCATTTACCTGAAAGTGGTAGTTGAAAAGCTGACCAGAAGCTTTTATTATAGTCTTGATGGTCAGGAGTGGAAATTGGTAGGCGTGCTGGAAAATTGCATTTATCTGTGCGATGAGGGCGTGCCTGATGATCCTAAGCGTCATACCGGTACATTGGTTGGAATTTATGCCAACAATGGCGGTTGTGGTTGTCGCAAGGCTGCTGATTTTGATTATTTTAAGTATGAGGATTAACCGGAGGACGGAATATGTCACAGGAAAATAGTGCTTCTGTTAGGGAGGCACTGCCGGAAATTGAAGAGTGTCTGGAGCGGATTTTGGAAGGGCTTGGACTGAATGACCGGGAGGTCGGTGAAGGCACGCAACCAATACAGGAGGTTTCTATTGAGGATGCTGTGGGTTGTGTGCTGGCGGAGACGGTGCATTCCGGTATGTCAGTGCCGCCCTTTCCGAAATCTGCCATGGATGGCTATGCAGTCCGCGCGCAGGATTTGGAGGGCGCATCTAAGGATAGTCCGGTTGTTCTTAAGGTGCAGGGAGAGCTTTTGGCAGGCGATTATGAAGAATTGCCCTATAAGGAGGCTACGGCAGTTCGTGTTATGACCGGAGCCTATGTGCCTGAAGGTTATGATGCAGTAGTAAAACAGGAAGATACGGACTATGGTGCAGAACAGGTATCCGTTTACACTTCCGTCAAACCTTATATGAATTACTGTAAGGTTGGAGAGGATATCCGGGAAGGTGATGTGGTTGTACAGCAGGGAACCAGACTGACTCCTGTGCATATTGGATTACTTGCCGGTGTGGGATTGGACACGGTACGTGTACATGTACCGATAAAGGTGGCAATTATTTGTACCGGAACGGAGCTTTGTGAGGCCGGGGAGTCGCTTCCCAAGGGAAAAATATATAATAATATTTCACATATTCTGGCGGCGGGTATCCGCAGGGAAGGCTTGCAGGTGGTTTCAAGGCAGTTGTGTGCAGATGAAGAAAATGTGTTGTCTGAGAAGTTGAGGGAGGCTTTAAATATTGCGGATGTGGTGATTACCACCGGGGCAGTTTCTGTGGGCAAAAAGGATATCGTACCCGATGTGCTTACCGGAATTGGAGCAGATATTTTATTTCGAAGGGCGAATATTCAGCCCGGGACACCGACCACGGCTAGTGTGAAGGAAGGCAAACTGATTTTGAGCCTGTCGGGCAATCCCTATGCAGCCATTGTAAATTTTGAGATTTATTTTTGGGCGGTAGTGGCGCGGATGATGGGCCACGAAAGCTTTAATGTGAAAACGGAGACGGCTGTTTTGCAGAATGAGTATGGGAAAGTGAATCGTATGCGCCGGTTTGTCCGGGCAAAGGCAGAGAATGGTAAGGTGTATTTACCTACTGGCGTACATGCTTCTTCGGTGATTCACAATCTCACAGAGTGTAATTGCTTTATTGATTTGGAGCCCGGAAGAAGTGTAAATGTGGGCGACGAGGTGCGCATCCGCTATATTAAGGGAATGTAGGATGTTGACAAAATAACGCAATATGTTTAGAGTGGTTATATATTTACAGTAACAGAGTGGATAAGTGATGACAAGAGCAATCAGTGTGGGTGTTCTTGCCGGCGGCAAGAGCACCCGTATGGGACAAAATAAGGCTCTCATGGAATGGGAGTCCAAGCGGTTTATCGACCGCATCTGCGATGAGCTTGGTGGCTTTTCGCAGGTGCTTATTTCTGCTGCTGCCAAGGGAGACTATGAATATTTGGGCCTTCCTGTGGTTTATGATGAACACGCGGATATTGGTCCCATGGAGGGTATCTATCAGATTTTGTCTGCGGCGAATGAAGAGTATGTATTTATTTGTGCGGCGGATATGCCTTTTATCAAAAAGGAACTGGTGGAATACATGGCGGAATTTATTTCCTCAGACTATGACTGTTATTGTCTGGTGGATGAGGATCATATTCATCCCTTGTGTGCCATTTATTCCAAGAAGATGCTGGATGTGATAAAGGAGCAGATTGAGAGCGGTCATTATCGTCTTTTGAATGTGCTTCGTGCAGTGCGCACTAAATATATCAGTTTGGAGAAATCCTGCTTTGATAAGCAGGTTGTGAGAAATATCAATACAAGGGAGGAGTATGCTCGTCTGGTACTTCCCATTGTATTTTGTGTCAGTGGAATTAAAGACAGTGGTAAAACAGGCCTGATTGTGAAACTTATCAATGAGTTTATCGGTGAGGCTTATTCGGTTGCGGTTATCAAGCATGATGGTCACGAATATGTCATGGATTATGAAGGCACGGACACAGCCAGATTTGCTGAGGCGGGGGCAGTGTGTACCGGGATTTTTTCGGGTACGCAGTATTCCCTGAATGGTAAGGGGCAGGTAGATGAGCGGGAGCTCATGACCCGATGTGGCAAGGCAGACGTGTATATTTTGGAGGGGCTGAAAAAATCGGCTTATCCCAAGATAGAGGTGGTGCGAAAGGAGAAATCTTCTGCGTCTGTCTGTGACGAAAAGACTTTGATATGCATAGCAACCGATGTAGTATCCCAGGAAGATGTGAAGTGCCCGGTATTTGGCATGGATGATGTTCAGGGGATTTTTTTATGCGTAAAAAAATATTTTGGTCTGGAGTAGAACAGTTGGATGCGCTTCGGGCTGTTAAAAAGGATGAATACTATGAAATTAATCGAAACAAAGGATGCGGTAGGCCATGTGCTCTGCCATGATATTACACAGATTATTCCCGGTGTGGTGAAGGATGCCGTATTTCGAAAGGGGCATGTGGTAACTGAGGAGGATATCCCAGTGCTTTTATCCGTGGGCAAGGAGCATCTGTATGTGTGGGAGAAAAAGGAAGGTATCCTACATGAAGATGAGGCTGCGGCAGTGCTTCGTGATATTTGCATGGGCGAGCATATGTCTGCCACAGAGCCCAAGGAGGGGAAAATAGAGATTATCGCTGAGGTGGATGGATTATTAAAAATTGATACTGCTTGTTTGAATCAGGTGAATGGTTTAGGCGAGATGATGATTGCTACTATTCATGGAAATTTCCCGGTGAAGAAGGGCACGAAAATCGCTGCTACCAGAATTATTCCTTTGGTTATCGAGGAGGAGAAGATGGAAAAAGCCAAAGAGGCAACAGGTGAAGCACCTTTGCTTCAGATTCTTCCATTTTCTCATAAAAAAGTAGGTATTGTAACCACGGGAAGTGAAGTGTTTAAGGGGCGTATTGAGGATGCTTTTGGACCTGCTATTCGCGGAAAACTGTCTGAGTATGATACGGAAGTTGTGGGACAGAAAATAGTGGATGATAATCGTGAAGATATCGTGGCAGCTGTAAAGGATTTTATCGCGGAAGGTGTAGATATGGTGCTTTGTACCGGAGGTATGAGTGTGGACCCGGATGACAAGACTCCGGGGGCTATCAAGGCGACAGGTGCAAGAGTGATTTCCTACGGTGCACCGGTACTTCCGGGAGCAATGTTTTTGCTGGCTTATTATGAGTATGAGGACAGACAGATTCCTATTTTGGGACTTCCCGGATGTGTGATGTATGCAAAACGGACTATTTTTGATCTGGTGCTTCCCAGAGTGCTGGCAGGGGATGTGTTGGAGGCAGAGGATTTGAGCATTTATGGTGAAGGTGGCTTGTGCATGAATTGTGCGGTATGTCATTTTCCAAACTGTGGATTTGGTAAGTAGAGGAGAGTTATCATGGGTGAATTTACACATTTTGATCAAAACGGAAATGCTATTATGGTGGATGTAACGGACAAGGTTGTTACCGAGCGTATTGCAGTGGCGGAAGGGAGCATTCGCGTGAATGCAGAGGTTTTTGATGCCATCAAGAACCAAACGGCAGCAAAGGGTGACGTGCTGGGAACTGCCCGCATTGCCGGTATTATGGCTGCCAAGAAGACTTCTGATCTGATTCCCATGTGTCACCCATTGATGCTTACTAAGGTTTCCATTGATTTTGAGCCGGATGAGGCAAATTTAAGTGTGAAGTGTATCTGTACCGCCAAGCTTTCCGGTAAGACCGGCGTGGAGATGGAGGCGCTTACCGGAGTCAGTGTGGCACTTTTAACGATTTATGACATGTGTAAGGCAATTGATAAGAGCATGGAAATGTCTCAGATTCGCCTGGTGGAGAAGTTGGGTGGAAAGAGCGGACATTTTGTGAATCCGAATGTGTAGAAGGGGACTGTTATGGAACATGTTATGAAATTAAAACCCAATCCATTTTCAAGGATTAAGAGTGGGCAGAAGACCATAGAATTGCGTCTGTATGACGAAAAAAGACAATTGATTTCCGTGAGGGATGTAATTCGTTTTGTAAATACAAAGGACGAGACGGATGTTCTTGTCACGGAAGTAAAGGCGTTGCATGTTTTTAAATCCTTTGATGAACTTTACGAGTACCTGCCACTTTTACAATGCGGCTACACGGAGGAAAACGTGGATAGAGCATTGCCTGGTGATATGGAAAAGTATTATTCCAAGGAGGAGCAGGAGTTATACGGCGTGGTGGGAATTGAGATTGCACTGATATGATTTGTGGCCATTGGGAAAATCCGGTAGAAAAGCGTCTGAGGGCGTAGGGCGAAAAAAATTGTATGTTTACGCCTAAGCACAGGAGGAGGGAAAGATTTTACTTTGTGGTATCTTGGGGATAAAACAAGTAACGTGGAGATAGGATAATGAGTAAGAAAAAGAGAATATTCATAATGATATTAGTTTGTGTGATGTTGATGGCAAGTTTATTTGTGATGGGTTGCGGAGCAAAGGAAGGTACAGCGGGTAACGGCAGCGAAGCAGACAAAACGGAAGAGCCCGTAGAACTCACCATCCTTGCAGCTGCATCCCTGACAGATGTGTGCAATGAGATTAAGGAAAAATATGAGTCTATACATGAAAATGTAACTTTGAATTTCTCTTATGGTGGTTCCGGTGCATTGCAGACCCAGATTGAGGAGGGGGCACCTGCGGATGTGTTTATATCTGCGGCAACTAAGCAGATGACGGCACTGGATGAGCAGGGGCTGATGAATTCGGAGTCTATTGTACAGCTTCTGGAGAATAAGGTGGTATTGGTAGTGCCTGTGGACAATGTGACGGATAGCACCAACACAGCAAATGGTTCCGGAGAAGCAAAGGTTACTAGCGAAAGTGATGTAGCTATTACCACTTTTGAAGATGTGGCAACGGACAAGGTGTCTATGGTGGGCTTAGGTGAGCCGGGAAGTGTGCCGGTGGGACAGTATTCGGAGGAAATTTATACCGCATTGAATCTGCTTGACCCGGTAAAAGACAAGGCAAACTATGGTTCAGATGTGCGTACGGTATTGTCATGGGTAGAGACCGGAGAGGTGGATTGTGGTATTGTGTACGCCACAGATGCCTATACCACGGATAAGGTTAAAATTGTTGCGGAAGCTCCGGAAGGTTCTTGCAAGCAGGTTATTTATCCGGCAGGAATTGTAAAATCCACTGAGAATGCAGAAGCGGCAGCAGCATTCATGGCATATCTTCAACAGGAAGAGATTTTAGCATTATTTGAGAGCTATGGATTTACTGCGTTACAGTAGCAGAATTCTGTATAAAAAAGAGGTATGAAGATGGATTATACACCGTTATGGATTTCGGTGAAGGTGGCGATTTGCGCCACGGTATTCACTTTCTTTTTGGGATTGCCGGCAGCAAGGCTGGTGGTCAATATGAGAAAATTTAAAGGATTGATTGATGGGATTTTCTCGCTTCCGATGGTATTGCCGCCTACGGTAGTAGGTTTCTTTTTACTGATTTTGTTCGGAAGAAACAGTGCTATTGGAAAAATATTAGAGAAACTTGATGCAGGCGTGATTTTCACCTGGCAGGGTGCAGTTCTTGCAGCGGTTGTAGTGGCGTTTCCAATTATGTATCGAACAGCACGTGGAGCATTGGAACAAGTGGATATGAATCTGATCCATGCAGCAAGGACGTTGGGGATGACAGAAGTTCAGATTTTTTTCAAGATATTATTACCGGTGGCAAGGCCGGGCATTGTGGCGGCTACGATTCTTGCTTTTGCAAGAGCGCTTGGAGAGTTTGGTGCTACTATCATGATTGCCGGAAATATTCCCGGCAAGACCCAGACCATGTCCTTGGCAATTTACACTGCAATGCAGAGCGGAAACAGGGAACTTGCTTACAGATGGGTAGCGATTATCATGACTATCTCCGTTGTCACTATGATTTTGATGAACTGTATCGTAGTGCGTAGACCGGTCAAGGTTCGAGTTGGCGGTTTTGGTAATAAATCAATAGATGTGGTGACAGACAGAACCGGAGGTGAACGCTGATGGCTTTGTACGTTAACATCGAAAAAAAATGTGGCGATTTTCACTTGAAAGTAGATTTCGAAACAGATGGCGAGGTATTTGCTATTTTAGGAGCATCCGGATGCGGCAAAAGTATGACATTGAAATGCATTGCGGGCATTGAGAAGCCGGACAGAGGAATTATTCGGTTAAATGACAGAGTTTTATTTGACTCTGAAAAAGGGATTAATATACCGGCGAGAAAAAGACGAATTGGTTATCTTTTTCAGGATTATGCACTGTTTCCTAATATGACGGTTTTGGAAAATATTTTGTGTGGTGCTAAAGATAGAAGGATAGCGCAGGAATATGTGAAGCGCTTCTATTTGGAGGGGAAGGAATTGCTTTACCCAAATCAGCTTTCCGGTGGGCAGAAGCAACGTGTGGCGTTGGCCAGAATGCTTGCGGCAGACCCGGATGTGATTTTGTTGGATGAGCCTTTTTCGGCATTGGATAATTATCTGAAATGGCAATTGGAATTGGAGATTATGAAGGTGCTGGAAACCTATGAAAAAGAGGTGTTACTGGTGTCCCATGACCGTAATGAGGTGTATCGTCTCACTGACCGGATTGCTGTGATGGAGCAGGGAAAAGTTGTGGATGTTCAGGAGAAAAAAGCATTGTTTCAGAATCCGAAAACTCTGGCAGCAACTCTGCTTACAGGCTGTAAAAACATATCGCGTCTGGAAAAACAAGAGGATGGACGATTTTTTGCGTTGGACTGGGGAATTTATATTACTGCGAAGGAATCTCTTGAAAAAATAAAATATGTAGGATTCCGCGCACATTATTTTGAAACCACGTCTACCATTGCTGAAGAAAATGTGATACAATGTAAGATTGAAAGGGTCATTGAAGATACTTTTTCTGCGGTAGTTATGTTTAAGCATGAGGGAAATTCGGAAAACGGAGACCGGTCGCTCATGCGCTACGAGCTTCCCAAGGAGAAATGGGAGGAGTTGAAGGATAAACCATTGTTTTTACGTATTCCACAGGAAAAATTAATTTTGATGACACAGTAGAGTTTTTACATGATAAAAAAGTAGATTAACTAACCAAAAGAAAAGAGGGAAAAAATGAGCAGATTGAGAATTCATACCAAGGACCAGGCGCAGGTTACAATGGAGACTCTCTATGCAGATTTGGAGAGGAGAATTGTGGCAAGCCCACCTGGACTTTGTTCGGTGGATTTAGTGAGTTCCTTTATCAAAATGTGTCTTGCACAGTCCTGTGGTAAATGCGTACCTTGCCGTGTTGGCCTGGACCAGTTGGTAAAGTTGTTTGAGAGTGTTTTGAACGGACAGGCAACCATGGAGACCTTGGACGTGATTGAGCTGACGGCGACTACAATTTATGAGTCTGCCGACTGTGCAATCGGTTTTGAGGCAGCTCGTATGGTATTAAAGTGTCTTGAGGGCTGTAGAGATGACTTTGAGTCCCATATTAAGGAGAATCGCTGTGTCTGCAACAGTAATCAGCCTGTGCCTTGTGTAGCACTTTGTCCTGCGGGAGTGGATATTCCCGGTTACATAGCTTTGGTAGCACAGGAGCGTTATGCAGATGCAGTGCGTTTGATACGTAAGGACAATCCTATGCCTGTAGTCTGTGCTTTGATTTGTGAGCACCCTTGTGAGAACAGATGTAAGCGCACCATGGTGGATGCGCCTGTAAATATTCGCGGAATGAAGCGTGTGGCTGTGGATATGGCAGGGGATGTGCCTATTCCGGAATGCGCACCTGCTACCGGCAAAAAAGTGGCCGTTGTGGGCGGTGGTCCCGGCGGATTAAGTGCGGCATATTATTTATCCCTGATGGGACATCAAGTGACCATTTATGAGCAACGCAAGAAACTTGGTGGTATGCTTCGTTATGGTATTCCAAATTACAGACTGCCCAGAGAGCGTCTTGACAGGGAAATTGCATCTATTTTGTCTGCCGGCATTGAGGTGAAGACTGAGATTAGTGTGGGCAAGGATATTTCCATGATGGATCTTAAAAATCAGTACGATGCGATTTATATTGCCATCGGAGCTCATACCGATAAGAAGGTTGGTATGGAAGGCGAGGATGCCAAAGGAGTTCTTTCCGCGGTTGAAATGCTTCGTGAAATCGGTGATGATAAGCTACCTGATTATTCCGGTAAAAAGGTGGTTGTCATCGGTGGCGGTAATGTGGCAATGGACGTTGCGCGTTCTTCCATGCGTCTTGGAGCAGACAAGGTAAGTATTGTGTACCGCAGATGTAAGACGGATATGACAGCTCTTCGGGAAGAGATTGAGGGAGCTGAAGCAGAGGGCTGTGAGATTATGGAACTTAAGGCACCTGTCCGCATTGAGAAGGATGAGGAAGGTTGCGTGAAATCATTGGTGGTACAGCCGCAGATGATTAGTACCATCCGAGGTGGAAGACCTTCACCTAAGAATGCAAATTGTCCTGAGGAAAATATTGAATGTGATTTGATTATTGTTGCCATTGGTCAGGGAATAGAGTCCAAATCCTTTGAAGATTTTGGTATCAGTGTGAAACGCGGAGCGATTGATGCTCTCGACAGCAGCGAAATCGCCGATGCTCCCGGAATCTTTGCAGGTGGCGACTGTGTAAGTGGTCCTGCTACAGTTATTCGTGCGATTGCGGCAGGCAAGGTGGCAGCTGCCAATATTGATGAATATCTGGGATTCCATCATGAGATTGTCAGTGATGTGGACATCCCTGCACCGGAGTTTACAGACAAAAAGCCTTGCGGCAGAGTAGAGCTTCCGTTTAGAGATTCCAGTGAGAGAAAACAGGATTTTGAACCCATTGAGTTGTCAATGAGCTGTGAGGAGGCGTGTCAGGAGGCCGGACGTTGCCTGAGATGTGATTACTATGGTTATGGTTCATTCCGGGGAGGTAGAGTAGAGAGATGGTAAATTTACATATTAACGATATTCCGGTTCAGGCAAAAGAAGGAACTTCCATTCTTGCAGCTGCTAAGTCAGCCGGTATCAATATTCCTACATTGTGTTTTCTGGAAGAAATCAATGAAATCGGCGCATGTCGTGTATGCGTGGTTGAAGTGGAAGGCATGGAGCGTTGTGTTACTGCCTGTAACAATGAAGTAAAGGAAGGCATGCGTGTCTACACTCACAGCCGTAAGGCGAGAATGGTAAGAAAGACCAATGTTAAGTTGATTCTTTCACAGCATAATTTTCAGTGTGCAACCTGTGTGCGCAGCGGAAATTGTGAGTTACAGAAGCTTGCAACAGATTTGAATATCACGGATATGCCCTATGAGATTCATCCTGAGGAAAAGCCTGTAAATAAAGATTTTCCTTTGATTCGTGACAGCAGTAAATGCATCAAGTGTATGAGATGTGTACAGGTTTGTGATAAAATTCAGGGAATGAATGTTTGGGATGTTGTCAATACTGGTGCAAGAACCACTGTAGATGTGGCAGGCGGACAAACCATCGAGTGTTCAGACTGTACCCTGTGCGGACAGTGTATTGTAAATTGTCCTGTGGGTGCTTTGAGGGAACGTGATGATGTAGGAAAGGTTTTATCTGCTGTGGAAGACCCTGAAAAGATTACCATTGTTCAGATTGCACCTGCAGTACGTACTGCGTGGGGCGAAGAACTGGGCGTAGAACGCGAGATTGCTTCGGAGAAGCGACTGGTAGGCAGTCTTAGGAAAATTGGTTTTGACTATATTTTTGATACGAATTTTTCGGCAGATTTAACCATTATGGAAGAGGGCACAGAGTTCCTGACAAGGCTTCCGGAGATTCAGGAGAAGAAATTCCCTATGTTCACTTCCTGTTGTCCGGGTTGGGTAAGTTTCCTTCGCACCAAGTATCCTCAGTATGTGAGCAGACTTTCAACGGCAAAGTCCCCCCAGCAGATGTTTGGTGCCATTGCTAAGACTTATTATGCAGATATGTTGGGTGTAGATTCTTCCAAGATTTTTGTGGTTTCTTTGATGCCCTGTGTGGCGAAAAAGAGAGAGCGTACACTGGAGGGAATGGACAGTGCCGGTACCGGAAGTGATGTAGATGCAGTACTTACCACCAGAGAGGTAGGCAGACTTTTGAAGGCTTATTACATTAAGCCGGAGACAGTTGCAGAGGAAGATTTTGACGGACCTTTAGGTGTGCATTCCGGTGCAGGTGTGATTTTTGGTGCCACAGGTGGTGTTATGGAAGCTGCGCTCAGAACTGCGTATAAGGTGGTTACCGGCGAGAACCCGCAACCGGATATGTTCCAGTATGTACGTGGTCTGGAGGGACTGAAGGAAGCAGAGATTGACTTGAACGGTACTAAGATTCGTATAGCCATTGTAAGTGGCCTGAAGAATGCAGAAAAGCTTATGGAAAGACTGGATAAGGGTGAGGTTACTTATGACTTCGTGGAGGTTATGGCTTGTCCCGGAGGTTGCGTAAACGGCGGTGGTCAGCCCATTCATGAGGGCGGTGCTGATGTTGTGGAGAGAAGTAATGTTCTGTATGATTTGGATGTACAGAATGCAATCCGTTTCTCCCACGAAAATCCGGAGATTGATGCATGCTACAAGAATTTCCTGGAAAAACCTTTGTCCCATAAATCTCATGAGTTATTGCATGTCAGCTATGAGGGAAAACATTAATTGAGGTTTTAAAATGATAGACGGTTTTGGTAGAACCATTGATTATTTGCGTATATCTGTAACAGATAAGTGCAATTTAAGATGTAAATATTGTATACCCGAAGGCGGTATAGAATTGATACCACATGAGGAGCTCCTCTCTTTGGAGGAGCTCTATCGTGTTGTACGGATAATGGAAAAACTTGGTATTAAAAAAGTGCGTTTTACCGGAGGGGAGCCTTTGGTGCGCAAAAATTTGATAAAATTAATTGAGGATGTGGGAAGGCTTCCGGGTATAGAGGAGCTTGCCATGACCACCAATGGTGTGTTGTTTGCTGAACAAGTGGAGGAGTTGAAAAAAGCCGGACTGACCAGTGTAAATATCAGTCTCGATACGCTTGACAGGGAACGGTTTTTGGCTATTACAGGAACAGACGCAGGAAGGCAGGTACTGGATGCTATTCAAAAGGCTGTGAATTCCGGTATCAAGGTGAAAATTAATTGTGTGCCCTGTCGGGAACTGAATGAAGAGGATATTGTGGATTTGGCAGCACTTTCCATGGAAAATGACGTGGATGTGCGGTATATTGAATTGATGCCTTTGGGATGCGGCAAATATTTTCATGGAATTCCTACAGATGAGATTCTGCAGAAACTTGAGATGCAATACGGCAAGGCAACACCGAGTGCAATGCAGTGTGGAAGTGGTCCGGCAAGGTATTATGAATTTGAAAATTTTATGGGGCGAATCGGTTTTATCAGCCCTATGTCACATAAATTTTGCAGTGAGTGTAATCGTGTAAGACTGACCGCGGAGGGCAGGTTGAAATTGTGCCTGCATTACGATACGGGGATTGAGTTGAAGCCCCTTTTGCGTGGCGGATATTCGGATGAGGAGATTCAAGCTGCCATATTGGAGGCGGTAAACAGGAAGCCTAAGGCACATGAATTTGCACAGGAAACTGCAGATAGTACGGTGGAGAATGCAGACAGCCGACGTATGGTACAGATCGGAGGCTAGTTTAAAATAGATTTTTTAAAAGGCGACTTTGTACCAGAGACACAAAGTTCACAGGCTGTGGAAAGGACATGGTTATTCAAATGGGAAAAGTAGTAGCGGTATGCATTAGTGAGAAAAAGGGCACTGCAAAGAAGAATGTTGGCGAGTGCAGATTTATAGAGGATTTTGGATTGGAGAAAGATGCTCATGCAGGCAACTGGCACAGACAGGTAAGTCTTTTATCTCATGAGAGAGTGGAGGAATTCAGGGCTCGCGGCGCCAACGTGGAAGATGGTGCTTTCGGAGAAAATCTTCTGGTACAGGGCTTTGATTTTAAATCCTTGCCTGTGGGTACTGTTTTTCAGTGTAATGATGTGGTTCTGGAGATGACCCAGATTGGCAAAAAGTGCCATTCGGAGTGTGAGATTTTCCATCAGGTGGGTGATTGTATTATGCCCAGAGAAGGTGTTTTTGCTAAGGTTATCAAGGGCGGAGTCATTAAGGTTGGAGATGAACTTGTGATTGTCAGTCAGCCGGAGGTATAAGGATGGATATGAAATTCCGGGCGGGAATTATTACCGCCAGTGACAAGGGCAGTGTTGGAGAACGCGAGGATATGAGTGGCCCTGCTATTCGGGATATGATAGAGCCTGCCGGATATGAAATTGTGAGCATGAAGGTGCTTCCGGACGATGAGGAATCTCTTTATCAGGAGATGGTGCGTCTTGCGGACGAGGAGAAGGTGGATGTGATTTTTACTACCGGTGGAACAGGCCTGTCGCCCAGAGATAACACGCCGGAGGCTACTTTGCGCGCTGCAACCAAAAGAGTGCCCGGAATTGCAGAGGCTATTCGGGCATATAGTCTTAAGATTACACCCAGAGCCATGCTTAGTCGGGCGGAGAGTGTTATGCGGGGGCAGACGTTGATTATTAATTTGCCCGGAAGTCCCAAGGCAGTGCGGGAAAGTTTGGAGTATATTTTGCCAACTTTGGAGCATGGACTGGAAATTATGAAGGGCGACGCAGGAGAGTGCGCAAGATGATAAAAGTGATGGAAGCTTTAGATAACGCTCATACAGGAAAGGCTGGTGCACTGAAAATATCTGCTGAGGGTGTGGAATCACCTGTGGTGAGTGAACTGTTGTATGAACACCGCATGGAACTGTGGGTGAATGAACAACTTGTGGCAAGACTTGTTTGTACCCCGGAGAATTTGGATGCCTATGTGGTGGGACGACTGATTACGGAGGGGCTGATTCGTACAACAGATGATATAGAGATGCTGCATATCAGTGAAAATGGCAGGGTGGCGAAGGTCACCTTGAATGTACGGGGAGAATTGGCAGAAGGCACGGCAGAGGAACCCACCAGTGTGCTGGGGAATCAGGTGTTACTGCGCCCGGTGGAGTGTACGGGAGTCGAACCCGTGTCCAAAGTAGTATGGCAAAAAGAATGGATTTATAATATCGTGGATATGTTTGCCAAGGATTCCAAGCTTCATAAGACTACTGGTGGAACTCATAGCTGTGTCCTTGCGGTGGAAGGAGAAATACTTCATGTGGTGGAAGATCTGGGCCGTCACAACGCCATGGACAAAGCAATCGGTTATGCAGTCTTGAATGATATTGCACCGGAGAAGTGTATTTTGTTTACCACAGGACGTGTGCCGGTGGATATGGTCAGTAAGGTGATTCGCGCAGGAATTCCTGTGTTGGTGTCCAAGTCCATTCCTACTATGGATGCGGTGGAGATGGCAAGAGAGTATGGGCTGACGTTGATTTGTAAAGCCTGGCCAGATAGTTTTGAGGTTTATGGATAAATAAGGACTTTACTGCCTAAAAAAAAGATGATACAATACGATTACGAAAAGGAGGTGAGTTGTATGACAGATAGCCAAAAATTAGATTTATTACTTGAAAAGATGATTTCTTTTGATGGGAGAATGTGTTCTCTTGAAGGAAAGGTGGATTCTCTTGAAGGGAAAGTGAATTCTCTTGAAGGAAAGGTGGATTCTCTTGAAGGGAAAGTGAATTCTCTTGAAGGAAGAATGGATTCGCTTGAGGGCGAATTGGTGAAATTTAAGAATCAGGTAACAAAGTCCATTGATGAGTTGAAAGAAATGGATATAATGATTCTGGATGAAGTCGAGAGAGTACATCGTATTTTGGATAAGCACAAAGCAGATCCGACAGCGCACATTGCGTAAGCCAAGTCTCGTATATCGCATAGGAATTGTTATCAAGTCTCATAATATTAAATCTGGTGTAAATCATATAACCATGCAAATCCGGAGTATATGTGTGAATACATATACTGTCAAAGTGTAGCCAATTCTGGCAAAAAAGACCAAATTGTTAAATTATTATTTAAGTTGTCATTGACCTTTACTTATAGTATGATAAAATATGACAGGATTAGAATCTGCATTCTAAAAAACGTGTTAATTCGCGCAAATACCTGTCAATAAGGGAGGTTTTCATGTACAAACAGAATGTATTGCACACAAATGAAATGAACGAGAAAACAACAAAGTTTCTTGATAAGTTCATGAAGCGTGTGAAAGCAAACCCGCCTGGGGTATGTCCCATTGCGGTACAGCTTTCTTTCCTTCAGAGCTCAAGAAGTCAGACCTGTGGTAAGTGTGTTCCTTGTAGAGACGGACTGGAGCAGGTAGAGAATATGATGCGCCAGATTTTGGAAGGCAACGCGGATATGGACACCTTTAACAATATGGTGGAACTTGCGGAGATTATTCAGGATACGGCGGATTGTGCTATCGGTTATGAGGCGGCCAACATCGTACTTCAGAGTGTTGAGTTGTTCCGTGATGAGTATATGAGTCACATTCAGAATCACAGATGTCAGGCAGAAATCGGACAGAAGGTGCCTTGTATTTCTTATTGTCCTGCAAATGTGGATATACCCGGATATATTGCGCTGATTGGTGAGCACAGATATGCAGATGCCATCAACTTAATCAGACATGACAATCCTTTCCCTACAGCATGTGCTTTTATTTGTGAGCATCCCTGTGAGGAGAAATGTAGAAGAGATTTGATTGACAGTCCTGTAAATATCAGAGGCCTTAAGAAATTTGCTGTAGACCAGATTGCAGCTGACCAGGTAAAGGTACCTGAATGTAATGTTTCCACCGGTAAAAAGGTTGCTATTGTAGGTGGTGGTCCTTCCGGTCTGACTACTGCATATTATCTGTCTCTCATGGGTCATAAGGTTGTGGTATTTGAGGAGAGAGGTCAGTTGGGTGGTATGCTTCGTTACGGTATCCCCAATTATAGACTGCCCAAGGATCGTCTGGACGAGGATATCAATGCAATCCTGTCCACCGGTAATATTGAGGTACGTTTAAATACTGCTATCGGTAAGGATATTACAATGGAGCAGCTTAAGGAAGAGTACAATGCGATTTATATTGCAATCGGTGCTCAGGTTGGTAAGTCTGTTCGTGTTGAAGGCGTTGAGAGTAATGGCGTATATTCTGCTGTTGATATGTTGGGTGAAATCGGTAAGGGTAACCTGCCTGATTATACCGGTAAGCGTGTAGTTGTTGTAGGTGGTGGTAACGTTGCCATGGACTGTGCACGTTCTGCTATTAGATGTAATGCCAAGGAGGTAACAGTAATCTATCGTAGAAGACAGGTGGATATGACTGCACTTCCCACTGAGATTCAGGGTGCTATCGAGGAAGGTGTTGAGCTTCTGACCTTGAATTCTCCCGTGCGCATTAAGGCTGACGAGAATGGCAATGTATGTGCATTTGTGGCACAGCCTCAGATGATTAATCTGTATGACAGACAAGGCAAGCCTTCTGCAATTGATGCTAATAAGGACGAGATTGAAGTCCCTTGTGAGGTTGTACTGATGGCAATTGGTCAGGATATTGTATCCGAGCCTTTTGCAGAGTATGATGTAAATCCTCGCAGAAAGACCTTTGAGACAGAGGATACCACTAAGCTCAAGAGCTATGATAAGATTTTTGCAGGTGGTGACTGTGTATTTGGTCCTGCTACGGTTATCAAGGCTATCGGTGCCGGAAAAATTGCAGCGCTGAACATAGACGAATACCTTGGATATCATCACAAATATTTGGATGATATCGCTATTCCTGAACCTAAGGAGAATAATCGAAATCACTACGGCAGAGTACATCTTACTGACCGTTCTGCAAGAGAGCGTAAGACCAATTTTGAGCCCATCGAGAATGGTATGTCTTATGACGAGGCAATGCAGGAGTGCGGCAAGTGCTTAAGATGTGACCACTTTGGCTGTGGAGTAGTGGAAGGAGGAAGGGTATAATGGCTATGGTAAACCTTACAATTGACGGCGTAAGCGTTTCTGTTGACGAGTCCCTTACTATTCTGGAGGCTGCTCAGAGCGCAGATATAAAGATTCCTACATTGTGTTATCTGAAGGAAGTCAATGAGATTGGCGCCTGTAAGATGTGTGTGGTAGAGGTAGAGGGCAAGAATAATCTTGTGACCTCCTGTAATACAAAGGTAAAAGAGGGTATGGTTATTGAGACCAAATCCGAAAAAGTAGTAAAGAGCAGAAAGCAAATGCTGAATCTGATTTTGGCTAATCATGATGTGAGATGTTTCTCCTGTGGTAAGTCCGGTGACTGTCGCCTTCAGGATTTGTCCAATGAGTATGAGATTACCAAGTCCTGTTATCAGGGGGAAGTAGTTCATGCAGAGGCTAAGAAGGAGAATCCTTTCCTGACCTATTATCCTGAACTGTGCATCAATTGTCAGAGATGTGTAAGTACCTGTAATAAGGTTGCCGGTAATGGTGTTCTTCATAATGGCAAAATCGGTACAAGAACTTTAATTGATGCTCCCTTTGGTCCTGACTGGAAGGAGACTGATTGTGAGTCCTGTGGTAACTGTGCAAGAGTGTGTCCTACCGGTGCGCTGGTTGCCAAGAACCGCAAGAAGTATCATGTAGGTAAAGTAAATAAAGTGTTGACCACCTGTCCTCACTGTGCGACCGGATGTCAGTACTATCTGGTGGTTAAGGATGGCGAGATTGTGGACGTAGAGCCCGCAAACGGACCTTCCAACAAGAATCTCTTGTGTGTAAAGGGTAGATTTGGTTCCTTTAATTTCGTGCATTCTCCGGAGAGACTTAAATACCCGCTCATCAAGAATCGCGAGACCGGTGAGTTCGAGAGAGCAAGCTGGGATGAGGCACTGGATCTGATTGCAGCTAAGTTCAAAGAGATTAAGAAAGAGTATGGTTCTGATTCACTGGCAGGTTTTGCATGTTCCCGTTCTCCCAATGAGGACTGCTACATGCTCCAGAAGATGGTGCGTTGTGCATTCGGTACCAATAACGTAGATAACTGTGCGAGAGTATGTCACTCTGCAACCGTAGCAGGTCTGGCTATGACCCTTGGCTCCGGTGCGATGACTAATCCCATCGCTGATATTACTAATGATGTTGATGTAATCATGCTGGTTGGCTCCAATCCTGAGGAAGCGCATCCTGTAATCGGTATGCAGATTCGTCAGGCAGTTGCAAGAGGTACCAGACTGATTGTGGTTGACCCCAGAGATATCGGCCTTTCTAAGAGTGCAGATATTCATTTGAAATTAAAGCCCGGTACCAACGTAGCATTTGCTAACGGTATGATGAATGTAATCATCAATGAAGGTCTGGCTGATGAGGAATTCATCGCAAACAGAACTGAGGGCTTTGAAGAGTTAAAAGAGATTGTTAAGGATTACACACCTGAGAAGGTTGCTGAGATTTGTCACATCGATCCCGACCATTTGAGAGAGGCGGCTTTGATGTATGCAACTGCCAAGAAGGCTCCTATCATTTACTGTCTGGGTGTAACAGAGCACTCCACCGGTACCGAGGGCGTTATGTCCATGTCCAACATGGCAATGCTGGTTGGTAAGCTGGGACGTTCCGGTTGTGGTGTGAACCCTCTGCGTGGACAGAATAACGTACAGGGTGCCTGTGATATGGGTGCACTGCCCGGCGACTTCCCCGGCTATCAGAAGGTAACCAATCCTGAGGTTGTGGCGAAGTTCGAGAGAGCATGGGGCGTGAAGCTTAGCAACAAGCCCGGTATGCATGCAACAGATGTATTTGGCGCAGCAATCCGCAAGGAGATTCGTGGTCTGTTTATTTTCGGTGAAGATCCTGTGGTAACGGATGCTGACCAGAACCATATCAAGAAGGCGTTGGAGAGCTTAGACTTCTTCGTTGTATCTGATTTGTTCATGACTGAGACTGCTCAGTACGCAGATGTGGTACTGCCCGGTACCAGCTATGCTGAGAAGGAAGGTACTTTCAGCAATACTGAAAGACGTGTACAGAGAGTCCGTAAGGCTGTAGAGCTTGAGGGCGAAATGAGACTGGATACCGATATCTTCATCGATTTGATGAATAGAATGGGTTATCCTCAGCCTCAGCTGACCTCCGAGGAGATTATGGATGAAATCGCATCTGTGACCCCTATTTTCGGCGGTATCAGCCATAGAAGGCTGGATAAGGGTGAGTCTATTCAGTGGCCTTGTCCTGATAAGCAGCATCCCGGCACACCGATTTTGCATGTTGGTCAGTTCTCCAGAGGACTTGGCTGGTTCTATCCTGCAGAGTATGTGCCCAGTGCAGAGCTTCCTGATGAGGAGTATCCTTTGATTATGATGACAGGACGTGTCCTGTATCACTATAACACCAGAGCAATGACCGGCAAGACACCCGGACTCATGGAGAGAGAAGGTTCTTCCTTTATCGAGATGAATACCGAGGATGCTGCAAGACTGGGCATTGAGAATGGCGAGAAGGTAAGAGTTTCTTCCAGACGTGGCAGTATTATCTCCACAGCAAGAGTTGGTGAGAAGGTATCTCCTAAGGAGACCTGGATGCCCTTCCACTTCCCTGACGGAAATGCAAATGTGCTGACCAATGCAGCTCTTGATAAGTATGCACGTATCCCTGAGTATAAGGTTTGTGCAATCAAGGTGGAGAAGCTTTCCGCAGACGAGCAGTAGGATTTGTTGAGATTATACGGGCGCTGTAAGGCGCCTGTATGAAATGAATAGAAAGAGGAATATTGATATGCGTTTTTTTATTGATACCGCAAAGGTAGAGGACATCAAAAAGGCAAATGATATGGGAGTTATCTGTGGTGTTACCACCAATCCTTCCCTCATTGCCAAGGAAGGAAGAGTGTTCGAGGAGGTAATTGCAGAAATTGCTTCTATCGTAGATGGTCCTATCAGTGGAGAAGTGAAGGCTACCACTGTGGATGCAGAAGGCATGATTGCAGAAGGTCGTGCCATTGCTAAGATTCATCCCAATATGGTAGTAAAGATTCCCATGACCGTAGAAGGATTAAAAGCTTGTAAGGAGCTTTCTTCGGAAGGAATTAAAACAAATGTTACTTTGATTTTCTCTGCTAATCAGGCACTTTTGGCAGCTCGTGCAGGTGCAACCTATGTATCTCCTTTCCTGGGACGTTTGGATGATATCAGCCAGAGGGGTGTGGATTTGATACGAGAGATTTCCGATATCTTTGCAGTGACGGATTTGGATACTCAGATTATTGCTGCAAGTGTTCGTAATCCGATTCATGTGACCGATTGTGCATTAGCAGGTGCGGATATCGCAACGGTTCCTTATTCCGTTATTGAACAGATGACAAAGCATCCCTTGACAGATGCCGGTATTGAGAAGTTTCAGGCAGACTATAAGGCTGTATTTGGCGAGTAGTTTTTTGCTTGAGTAGCATGATTTAAATAATATGAAAGCAGGCAGGTTGTTTAACAACCTGCCTGCTGTTTTGAAGTTATAGGAAGTACAAAAATGTCTTACCTAATTTAGGCGAAGAGCCAATTACTTCATGCTCTCTTCCTGCTTTTTGATCATACGACGAACCATTTCACCGCCAATGGAACCTGCTTCCTTAGAAGTCAAATCGCCATTGTAACCCTCCTTCAGGTTTACGCCAAGCTCGGATGCAACCTCAGTCTTGAAACGATCCATAGCTGCTTTTGCCTCGGGAACTTCTACTCTATTACTTCTGCTTGCCATAATGTTTCACCTCCACAATACATTTTGTTTTTGTTTTTATTTTTAGACGAGTGATGAATCTCATCGCTCATCATGGTGTTAGTATTAGCGAGGCTGAAAATTTTATGTGTCAAAAAGATTGGTAAGTTTTTCATATTTGATTTATAAAAGGAGTTGGAAAATGAAAATAGCTTTATTACAAATTGCAGCGGCAGATAATCTGGAGAAAACGTGTGAGAAAGGAATTTCTTTTTGCCGTAAGGCTAAAGAAATGGGAGCAGATGTAGCGTTGTTTCCGGAAATGTTCAGTAATGGATATAATATTTATGAGCGTCCGGTTGCTGAATGGGTCAAAGACGCAATTCCGGATAATCATGAGTTTATCAAAGCTTTTGAGGAACTTTCCAAAGAACTGAACATGGCAATAGGAATTACTTTTCTTGAAAAATGTCAAACAGGACCCAAAAACACATTAATTCTGTTTGACCGTTTTGGCAAACAGGTGCTAAAGTATTCCAAGGTACATACCTGTGATTTTGATGTGGAGAGAAATTTGACGCCGGGAGATGATTTTTATGTGACGGATCTTGATATCGGCTGTGATACGGTAAAAGTTGGCGCAATGATATGTTATGACCGTGAGTTTCCCGAAAGTGCAAGAATTTTGATGTTGAAGGGGGCAGAGATTATTCTTGTACCCAATGCCTGTCCCATGGAAATCAATCGGTTGGCACAGCTGCGGGGAAGGGCGTATGAGAATATGCTTGGTATTGCCACTTGTAATTATCCGGCATCGGTTCCGGATTGTAACGGTCATTCTAACGCATTTGATGGAGTGGTATATCTGCCGGAACTTTCCGGTTCCAGAGATACTTGTGTTGTGGAAGCTGATGAAAAGGAAGACGTCTGGATTGCAGAGTTTGATTTGGAGATGATTCGCAAATACCGACGAGAGGAAGTGCATGGGAATGCCTACAGACGGCCTCAAAAGTATGGGTTGCTCTGTGCGGATGTCCGCCAGGAACCTTTTATTCGAGAGGATTATAGAGGTGAAAGCGACTGTGAGTAAGCATTAGCTTACGAAACTGTCGGCATGGCAAATGCTTGTGAAAACTGGTATTTATCATGTTGGGTAGTCGAATTGAGAATAGTTTTACCGATTCATTACTGTGCTAATATAAATTAGTTGGGATTGCAAAATGACATTTTACCAATTTTGTTTTGCAATAAAGAAAATCGTTGGGGCTAGTATTTAAGATAATACCAACACCAAGAAGCAAGTAGATGGTTAAGTTGGTATGAGCAGAGGAATCTATTACCAATTTATCAAGAAAAATTGATAGCAGTTGGTAAAATTATAAGCTTTAATACCAACTAGAATGAGATATACGAGGGAGTGGTTGGGACAGAGAGTTTTAAAGTGGCCAATAAATAAAGAAAAAGGATAAAAAATGTTGGGGAGAGGCATTCCGTTCGCTGGCAAGACAGCTTGCTTAATTCTAATTTATAGTGGTCGTGAAAATTAGAAGTTGTCGCACTCTTTCATTCACAATTCGATGGCCATCCGGGTGATGATAATTTTGCAATCTGGGTTTGCAGAAATATTTCGCCATCCGGCGAATTTGGGCATATACAAATTTTTTGCTTGAGAATACCCAAAATCAGTGTTTTTTCCATGAATAATCATATTTTAGAAGTGCCCTTGGGCATATACAGAAAAAACGAGTGCTGATGCCCCAAATATAGGAAGAATCCGGGTATTTTCAAGGGATTTTTACGCATATGCCCAAGAGCACCTGAAACCTCGGTTTTTTGCTAAGAAATAGAGAGGGTTTTGGGCACTGCGCTTGGATTTTTTTTGTATATGCCCTGTAACAATCTAAAGAAAATTTCTACCACAGGAGATCCAAAAACATTGAAACTTTTAAGGATTTTAGGTCAAATTTTTGTGTATAGAGCAGAGTCTAAGAAAACTGACTCGGAGGATGCGGTAAATACTGGCTTTCACAAGCTTTCGCCATGCCGACCGCAAAGGTTTAGTTTATTCTTTTTCTATTAATGAAAGAAATATATAAATATACGAGGAGATTACTAAAATGAGAATCAAAAAAATAGTTCGTACATGTCTGGCAATGACATTTGCCGCATGCCTGACATTCGCAGGATGTGGCGCGTCAGAAGCGGGAGCGGATGTGATGTCAGAAAAATCCACAGAATCCTCTTTGGAAGAAACCGGAAAGGCTGCAGAGAGTGTGGCAGAAAGTTCAGTAGAGAGCATAGCCGTAGATGCATCAAGTGAGGCAGCAGAGCAGATGCCCGATTTGACAGGAACAACATTGCGTGTGGGTGCTATGAAGGGACCTACTTCCATGGGACTTTTGTATTTGATGAATGATGAAACTGTTAATGAGAGCGGAATTAACTATGAATTTCAGATGGCCACAAGCGCAGATGAGTTGCTTCCACTGGTATTGAAGGGAGAGATTGATATTGCCCTTGTACCTGCAAATGTGGCAAGTGTGCTCTATGCCAAGTCTGAGGGTGCCATCAGCGTAATTGATGTGAATACCTTGGGTGTGCTTTATATGGTGTCCGGTAGCGAGTGTGCGAGCGTTGCTGATTTGAAGGGCAAGACCATCTATCTGACCGGAAAGGGTACTACACCTGATTATGTGCTTCAGTATGTTTTGGCACAAAATGGTTTTGCAGAAGGAGATTGTGTGTTGGAGTACAAGTCTGAGGCTACCGAAGTGGCAGCAGTTCTTGCAGAGAATCCCGATGCAATTGGACTTTTGCCTCAGCCCTTTGTGACTGCTGCATGTGCTCAAAATGAGGCGCTTAAGGTTGTGCTTGATATGAATGAGGAGTGGAATAAGGTTCAGGGCAATGGTATGGTGACCGGTGTGACTGTGGTGAGAAATGCTGTACTGGAAGAGAATGAGGCTGCTGTACAGGCATTCATCAAGGAGCATGAGGCTAGCGCAAAGGCAATTAATGAGGATTCTGTAACCGGAGCAACTTATGCAGTGGCAGCGGGTATTGTGGCAAAAGAGCCCATTGCCCAGAAGGCAATTCCTAACTGCAATATCACCTGTATCACAGGGGAAGAAATGAAGATTGCAATCAGCGGATATCTGACTGTTTTGTTTGAACAGAATCCGGAGTCTGTGGGCGGTGCACTTCCGGCAGATACCTTTTACTATGTGCCCTAGGAATGAGAGTGCATAGTTTGACCGATAATTTGATTTGGTGAGGAAATGGTTTCGATACGAATGAAGAAGAAAATTTTGATTGTTGTATTTTGGCTGGTGGTATGGCATCTTCTGGCCATGTGGGTGGACAATAAAATACTTTTGGTTACGCCAATCGAGACCGTCTTTGCATTGGGAAACTTGATTGTGACAAGGAATTTTTGGTTGACGGTAATCGGTTCTCTTGTGCGCATTGCGGCAGGATTTTTGTTGGGTTTTGCCGTGGCTTGTGCAATGGCCGTGCTTGCAAGTCGATGCAAGTGGGTGGAGGAGATTTTAGAGCCTGTAATGGGTCTTCTCAGGGCAGTGCCTGTGGCTTCCTTTGTGGTGCTTTTATTGATATGGTGGGGGTCACCCATGCTGGCGGTGGCAATCAGTTTTCTGATTGTGTTGCCGGTTATTTATATTAATGTGCTCAAAGGATTGAAAAATGCAGACCCAAAGCTTTTGGAGATGGCTGTTATATTTGGTGTGAGCCATTCAAACCGATTTTACTATATTTATAGACCGGCTTTGCGGCCTTTTCTGGAAAGTGGATTGAAATTGGCTCTTGGAATGTGTTGGAAATCCGGCGTGGCAGCAGAGATTATCGGTACACCGGATTATTCCATTGGTGAGCGTCTGTATATGTCCAAAATTTATCTGGATACAGAAGGACTTTTTGCATGGACGGTAGTTGTAATTCTTTTAAGCATCGGATTTGAGAAGCTATTTATGGGGCTGGTAAAAGTATTTATGAAATGGGAGCCGAAATGTGCTGCTGTTCGTAAGCAATGTACCGATGACAAGAGAAGTACAGATGTCTTAAAAATCCAAAAGCTTTCCAAAGCCTACGGTGATTTGCATGTAGTCAAGGATTTTGATGCAGAGTATGAGCCGGGGAAAATATATTATTTTACTGCGCCTTCCGGAAGTGGTAAGACAACTCTGTTCCGCCTGCTCTGTGGGCTGGAACAGCCGGACGCAGGTACGATACAAAATCAAAGCTTACGATTCAGTTATGCCTTTCAGGAGGACCGACTTTGCGAGAATTATAGTGCTGTGCGTAATGTAGAGCTTGTGGCTGCCTGTGATGCGGAGAGCGCTTTGCGGGAAGTGCTTCCCGAGGAGGCTTTCAGTAAGCCTTGCTGTCAGCTTTCAGGAGGCATGAGACGCCGCGTAGCAGTGGTTCGTGCCATGGAGGCAGAATCCGACTGCGTAATTCTGGATGAGCCTTTTGCAGGGCTTGACCAGGAGACGAAAGAACGGGTTGAAATGTATATTCAAAGTCGTCAGAGGGGAAGAATTTTATTGATTGCCAGTCATGAGAGCAGTACGGAATCGTAAAATGTCGGCGAAAAATGCGTAAAATATGGCTGATTTTGGATTGTGGCACTTGCAAATAAATCGGAAGTTTGGTATAATTGCAAAATGACTGTGACTATGTCCGTTATTTGCATGGTTATGTGAGTAGCGATAGATGATATAGACCGACACAGATTTAAGGAGGAAATGAAACAATGAGTTTACAGGTAGAAAAACTGGACAACGGCATGGCGAAGTTGACCATCGAGGTTGCTGCTGAGGAGCTTGATAAGGCAATTGAGACCGCATATCAGAAGAATAAGAACCGCATCAGCATTCCCGGATTTCGTAAGGGTAAAGCACCCCGTAAGATGATTGAGCAGATGTATGGTAAAGAGGTATTTTATGAGGATGCAGCAAATGAGCTGATTCCTGAGGCATATGAGAAGGCTTTGGAGGAGTGTACCGAGGATATCGTGTCCGCTCCCAAGGTAGAGGTAGTACAGGTAGAGGCTGGTAAGCCCTTCATCTTTACTGCTGAGGTTGCTTTGAAGCCTGAGGTTACTCTTGGTAAGTACAAGGGTGTTAAGATTGATGCAATCGATGTAACTGTTTCTGATGCAGATGTGGATGCTGCAATTGCAAAGGAGCAGGAGTCCAATGCTCGTACCATCAATGTTGAGGATAGAGCAGTTAAGGACGGCGATATGACTGTTATTGACTTTGAAGGTTTTGTAGACGGTGTTGCATTTGAGGGTGGTAAGGGTGAGAATTATCCTCTGACCATCGGCTCCGGTCAGTTCATTCCCGGTTTTGAGGAGGCATTGATTGGTGCAGAGCTCAATAAGGAAGTAGATGTAAATGTTACCTTCCCTGAGGATTATCAGGCAGAGGAGCTTGCAGGTAAGCCCGCTGTATTCAAGTGCACCGTAAAAGAGATTAAGGAGAAGCAGCTTCCTGAGCTTGATGACGAGTTTGCAAGCGAGGTATCCGAGTTTGATACCATGGCTGAGTACAGAGAGGATGTTAAGAAGAATCTCGAGGAGAGAAAGCTTTCCGCAGCAAAGGATGCTAAGGAAGATGCTGTTATCGATGCTGTTATCGCAGATGCTAAGATGGATATTCCTGATGCAATGCTTGAGACCCAGCAGAGACAGATGGTTGAGGAGTTCGCACAGAGAATTCAGTCTCAGGGTCTGTCCATGGAGCAGTATATGCAGTTTACCGGTGCTACTCCTGCTATGTTGATTGAGCAGGTTAAGCCCCAGGCGCTGAAGAGAATCCAGTCCCGTCTGGTTCTTGAGGCAGTTGCTGCAGCTGAGAAGATGGAAGCTACAGAGGAGGACTTCGAGGAAGAGGTTAAGCTCATGGCTGAGGCTTATCAGATGGAGAATGACAAGATTAAGGAGCTTCTTGGCGAGAACGGTGCTAAGCAGGTTAAGGAAGATATTTGCATTAAGAAGGCAGTTCAGTTCCTTGTAGAGAACGCTAAGGAGGCTAAGCCTACCAAGTCCAGAGCAAAGAAGGCTGACAAGGCAGAGAAGGCTGAGGCTACAGAGGAATAATATTTTCGTACAGAAGATAAAAGTGAGTGAAACGATAGTTGTACCTGAGTAAATCGGGTACAACTATTCGTGCTTATATGTTATAGGGGATTTTAGATTATAGTAGAGGAGGAAATTACATGAGTTTAGTACCTTACGTCGTTGAACAGACCAGCAAGGGCGAACGTTCTTATGACATTTATTCCAGACTTTTGAAAGACAGAATTATCTTTTTGGGTGAGGAGGTAAATGAGACTACAGCAAGTATCGTTGTGGCACAGCTTCTTTTCCTTGAGGCAGAGGATCCTGAGAAGGATATTCACCTTTATATTAACAGCCCCGGCGGTAGTGTGACCGCAGGTATGGCTATTTATGATACCATGAATTATATTAAGTGTGATGTTTCCACCGTATGTATCGGTATGGCTGCAAGTATGGGAGCATTTTTGCTTGCAGGCGGTGCTAAGGGCAAGCGTTATGCGCTTCCCAATGCAGAGATTATGATCCATCAGCCTTTGGGCGGTACACAGGGCCAGGCAACAGAGATTGAGATTGCGGCCAAGCACATTTTGCGCACCAGAGAGAAATTGAATCGTATGCTGGCAGAGAATACCGGCAGAGATTATGAGACCATCTGTGCAGATACTGAGAGAGATAACTGGAAGAGTGCGCAGGAGGCTTGCGAGTATGGTCTGATTGATAAGGTAATCAGTTCCCACGCTGCGCAGAACTAATCTCTGAATAAATATTAAGTGAAGTAGGAGTAGTTTCGTTATGGCAGGAAAAAATGCTGACAATAGTATCAGATGTTCCTTTTGCAATAAGACGCAGGGACAGGTGCGCAAGTTGATTGCCGGCCCCGGCGGAGTATATATTTGTGATGAATGTGTTGACATTTGTGCAGATATTTTGGAAGAGGAACTGGAAGATGAAGAACTGGAAGAGACAGAGCGCGCAGAGATTAATGTGCTTAAGCCTCGTGAAATCAAAGGTTTCCTGGATGAATATGTAATTGGTCAGGAAGCAGCTAAAAGAGCGCTTTCTGTTGCTGTTTACAATCACTATAAGCGTGTAACAGCGCCTAAAGATTTGGATGATGTTGAGCTTCAAAAGAGCAACATCATTATGGTAGGTCCTACCGGTTCCGGTAAGACTTACCTGGCACAGACTTTGGCAAAGATTATCAATGTACCTTTTGCTATCGCAGATGCGACCACACTGACCGAAGCCGGTTATGTGGGTGAGGATGTGGAGAATATTCTGCTCAAGCTGATTCAGGCAGCAGATTATGATGTGGAGCGTGCCCAGTATGGTATTATCTACATTGATGAGATCGATAAGATTACCAAGAAGGGCGAGAATGTGTCCATCACCAGAGATGTATCCGGTGAAGGCGTGCAGCAGGCACTTTTAAAGATTATTGAGGGTACTGTGGCAAGCGTTCCTCCTCAGGGCGGCAGAAAGCACCCTCATCAGGAATTGATTCAGGTAGATACGTCTAATATTCTCTTTATTTGTGGTGGTGCGTTTGATGGTCTTGATAAGATTATTGAGACCAGACTGGACAGAAAGTCTATCGGTTTTAATACCGAGGTAACAGCTAAGTCCAGCAAGGAAGCAAGTGATCTTCTGCAAGAGGTTACTGCACAGGATTTGGTGAAGTTTGGTCTGATTCCTGAGTTTGTAGGCCGTGTACCTATCTGTGTATCTTTGGAAGGTCTGGATAGAGATGCGTTGGTGCGTATCTTAAAGGAGCCCAAGAATGCTCTGATTAAGCAGTACCAGAAGCTTTTTGATATGGATGATGTAGAGCTTACCTTTGAACAGGAAGCAATTGAGGCGATTGCTGACCAGGCTTTTGAAAGAAAGACCGGTGCAAGAGGTCTGCGTGCCATTATGGAAAGTGTAATGATGGATACCATGTATGAGATTCCCTCTGATGAGACAATCGAGACATGTGTAATTACAAAGGAGGCTGTGGAGGGAGGTAAACCTCTTACTATTCACAGAGAACCCGCATGATTATCAAAAATGTAAGTTTGGAAACTGTATGTGGAATTACCAGCAAATTGCCCGAAAACGTTCACCCTGAGGTGGCGTTTGCGGGCAAAAGTAACGTGGGCAAATCTTCGCTGATTAATGCGCTTATGAACCGTAAATCTTTGGCGAGAACCAGTTCACAGCCCGGTAAGACACAGACGATTAATTACTATAATATCAATAATGAAATTTATTTTGTGGATTTGCCCGGTTACGGTTATGCTAAGGCCAATGAAAAGGTTAAGGCTCAGTGGGGTAAAATGATTGAGGATTATCTGCACAAGTCTAAACAGTTGCGCTATGTATTCTTATTAATAGATATTCGACATGAGCCCGGCAACAATGATGTAATTATGTATGACTGGATTAAACGTCATGGCTATCAGCCGATTATCATTGCAACAAAGATGGATAAGATTAACCGAAGTCAGATTCAGAAACATCTCAAGATGATTCGTACCAAATTACAGACAGATAAGGATACCATTGTAATTCCTTTTTCGGCGACAACCAAGCAGGGAAGAGAGGAAATCTATGAGCTTTTAGATGGTATTTTGAAAACCGGTACGGAGGAGACAGATGCGTAATATCAGGCTGACGCTTCAATATGAAGGAACCCGTTATCAGGGTTGGCAGAGGCAACAGTCCACAGACAATACCATTCAGGGAAAACTGGAAATTTTGCTTACCAGAATGTGTGGAGAACCTATAGAGATTCATGGAAGCGGCAGAACGGATGCAGGAGTTCATGCTCTTGGACAAGTAGCCAATTTCCATACCAATTGTGAAATGTCTACGGATGAAATGTTGGAATATATCAACCGGTATTTGCCGGAAGACATTGCAGCGGTGGCTCTTTCCGAAGCTGCGCCCCGATTCCACAGCAGATTGAATGCCTGTGGCAAGCATTATGAATATCGTGTTATCAATAGCTCAGTGCCCCATGTATTTCACAGACGATATGCACTTGAAGTACCTGAGCAGCTTAATGTTACAGCGATGGAGCAGGCTGCCGAATATCTGTGTGGAGAACATGATTTCAAGAGCTTTACATCGACTAAAAAGGGTAAGAAGTCTACTGTACGTCGCATTGATAAAATATCAATTGTAAGAGAGGGAGACATTCTAACCTTTTCTTTTAAGGGAAGTGGTTTCCTTCATCATATGATTCGGATTCTAATGGGTACACTTTTGCAGGTGGGTAAAGGAGAATTGTCACCGGAGAGTGTTCCTGCTATCATAGAGGCCTGCAATCGGGAAATGGCAGGTCCTCTTGTGCCTGCCAAAGGGTTGACCCTAGTAGAAGTTTTTTTCTAATTTATTAAAAAAATTTATTTTTTATGAAACATTTTACCCCTCAAATTCGTCTATTAATTTGAGGGGATTTTTTTGATAAAAAATGGTTGTAGAGTTTATAAAAATTTTAGAATTACTTTGCAAAAAATATGCAGCACTTTGCTAGACTAAATTTGTTACTTGGTAAAGTGGCGCAAACTAGGTCGCTGGAGCATACGAGGGAAGAATATGGGAAAAAACATTTTGATTTATAATGACAATACGGGTATTTCGCGCAAAATGCGTCCTCTTTTTGCAGGAGAGAACATGGAACTTGTGGTGGCAGAATCGGAAGAAGAATTGTTTTGGCAGTTGAAAGATCAAGCCACAAAGCTTATACTGATAGATGTGGAATTGGATGGCAGAGACTGGGGAACAGGTGTGAATTTAATCAGTCGTCTTCGAAAAAAAACCTATATTCCAATTATTGTAGTTTCTGCCCAGACTGCTGAGAGTGCCAAGGTTATGGCTTTGAATGCAGGTGCAGATGATTATGTAGTGGATGGATGCAATCCATTGGAGCTGCTTGCCAGAGTCAAGTGCCAGCTTAGACGCTGTGGTCAGTTGGTAAATGTTCGGGCTAATGTGGATGGTATTTACAGAATAGATGGGCTGGAAGTAAATGATATGTACCGTAAAGTGACTGTGGATGGCAGGGAGGTAAAGCTTACTCCTATTGAATACAAGATTTTGAAGTTGCTTGTGCAGGAACGGGGAAGGGTCCTTTCCGTGGATCGTATTTATGAATCTATTTGGAAAATGCAGGCTATAGGTGCTGACAATACCATTGCAGTACATATTCGTCATATTAGAGAGAAAATTGAAAACAATCCGAAGGATCCGCATTATCTAAAAGTAGTATGGGGAACCGGATATAAGGTAGGGTAGTGCGTATTCTTTGAACACAGAAGTATATGCATCAACTCAAATTTTCAGGTTGTTGAAGAATGGAGATGTAAATGACAACGGAAGTATCTTCGAGTTCAGCCGGTATCAGTTCCGGTTCACTTAAAATAATTGCGATTATTACAATGCTTATAGACCATATAGGTGCCGCTGTAGTGTGGCGATACCTTAATTTTACAGGGGATTGGTCTCTCTATTCGCTTTATTACGCAATGCGCCAGATTGGACGCATTGCGTTTCCTATTTATTGTTTTACTCTGATAGAAGGACTGGAAAGAACCCGACACAGAGGGAAATATTTAGGAAGAATGTTTGCTTTTGCTTTGATAAGTGAGATTCCTTTTGATTTAGCATTTAAGAGTCAAATCATTGAATTTGCGTATCAGAATGTTTTTTTTACATTGGCAATTGCACTGACAGCTATGATCGGGCTGGAATGGGTGAGAGAGAAGAATCAATCTCCGATAAGGCAAAGTGTATTGAATTTTTTGATAATTGCATCAGCGATGATTCTTGCTTATGTTATGAAGACAGATTATGATTGTTCGGGTGTGTGTTGTATATTGCTAATGTATTTTTTTAGGAAGAATCGCAAGGCAGAATTGATTGTCGGATATATGGCTTTTTTGATTTTGTTAGGGGAATGGGCTGCTTTTCCTGCTTTTATTGCACTGGCATTTTATCGTGGTCGCAAAGGATTCTCTGCCAAGTATTTCTTTTATGGATTTTATCCTGTGCATTTGTTAATTCTTTATGTTGTGTGTATGATTATGGGAATTGCATCAATTCCCGCTGTATAATCAGTGAATTTGTAATGTAAAGTTGCGAAAATACTGAGAATTTTGTATATTTTTATGAAAATACAGTGTTTTTGCGTTGACTAATTGTGCAAAATCGTGTAGAATAAATACATGATTTATGAAAATATAGGATAACGGAGGAAACCCCATATGCAGATGCCTATTTTTGAAAAGTATATTGATGAGTTGATTGAGAAGAGTACACTGGATGTTCCTGCATGGAATATCGAGGCGGCCCGTAAGGGTAAGGCATCCGGTTGGAATTATATTGACGGATGTATGATTCTTGCATTGCTTGAGATTTACAACGCAACAGATGAGAAGAAGTATTATGAGTTTGCTGATGCTTATATCAATCACAGAGTAATGGAAGACGGTTCTATCAAGGGATATTCTGTTGAAGAATACAATATTGATAATGTTAATGCTGGTAAGACTCTGTTTGCACTTTACGAGCTTAATGGCAAAGAGAAGTACAGAAAAGCGATTGATTTGATTTACAGTCAGGTACAGACTCAGCCTCGCACAGAGGAAGGTAACTTCTGGCACAAGAAGATTTATCCCCATCAGGTATGGTTGGATGGTATGTACATGGGACAGCCTTTCTACATGGAATATGAGACCAAGTTCAATAATAAGAAGAACTACGGTGATATCTTCGGTCAGTTTGCAAATGTTGTAAAATATCTCAGAGATGAGAAGACTGGTTTGTACTATCATGGTTATGATGCATCAAAGTCTGTATTCTGGTGTGATAAGGAAACTGGACTTTCCCAGAACTTCTGGTTGAGAGCATTAGGATGGTACTCTATGGCTCTGTTGGATACCTTGAGCAAGTGTGAGCCCGGTGAAGAGTGGCAGGCTGAATATGATAATCTCAAGAAGGTATACATAGATATGATGGATTCCATGTTGAAGTTCCAGCATGAGAGCGGTCTGTGGTATCAGTTACCTGCTCGTGGTGGTGAGGAGCCCAACTATCTTGAGACCAGTGGTAGTTCCATTATGGCTTACTGTATGCTTAAGGGTGTACGTCTTGGATTCCTTCCGGAGAGCTACAGAGAGTATGCATTGAAGGCTTTCAATGGCGTATGTGATATGTATCTTAAGGAGAAGGATGGCAAGCTGAGTCTCGGCGGAATCTGTCTTGTAGCAGGCCTTGGTCCTGCAGATAATTTGAGAAGAGACGGAAGCTTTGAGTATTACATGTCCGAGCCCATCGTAGAGGATGATGCAAAGGGTGTTGGTCCTCTGCTTCTGGCTTATACGGAGATGCGTAGACTTCCCGATTAAGTTGTATAAGTAAATTAAATAAGAGAAGGTATATAATATGAGGTGTCCGGTTGAATAACCGGGCACCTTTTTACGCGAGTAGCGATGAGAATGCCATGCGTGCATGAGCATTCGAGGAGCACCGCGATAATCACGAGAAACTCGCAAAGCGAGTTTCTCGTGATTGAAGTTAAATAAAACACTTGACTTAGTATCGGCGATGTACTATTGTATAATAAGAGGAAAGTCTAAGAAATATACTAATAGGAAGGAGAATATTATGTTAACAGAAAAAGAGTATCTAGAACAATATAACCCGAATGATTTTGAACGTCCTTCTGTAGCGGTGGATTTGCTGGTTTTTACCATTGAGGATGATCGATTGAAAACTGTTTTGGTGGAACGTGAAGAGCATCCTTTCAAAAATAAGCTTTCTTTACCGGGTGTGTTTGTGGGTATCAAGGAGACTTTAGAGGATGCAACGGTCAGAGGTATTCAGGAGGAGACCGGACTGAAGGATATTTATTTTGAACAGTTGTATACTTGGGGTGATGTAGACCGTGACCCCAGAATGCGTATTATCTCCGTGTCCTATATTGCTATTGTGGATTGTGCGCAAATTAATTTGTCTGCAGGTAAGAGAACGGTATCTGCAGCTTTATATGATGTGGATGAGTTGTTGGCTTCTGATACAGAGCTGGCATTCGACCACAAAAAGATTATTCAGTATGGTAGAGAACGTATTCGCAACAAAGTGGATTATTCTCCTATTGCATTTGAATTTTTACCGGAGGAGTTCACATTACCGGCCCTTCAGAGAGTATATGAGATTATTTTGGATAAGCCTTTGTATAAGGCAGGATTTCGTCGCAAGATTGCACCTATGATTGTGGAGACAGACCGCATGACTTCCGGAGATGCCCACAGACCCAGCCGTTATTATCGGCAGAAGAAAGATGTAAAGTAAAAGTAGCGTGTTAATGCGTTGATAAATTGCTTAATCGGTGACGGACGTGGAGATGAAATTGCAAGAATGGCTTCCGATGTGGAATATCAAAAGCGTTTGCTGGTAGAGTATGGAGTGTAGCTAAAATGAATTCAGAGTTTATATTAAAGATTAAAAGCTTGCATTGGATAAATGATAATGAAGATGATCCGGAAGATTTATGTTGCCATGGTGAGGTAGAGGTAACAATAGGAAATCATTTTTGGGAGTATTCAGCTAATGTAAGTGCATCTGCTCTGTATTTTTTGAAAACGTTATCAGAAAATCATATTATATATGAGGATAATCAGATGATACCCTGTTGTGGGCATTTTATGTTGCCTAATGAAGATGGAAAAACAGTGACTATTTGTGGTTGTACTCAGGGAATTGACTGGACAGTGCTACATGAAGACAACGCAGTAAAAATGGTTCTGGAGGATGAAACAGAGGTTATTATTCCGTTTGAAAAGTATCGAGAGCAAGTGTTTGCATATGTTGATGAAATAGAAGCTTTTTACAATTCCTGTGAACCTAAAAAAATGCCAAAAGATGAGTGGGAGAAGGATACATACCTACTGTTTTGGCAGGAATGGCACAGAAGACGAGGAGAAAAGGGGAGAACTGATACCTTCTTATAGAAATATGAAAATATTGGTATTAAAGAGAAAGGCTTGCAGCAGTAGGTCTTTTTCTTTTTTAAAAATAAAATCATTATAAAATTAGTACATAATACGTAATAATACTTGACTTAGTACAGAAAAAATACTATTATAATATATGGAGGTAAGTTGCAATGTGATACTAAGATTGGTGAAACAGAAACAGCATTTGGGCATAGGAGGAAGAATATGGCATATCACAAGGATCTACCGAGGTGTTGGATTGAAATTATAGAAAAGGATGAGGTTTTAAAGGAACTGTGGGAAGACCAAAATTCGGAATATGAAGCAGTTCCGGAGTTTCTATTCGGCAACGTTTGGGGGGATATAGAGAGAGTGAAACCAATTTTTGCATTGTACGGAGAACCGGGGCTTGCATTGTATGAGAAAATTTTGGAAATTGAGGCATTGACACTACATAATGTCACGGAGGATATCCTGGAAATGTATGAGGGATATTCTTATGTCAAAGCAACGGGGAATATAGAGCTGGCGCAAGAGATTATCAGGGATTACATTAAAGCAATGAATGACCTTTACGTCAATGAATTTGAAGAGGAAGCGTTACTGGACGAGGATGCCAAGATAACCTTTGTGGAGCCGGAAAAGCGTAATGAGGCAGTAAATAAATTACATAGGGCATGGTGCGAGAATCAGGATACGCCGGACCTGGACATGTATGAAAGCATTGGCGATTGGTATATGGGCTTGGAATGGAAACAGGGATGTAAGGAGTTGAAGGACCTTTTATGGGAGTCCTTGTACAATATTGAGGAGGATTATAAAATGTCTTATTATCTCTTGTGGGTTTTGACGGATATGGAAGAAATCGAGAATCCCTTTTTGCCGTATTTTAAGCTATGGTGTATGGGTTTGGATGTCCGGTTTGTTGCAAAGGATGAGGTGTTAGTGATCTCGTAAGAAATAAATTATATATGGAAGTAAGAAAGGAGAAGTGCGATGGGTAGAGAAGAAAATGTAAAAATATTTGAGGATTCTATGCGATTGTGTAAGGAACATGCAAGATTAATAAAAGCTACGGTAGGATCTATAGTTACACAGAAAATAATATTGGAAAAGGATATGCTTCCAGGAATTGAAAAAGAGATTTATAAAGAAGCTACGGAGCTGGTAATATCCAGAAAGAGAAGCTTTGAGGCGGCCTCTGCATACAAAGGGCAAAAGGTGTGTGTGCTGAATTTTGCATCAGCAGGTAACCCCGGTGGAGGGGTGGTAAAAGGGGCATCGGCACAGGAGGAATGTCTTTGCAGATGTTCCAATTTGTATCCATGTTTGAATACGCAAAAAATGTGGGATGGATTTTATAAACCTCATAGAAATGCTCGCAATCCAATTCACAATGATGATATAATATATACACCGGATGTAGTGGTTTTTAAGTCGGATACAGCGAATCCCGGATTGCTGCCGGAGAGCGAGTGGTACGAAGTTAATGTAATTAGCTGCGCGGCACCAAATTTGCGAGCATGTCCCGGAAATTCCTACAACTCGGGAGATGGTGATAAGCCGGCTAAGCTTACAGATAAGGCATTGAAGGAACTGCATGAAAAGAGACTTAGAAGAATTATGGATGTGGCGGTCATGGAAGGAAATGAAGTGGTGATATTGGGGGCGTTTGGATGTGGGGCTTTTGCAAATAATCCTGAGGTCGTAGCGATGGCTGCAAAGGCGGTGATACCTGAGTATCGACATGCTTTCAAAACCATAGAGTTTGCGGTATATTGCAGTCCGAAGGATGAGACTAATTATAAGGTGTTTGAGCGGATGTTGTAGGAGCAAGAGCATGAAATATAGAGAAAAAGGATAGAGAAAACAGAATGTTATTATCACAGGAAACTATTCAGATGCAGGTTTGGTTTTGGAGTATTATAGCTATCATTATAATTGTACTTATAACAGGTGCTTTAATTTACATAATGTTTAAAATGGACCCTTCAGCAGGTAAAGTAGCCGCGGACAATGCACAATCCGGAAAAATGTATAATTCAAGTATGGCAACCGAACTTGCCCGAAGAGGATTTGATGTTACACAAGTAATACCGGAAATAGAAGAGGAATTGAATCATCCTGTATATGCACAAGTTCATTCCGGTCCTTTTGCATCAAAGGCAAATTTTTATATTACGAAGAACTGGATTATAGGATATCGAATTTCTATGCAAAAAATGGCAGTAAGAAAGTGTGATATCGTAAGGGTGAGAGAGGATAAAATTCCTATTTTTAGGGGGCCGGATTATTGCGTATTAAATATCCTTGACCGAAATGGTACGGAATATAATTTTTATATGTTGAATGCAGAGTATAGAAAAGCAGCATTTTTGTATATTGCCAATAGGATATTAGGAGATGAAAGAGTGGATTAAGCCTGGAGTGATTTATATGAGATGGTGAATTGGTCAGTGTGGATTCCGGATATGGTTGCTGCACTATCAGAGCCTGTTGAAAAATATTCGCCGGATATAAACAGGATGAAGAAAGGGCCAACCCTTGCGGGTTAGCCCTTTAAATTCGTTTAACTGTTCGATTAAGCTACTACAGTAACGTTGGTAGCGCGAACCTTGCTGCTGTTCTGAGGATCGCTCTCGGTATCAAAAGTAACCTTCTGATTCTCTTCAAGAGACTTGAATCCCTCAGCATTGATAGCGGAGAAGTGTACGAAAACCTCCTCGCCGGTTGCATCGTTGGTGATGAAACCATAACCCTTCTGAGCGTTAAACCATTTAACTGTACCGTTGTTCATAGTGGTACCTCCTTCTTTTGGGCAGTGCCCGTTTTAGTATTGGTGATTCTAAAACGTAGGACAAAAAAATCACATATTTTTGTAAATCATTCTTAACTTGATGGAAACAAAAGTAACAATGACTTACAAAAATATGTGAGTTCAATGACTTTCATTTAGAATACGTTGTAAGTATAGCACTTATTTTGGTTAAATGTCAAGTATATTTTTGTGCAAAATTGCAAAAAATGGTGACAGAGGTGAATGCTATGGATATATTTGTTTTGGGTGCTGTGGCAGTGCTGTCTGCAATGGCTGGATTTGGGGCGGGAAGGAGTCTGAGTCGGCAATTGGCAGAGGCGGAAGGTGTGACTGCTGTAGGGCGTGATGAAGTTGTAGAAAAGCCTGTTCGTAGAGGACAGTTTAAAACCGTTTCGCGGTATCGTGAGATTGGTGCGCCGGTGAGTGGTGAGGTGAATATACTTGAGGAGCATGGAAGAAAAAAAGTGTGTATTCAGCCTCGTCAAGGTAAAGTATATGCACCTGCGTCAGGAAAAATTACACATTTGTATCCTATGGGCAGAGCTATGGAGTTGCAGACTGATTTTGGGGCGAAAATTTTGGTCTCTGTAGGAAGTCATGTAGACGAGATGTGTAGTGAATTTTACAGATGTCGTGTGGTGGAAAATGAAGTGGTGCGAAAAGGTACTTTGATTATGGAATATGATCCGGATGGAATTGAGGAAAACGGAGGTGATGCTCAGGTGATTTTGAGCATTGAGAATGAGGAGGAACTGGAGCGGATAACCCAGTCCTCCATTACGCATATCAAGGCAGGGGAGGCTATTTTGTGTGTTGCTTGCGAAACTCATTCGGAGTCAACTGATACGCATTTTTGAATTCTCTGAAGAAACTACGGGAGCTGCCAAAGCCGGCGTCCAATGCAATATTGGTTACGGATTCGTCGGTGGTGGATAAAAGCTCCCGAGCATATTCTAAACGCTTGGAGGTTACATAGCTGGGAAAACCTGTTTGAAGCTTCTCTGAAAACAAACGGGACAGTTGAAAACGACTGATTCCAAACTCTTTGGAAAGGTGTTCCAGAGAGAGTTCTTCTGTAAAGTGTTCATCCAGATAAATGAGTACTCTTTGCTCCAATTCTAAATCCTCTGCGCCGTTTTGGTGTTGCAGATGAAACGGATTGGCGGAAGATGGAATAAATAAATCTGCTAAAAGCAATGATAAATATCCTTCCGCAAGACTGCTGATGTAGGCGGGAATGGTTTCTTTGCGGTCAAAAGTCTCAGTGAGTGCCAAGAGCTGTTGAGTTGCCAGCCGGCTGTGAACAGAGAGCTCATTTACATCAAAATGATTGCGGTCCGGAATATAATTTTGAAAGTATTTTCGGTAATGTGGGCAAAAATCCGGCTCGAATATACATAATAGGATTCGGCTACCGGTAGAAACATCGGTATAAAGGCTATGTAAACGGTTGGGAAATACGATGATTCCCTGACCGGCATTGAGCTTATGTGGACTGGAGTCTGTAGTAATGGTAAGACTTCCTTCCAGCACCAGAATCAGTTCCACCTGCTTATGCAAGTGGGAGGCGAAGGTGTTGTTTTGAGATGTATAAAGTCGTAAACGTTCTCTTCTGTTTTGATAAAATATGCTCATAACAAACTCCTTTTTAAAATGCTGATAGTTGCAAAAAATGACATTTATAATAATATTTTACGTCTTGTTTTATAGTTTTTCAAGGTGTAATTGCAAAAAATGGCACAAACAGACGGGGATATGGCACGCAAGTGGAGAGATGAGGTGCTATACTTGCCTTATAGAAAAACACTTTGCTTGTGTTTCTATATAATGGGTGCGGACAAAGTTCGCACCCTCTCCCCCTCAGAAATTGACATATTGTGAATACATTTGTTTGTTAGGAAGGAGAACTACTATGGATAAGTCAAAGATTAAAAAAATGTGGATTGCAGATCAGGGTGATGGTACATTTACCAACCCGGTGTTGTATACGGATTATTCCGATCCTGATGCTATCAGGGTGGGTGAAGATTATTTTATGATTGCCTCCAGTTTTTGTAATTCCCCGGCAGTTCCGCTTCTGCATTCAAAAGATTTGGTAAACTGGAAGGTTATTAATTATATTATTGATAAGCTTCCTTTTGAGCGTTACGAGAAGCCGGTTCATGGTTGCGGTACCTGGGCGCCGGCAATTCGTTATCATGAAGGTGTTTATTATGCCTTTATTCCTTTTCCGGATGAGGGTATTATGATGTGCAAGACCACAGATCCTTGGGGAAAATGGAGTGAGCCTGCTTTTGTAAGAGAGGTTGTGGGTTGGATTGACCCTTGTCCTTTCTGGGATGATGATGGCAAGGCTTATATGGTAAGTGCCTTTGCAAGAAGTCGTATTGGTTTCAAGAGTTTTTTGTATATGTCTCCTATTGAACCGGATTGCTCCGGAGTGCTGGATGATGGCCGTTTTATTTATGACGGCCATGCAACTCAGCCTACAATTGAGGGACCTAAGCTGTACAAGAGAAACGGTTATTATTATATATTTGCTCCTGCCGGTGGTGTAAAGCCCGGCTGGCAGACGGTTCTTCGTTCCAAGAATATTTATGGACCTTATGAAGAGAAGATCGTGCTTCATCAGGGCAATTCTCCCGTAAACGGACCTCATCAGGGTGCCTGGGTGGATACTCCTACCGGTGAGCATTGGTTTTTACATTTTCAGGATGTTGGAAATGCAGGTCGTATTTTGCATCTGCAGCCTATGCGATGGGAGGATGACTGGCCTGTGATTGGCGTCAATGATGTGGATGGCTGTGGTGAGCCTGTTTTGCATCATAAGAAGCCGGATGTGGGGGCAACTTATCCTGTTGATGCTCCGGAGGACAGTGATTTCTTCGATGGAGAGAAGCTGGGACTTCAGTGGCAGTGGAATGCCAATTATAAAGATGAATGGTATGCGTTGGAAGATAATCAGTTAAAGTTGAATGCGCAGCCTGTAGAAAAGGATTTACAGCTTTGTGATGTGCCGAATCTATTGATTCAGAAATGGCCGGCGCCGGAGTTTCAGATTACAAGCTGTCTGCATCTTGAAGATATGCAGGATGGCGATGTGGCAGGTATGGTGTCCCAGTGCGGTCACTACACCGGTCTGGCTGTGGTGAAGGAAGGCGGTAAGCTTTATCTGGAGCAGCGTACCGGTAATTGGACCAAAGCGGACGAGGTTCGTGTGAATCTGGGAAGTTTTGAGGAATTGGGCTTGAATGATGATACTATTTATCTGCGCATGAAGGTTCGCGAAGAGAATTATGTATCTTATGAGGCCGGCGTGAGTGAAGAGCAGTTTAAGGCCGTTGGCGAGGTGGTAGAGGCTACTCCCGGACGCTGGGTAGGCGTAAAGGTTGGACTTTTTGCCATCAACGAGAAGGATGACAATGGTGGCAGTGTAGCTGCGGATTACTTTGTGTTCGAACCGCTTGAGAAATAGCGGATAGGTTTTCCTGTGTAGGAGTGTATCTATATAGAAAAAGTTGCCATTTAGAATCCCTTTTTAAAGATTTAGGGATTCTAAATGGCAACTTTTTTGCTATAGACCGATAGCGCTATTTTTGTTTTACAGGAATCCAGATTTCGCAGTAATAGTTCTCGTCCTGTGTTCCCTTGGGGTACTTGGTAGGATCATCGTAGTATTCCACGCAGTAGCCTGCGGCAAATTCGTATTCCTTCAAGGCGGGCAACCATTCAGAGAAAATTTTCTTGTTCACGTCCTGCAAAGCATGGGGCAGGGCACCCTTGCAGGGAAATACAGCCCAGGTAAAGGCTGGGATGGTTCGAATTTCAAAACCGCTAGGGATATCATTGGTAGGATTTGCTGCATTATAGGGGTCTGCAATCAGATACTCAAAGCTATCGGAACCCATTTGAGGGTCGAGGTTGATGCCATATACACCCATAACAGTCTGACCTTTGCCTTCTTTATAGTGATCCTGCCAAAACAAAGGGACAACTTCTTTTGCATTTTCATAAGAAAAGGTTTTGGCGTTTGCAATAACTTGGAATTCTTCTTTTTTGACAATCTTGTAGTCCATAAGATAGCCTCCTTCTAATGTGAATTTAATTTTGAGCGGGGCAAAGGATTTGAGGACGACTTGTTCCTTCTTTGCCTGTGAAGGAGTGACACCATGGAATCTTGTAAATGCTTTGGTAAAGCTGTCAGGACTTTCATATCCGTATTTGAGCGCAATATCTATAATTTTCTTGTCACCGGTGGCCAAATCACTGCCGGCAAGGGCCAGACGTCTGTTGCGCAGATAATCAGTCAGGGTAAAACCGCAGAGCATAGCAAATCCTTTTTGAAAATAAAAAGGCGAAATGTTCACGTGCCCGGCGATATCGTCTACTGTCAGATCTTCCAGAATATGTTCTTCCATGTATAAAACGGCTTTGCTGATTGATTCCATCCATTCCATAAATTGTTACCTCCATCCGCTAAATGCAATTCTAGCATTTGTAAGGGGCGGCTTCCCGACTTTTTTTGCTAACATTTGTCTTTAGTATATCATTTGGAGTAGCTGGCTGCAATTTCTAAAAATGGAACTTGACAGATACCCCGCGGGGGTATATTCTGTAGAGGAGAAATATACCCTTAGGGGGTATTTGGGATGAAGAATATGGGTGTAGTAAGATATTGAATATTGAGAGTAGATAGTTGTTTGAGAAGGGATTAGGGAAAGCTTATGGGAGAAAATAATTGTGTAGTCTGTGAAAATCTGGAAAACGGTGAGGTGGAAAGCTGTTGCGCATGCAAGTGTAAGGCAACGCCCCGCAGTGCAGAAGACTTGAAGAATCTGAAAAATCGTCTGAGTCGTATGCAGGGGCAGTTGAATGGTATTGGACGGATGCTGGATGAGAATCGATATTGTGGAGATATTTTGGTGCAGATTGCTGCGGTGGAGAGTGCTCTTATTTCCTTTGGGCATTTGATTTTGAAGGAGCATATGGAAACTTGTGTGCAGGAGAAAATTAAGCAAGGCGATGAGGAAGTTATTGAGGAGACACTGGAGTTGATTAAGAAACTGCGATAGTCTTGGAAAAAGTTGTGATAAATTGAGGTAGAGAAAATGAAGGAACGTTTTTATGTGACAGGTATGACCTGTTCGGCTTGCTCTTCGCGTGTGGAGAAGGTGGTAAATAAATTAGAGGGCGTGGAGAAGGCTTCAGTGAATTTGCTGACTGCTACCATGGATGTGGTCTATGATGAGAGTTTGGTGCAGGCCGGAGATATTATTGCAGAAGTGGAAAAGGCCGGATATGGTGCCGGCGTGATGGAAAGTGGAGTCGGCAATGGTGCGGGTTCTTGTGGTGGCGATAGATGTAGTGTTTCCGGTGGAGCGATGGGGCAAGCGTTGGGACATGCCGGTAGTAGAGATGTTGTGGCAAAGCAGGCCTTGGCAGAAAGTAGAGCTATGAAGTGGCGACTGGGCATTTCCATTGGATTTTTGATTCCATTGATGTATGTGGCAATGTATCATATGTTTCATGATTTAACAAGGATTCCGGTGCCTGGATTTATGATGAAATGGTTTCATGGCAATGAAAATGCAGTGATTTTTGCACTGACACAGCTTCTTTTGGTATTGCCGATTCTGTATATGAATCGCAAATTTTTTTCTGTTGGATTCAAGACATTGTTTCATTTGTCACCTAATATGGACAGTCTGATTGCGGTGGGAGCATCGGCCTCCCTTGGATATGGAATATTTGCATTGTATCGTATGGCTTATGGACTGGGACATGGAAATATGGCACTGGTGGAGCATTATTCTCATGATCTGTATTTTGAATCAGCAGGTATGATACTGACCTTGATTACGGTGGGAAAGTATTTGGAAAGCCGTTCTAAGGGCAAAACAAGTGAGGCTATTACCAAACTGATGGATTTGTCGCCTAAGATGGCAGTGCGGTTAAATGCAGACGGCAGTGAAGAGGAAATTCCTACGGAAATGCTGCGGGCAGGGGATGTTTTCCTGGTAAAGCCCGGCAGTCTGGTACCGGTGGATGGTATGGTGCTGGAGGGCAGCTCGGCAGTGGACGAGGCAGCTATCACCGGTGAGAGCATTCCTGTGGAGAAAACAGTAGGTGACAAAGTGGTTTCTGCCACTATGAATAAGGCCGGATTTTTGAAGTGTCGGGCGGATCGTGTGGGGCAGGATACCACGTTGGCACAGATTATACGTCTTGTGGAGGAGGCTTCCGGCAGTAAGGCGCCTATTGCCCAGCTGGCAGATAAGGTAGCAGGGGTGTTTGTGCCTGTAGTTATGGGGATTGCATTGATTACATTGATTGGCTGGCTGATAGCGGGAGCAGAGGTAGAATTTGCAATTTCTTCGGCTATTGCTGTTTTAGTGATTTCCTGTCCCTGTGCATTAGGACTGGCAACACCGGTTGCTATTATGGTGGGTACGGGCGTGGGGGCTGGTAACGGTATTTTGATTAAGTCCGGTGAGGCTCTGCAGAGAGCAAGAGATGTGGATACGGTGGTGCTTGATAAGACCGGTACGCTTACAGAGGGTAAGCTGCGCGTCATGGGCGTGTATGGTTATGTTAGAGGGTTTTCGCCGGAGAATTTGCTGACACTGGCAGCAGCCTTAGAGCGCAAGAGCGAACATCCATTAGCAGAGGCAGTTGTTACAAAAGCAGAGAGTTTCAAGTGTCCTGATTTGGCTGTGAAAGAATTCAAGGCAGTGTTTGGGCGGGGCATTGAGGGTGTGACCGCAGAAATGCTTAAAGGAGAGAAGAACACCTTGCCGGCAGACACGAAACTTTATCTGGGTAATCAGGCATATTTAGAAGAGAATGGTATCAAGCTTGCCAAGGAACAACAGGACGCATTGAACAATATAGCAGATGAGGGCGAGACGCCCCTGCTTTTGGCAACAGATAAGGAGTTTCTTGGAATTATCAGCGTTGCGGATGAGATTAAAGTGACTTCTTGTGAAGCCATCAAGGAATGGAAAAAGATGGGTGTGCGTGTGGTGATGCTCACCGGAGATAATAAGCGTACTGCAGAAGCTGTAGGACGTAGGCTTGGACTTTCGGAGGTAGTGGCAGAGGTGCTTCCTCAGGACAAAGAGATGCAGATTCGCAAGCTGCAAGACGAGGGCTGTAAGGTTGCGATGATTGGAGACGGTATCAATGACGCTCCGGCCCTTGTGTCTGCGGATGTGGGAATGGCCATTGGAGCAGGAACGGATGTAGCTATTGAAAGTGCTGACATTGTATTGATGAAAAATGATTTGCGCGATGCTGTGACAGCCATGAAACTGAGCCGTCAGGTGATTCGAAATATCAAGCAGAATCTGTTCTGGGCTTTTTTCTATAATTGCATTGGTATTCCCTTGGCAGCAGGATTGTGGTATCCTATGTTTGGATTGAGACTTACACCCATGTTTGGTGCAGCCGCCATGAGTATGAGTAGCATTTTTGTGGTGAGTAATGCGCTGAGACTGAAAGGGTTTAAGAGCGGATTTAAAGGCAGTAAGGATGTTGCAAGTGAAGTTCAGTGTGTCGGTATAGTAGAGGAACAGACAGACTTAGTGAATAATGAAAATTCAAATACAAATAGTCAAGGAGGAACTAACATGACAAAAGTGATTACAGTTGAGGGTATGATGTGCGGACATTGCACCGGCAGAGTGCAGAAGGTTTTAGAGGCTGTGGAAGGTGTAACTTCCGTGGAGATGAGCCTTGAGAATAAGACTGCAACGGTAGAGTTCAGTGCAGATGTAGCAGATGCGGTGCTGAAGGGAGTAATTACCGAGGCCGGTTATGAGGTAGTTGGAATTAAATAAAGATTTGGATGTAATGTCATCTGACATAAGTAGCTCGTAGGAATTTCCTACGGGCTATTTTTATTTGTGTGAGTAGCGATGAGAATGCCATGCCTGCAGGGGCATTCGAGAATCATCGTGATAATCCGAGAGACTCGCAAAGCATGCTTCTCATGATTGGAGAAAAGGAATTTTGTTTTTGATAGGAATTCCGAATTTTGAAGGGAAGAGGGCTTATAGATAGGGGGAATGTGTTTGAAGAATAAAGGGAGTCTCCGACCTACGAGGTGAAGATGGTTTGTAGGTAGGGGGAAAGTGTCCGAGGAGCAAGGGAAACCCCCGACCTGAGAAGGTAAGAAGGTTTGTAGGTGGGGGGAAGTGTCCGAGGAGCAAGGGAAAACCCCGACCTGAGAAGGTAAGAGAGTTTGTAGGTGGGGGGGAAGTGTCCGAGGAGCAAGGGAAACCCCCGACCTGAGAAGGTAAGATTGCTTATAGGTCGGTAGGAAAGTGTTTGGGATGTAAGAAAACCCCCGACCTGAGAGAGAATAAGTGCTTGAAAGTCGGTAAAACAGAAAAAATCAGATTAGTATTTGGCGAATTCGCGAAAAAAACATGGCCTGTTGCAGAAGACCAATGTCGTCAGCTTGATAAGCAGCAAAAATAACAAGTTGACTGCACGCAACGTGCAATTTTAGACTAAAGGAGGCAACAGGATGGGCGATGAAATGAAGATGACACTGCGAGAAATTTGCGAGGCAGAAAATGTGTCCAGACGGGCGGTTCAGGGCTATGAGAAGATGGGGCTGGTGACCGCTACAGGCAAGACGGACCGAGGGTATCTGCTCTACAATGAAAAGGCCGGAAAACGGATTCGGAAAATAAAACTATATCAGGATTTTGGCTTTTCGTTGAAGGAAATCAAGGAGATTATAGATGCTCCCGGGGAGGTTCTGAAACCGGTGTTGCAAATACGATTAGAGAAGTTAAAGGAGGAGCGGGACAAGAAAGATGATTTGGTGCGAAAAATAAATGAATTAATTGAGAGTTGTTAAGCGTTGGGCTGACGACGAGGCTTCGAAAAATTATATATTTGATGAAGGGAACAAAGGAGGATTTCATACTATGAAAAAGAAATTAACAACGAAGATGATGCGGTATCCGGTGTTAATAACGAGCATGAGTGCATTTGTTATGCTGTTGATGTTTTTCATGCCATATGCATCTGCAAAAGGAGAACGCAGAGAATATCTTATAAAGTATGCAGACAGTATGTATATGAAAGAAATAGGGATGACGTATGCAGATGCAGTTCATATCTCGCTGTTTGAATACGTGAGAATGTATGCAGAGGCGATAAATCAGGATATGCATAAAGTGATTAGTATTGTGTGTTTGGTTCTTATTGGTATATTTGCCGGTTTTACCTTGCTTACATTGCTTATGGCATTGTTGAAGAAACCCATTGGAATTATAATTTTTGATTTACTGGCTCTGGGAGCATTTCGAATTGTATGTTTTGATTTTCAGGATAGAGGAGTTGTACCTAATAGTTCATATAGCTGTGGGATTGCCGGGTATATGGTTTATGCTACGGGTGTTGTGGTTTTAGCCGGGGCAATATGGTTGTTTGTCGAGAAACGAAAAGCGAAGAAGTTAGCTAAAATGGAGCAAAAATCTGTTATTCAGGAGCAGATGGTTTCTGATGAGAATTCAAATTAGAAAATAAAGTGTCAGGCACAAAGGAGGACAATTTTATGAAGAAGTTTTGGAAAGTATTTTTTGTCATGGTTATGGTAGTTGCATTGGCGGCGTGTGGTGTGGCACCCGTTTCAGAGAAGGAGGTTGAGGTGAAGAAAGTTGAGCAGGAGTCGGAGGCAATACATGAAGAATCGGAGATAAAACAAGATATGGCCAGTGAAAATATTATAATCAAAACGTCTCCAGATAAATACACGTGGTATATAAAGAACTATGTAGGAAAGAATTGTGCATCTTTAGGCTATGTTTCCATGGGAGGAGATAGATTAGATCATTATGGTGCGGGGGTATTAGAGTTAGTATTTGTTACTGCCGACGGAACTTATATAGATATTGGATCAGAAGATGCATTGAAGGAATATACAGTCATTGGTCAAAGTTTGTCTCCGAACACGGAACTAAAACTTGTATTCGAAAAGGATAGTGAGGGTAATGAATACGACAGTCTTGTTGCGACTCAAAATTATCAGGAAATTGTACTTAATGTAAAGAAAGTTGGAGCGGAGGATGAGCCAGCCAATTTAACAGTAATCAATCCATCGCCGGACAAATATACTTGGTATGTTTCTGACTATGTGGGCAGAAATCTTATGCATTGTGGGTATATATCCCTTGGTGGTGATTTGATGGACAGATATGGTGCTGCGGTTATTAAATTTATTATCGTTGCTGAAGACGGAAGTTATGTTGACCCTTCTGATGAAAATGCATTAAAGTCATATGTTGTCACAGCACAGAATGTAGCGCCCAATTCGGAGATGAAGCTTGTGTTTGATAAGGATAGTAGTGGAGTTGAGTATGACAATCTTGTTGAGTCTCAAAATATTGAAGAAATTGAATTATATGTGAAAAAATTAGATGGTGTTCAGTCGGATGTTTTAATGCAAAAAGAAGAGGTAACATCTTTGGAGAAAATCGTTTTGGAGGAGACGAAAGCGGATACAGATTCTGAGCAATTTGTGGATGGAATGCGCCCAGAATTTAAGGAAGCGATGGATAGCTATGAAGCATTTTATGTAGAATACTATGATATGATGAAAAAGTACAACAACAATCCAACGGATTTGTCTATTTTGGCAGAGTATAGTGAGCTTATGGAAAAAGCAATAGAAGTGGATGAAAAGTTTGCAGAATGGGATGAGGGCGAGATGAATGATGCGGAATTAAAGTATTATCTGGAAGTTACCGGGCGTATATCGCAAATGGCATATGAGGTGCTTCAGTAAAAAGAATACCGATATGAGTAATTAGATGAAAGGGAAGGGCAGTCTATAATATGTACTTTCCCTTTCTGCTAATTTTGCCAAAGTAGTATTGACACATGCATTCGTCAGATGTAGTATGAAAACATCTTTAAAGATATCTTTAAAATAATCAATGGCAATTCTGCCGTCAAATTCCTAGGCATAAGAAAACAGATTTTAATGAGGAGCATGATTTTGAGCTTTCTGTAGTTGTGTAATTGTGCGAAAAAGACTATAATAGTGAAAGGAAGAGATGTATGGGAAATCAAATAGGAGATTTGAAGAAGCAGGAGAATTTACAGGCAATAGCAAAGCTGCGTCTGCTGGATGATGATTTGATGACTTTGGTATTTGATAAGAATATCGAAGTCACAGAGTTGTTGCTGAAGATTATTCTGCAGCGTAATGATTTACAGGTATTCGAGGTGGTTGCACAGAGAGAGTACAAAAATTCTATGGCAAGGGGACGCTCGATTACGTTGGATGTTTATGCCAAGGATGCAGATGGTAAAGTTTATGATATCGAAGTGCAAAGGGATGACCGGGGAGCAGACTTTCACAGGGCAAGATTCCATAGCAGCATGATTGATACTAAGATGTTGAAGGAGAAGCAAAATTTTAAGGAGATTCACGATTCCTATGTGATTTTTATTACAGAAAATGATGTGGTAGGTTCCGGGCCGTCTTTGTATCATGTGGAAAGAGTGATTCAGGAAACAGGTGAAGATTTTCCGGATGGTTCCCATATTATGTACGTGAATGGCAGTTATAAGAATGATGAAGACCCTATTGGTAAGTTGATGCATGATTTCAGATGTACAAGTTCAGCAGATATGTTCTATCCATTATTAGCAAAACAGGTTCAGTATTTTAAGGAGACAGAAGGAGGTAGGGAGATTATGTGTAAGGCATTTGAAGAGTTAGCGGAGAAGAGAGCTAATGAAAAAGTTTTGGAGGATAGAATGGCGATTGCAAAGAGAATGCTGGCAGATGGTGTACTTTCCGTAGAGATGATTGCAAAATATTCCAATCTGTCCATTGAAGTAGTAGAGGAACTGGCAGCGTTGCAGACAGTATAGAATATCGAAGAAGGAACACCTTTTATCAGCAAAAAGTGCTGGTAAAGGGTGTTTTTGTATGAAGATAAAAGGATATAAATTTTCAATTCAGAATTATTTTATAATTTCTTTATTGATTTTCTGACGATATGTGTTATAGTGTTTGTAGAACAGATAAAACAAATGTGGAATTTATGAGGGAGGGCTATGACATGAATATTCAAAAGTTTACCCAAAAATCCATGCAGGCCGTAGAGGGCTGTGAGAAGCTGGCTTATGAATATGGCAATCAGGAGATTGAACAGGAGCATCTGCTGTATAGTCTTTTGACCATAGAAGACAGCTTGATTTTAAAGCTTATCGAAAAGATGGAGATTGATAAGGAACATTTCCTGAACAGAGCTGAGCAGGCAGTTGCCCGCAGGGTGAAGGTGCAGGGAGGTCAGGTTTATGTGGGTCAGTATCTGAACAAGGTGCTGATTAATGCAGAGGACCAGGCCAAGCAACTGGGAGATGAGTATGTTTCCGTAGAGCATCTTTTTATGGCGATGTTGAAAGAGCCTAATAAAGAAATCGCTGCTATTTTTAATGAGTACGGTATTACCAGGGAACGTTTCTTGCAGGCTTTGTCTACGGTACGCGGTAATCAGCGTGTGACTAGTGACAATCCTGAGGCAACCTATGATACTTTGGAGAAGTACGGTCAGGACTTGGTGGAGAAGGCGCGCAATCAGAAGCTTGACCCGGTAATCGGACGAGATGGTGAGATTCGTAATGTGATTCGGATTTTGTCCCGTAAAACCAAGAATAATCCGGTGTTAATCGGCGAGCCCGGCGTGGGTAAGACTGCGGTTGTGGAGGGACTGGCCCAACGTATTGTACGGGGGGACGTGCCTTTAGGACTGAAGGATAAAAAGATTTTTGCGTTGGACATGGGCTCTCTTGTGGCAGGAGCCAAGTACAGAGGTGAATTCGAGGAGCGTCTGAAGGCGGTGCTTGAGGACGTGAAGGCCAGCGACGGACAGATTATCTTGTTTATTGACGAGCTGCATACCATTGTGGGTGCCGGTAAGACGGATGGAGCGTTGGATGCAGGCAATATGTTAAAGCCCATGTTGGCCCGTGGTGAGCTCCATTGTATTGGTGCTACCACTTTGGACGAGTATCGTCAGTATATCGAGAAGGACCCTGCCTTAGAGAGACGTTTCCAACCTGTGATGGTAGAGGAGCCTACGGTGGAGGATACCATCTCGATTTTGCGTGGTTTAAAGGAACGTTATGAAGTTTATCATGGTGTGAAAATCATGGACAATGCGCTGGTGAGTGCGGCTGTTTTGTCCCACAGATATATTTCAGACCGATTCCTGCCGGACAAGGCCATTGATTTGGTGGATGAAGCCTGCGCACTGATTAAGACAGAGCTTGACAGCATGCCTACGGAGCTTGATGAATTGCAGAGAAAGTGTATGCAGATGGAGATTGAGGAGGCTGCCCTGAAAAAAGAGGATGACAAGTTAAGTCTTGAACGTTTGGCGCAGCTTCAGAAGGAACTTGCGGAGTGCAAGGAGGAGTTTACTGCACGTAAGGCCCAGTGGGACAATGAAAAGGCATCGGTTGACAAGCTGAGTAAGCTGCGCGAGGAGATTGACCGTGTGGGTAATGAAATTCAGATTGCACAGAGAGAGGGAAATCTCGAAAAAGCGGCAGAGTTGTCCTATGGAAGACTTCCGGAGCTGAAAAAGCAATTGGAGCAGGAGGAAGAGCGTGTCAGCAGTGATGAGCTTACTCTGGTGCGTGAGAAGGTTTCTGATGAGGAAATTGCTCGGATTATTTCCCGGTGGACGGGGATTCCTGTGGCGAAGCTTACGGAGAGTGAGCGCAATAAGACCTTGCATCTGGATGAGGAATTGCACAAAAGGGTTATGGGTCAGGATGAGGGCGTAACCAAGGTAACAGAAGCAATTATCCGCTCCAAGGCAGGAATTAAAGATCCGGAGAAACCTATTGGCTCTTTCCTGTTTTTAGGTCCTACCGGTGTGGGTAAGACAGAGCTTGCTAAGTCTTTGGCGGCATCTTTGTTTGATGATGAGAATAACATGGTGCGTATTGATATGAGTGAGTATATGGAGAAATATTCGGTATCCAGACTCATTGGAGCTCCTCCCGGATATGTGGGTTATGAGGAGGGCGGCCAGCTCACAGAGGCAGTGCGCAGAAAGCCCTATAGTGTGGTGCTTTTTGATGAAATCGAAAAAGCGCATCCAGATGTATTCAATGTGCTGTTGCAGGTTTTGGATGATGGACGTATCACGGATTCTCAGGGACGTACAGTAGATTTCAAAAATACGATTCTCATTATGACTTCTAATATCGGTGCTCATTATCTGCTGGAGGGCATTGACGAGGATGGTAATATCAGGACTGATGCCGAGGAAGCAGTGATGATGGAGCTTCGTGGGCATTTCAGACCGGAGTTTTTAAATCGTCTGGATGAGGTGATTCTGTTTAAACCTTTGACCAAGGACAATATTGGCGGTATTATCAAGTTGATTGTGGCGGATTTGAACAGAAGATTGTCGGATAGGGATTTGAGCTTGGAACTGACACCGGAAGCGGAGCGGTTTATCGTGGAACAGGCTTACGATCCTGTGTATGGTGCACGTCCTTTGAAGCGATATGTGCAAAAGCATGTGGAGACCTTGGCTGCGAAATTGATTCTTGCGGATAAGGTGCAGAGTGGTGATACGATTTTGCTGGATGTGGAGAACGAGCAGCTGAAGGCTGAAGTAGTGCATTAGGCATAGTTTTTTGCATGGATGGAATATAGCGCGCATATATTTTCAGGAATGAGTAATGCGGCGGTGTAGTTATGAAGAGAGCAGCGATAATCCTTTTGGTACTGGATATACTGATGGGATTGTCGCTGTTTTTGCGTGAAAACCGATGTGATAATGTATTGACGGTGGATGCGCCCGTTGAGGCAGAATTGATAGAAACGGAGGTTAAAAAGATTGCTTTGACCTTTGATGATGGACCGCATCCCCATTATACGGAGCAGCTTTTGGACGGATTGAAGGAGAGAGGTGTGGTGGCGACTTTTTTTGTTACCGGGGAACATGCAACCCTGCACCCGGACATCATAAAGAGAATGAACGAGGAGGGCCATCTGATTGGCAATCATACATACAGCCATATACAACTTACTTCGGGAAATGCAGAGGAGTTTAAGGAGGAACTTGTTGCTACCAGTGAGGTAATTGAGGAACTAATCGATGAGGAAGTAGTATATGTGCGCCCGCCCTATGGTTGTTGGGATAAGAGTCTGGAAGCAGAACTTAATATGATTCCCGTGCTTTGGACGATTGATCCCTTAGATTGGTGTTCAAGTGATGCAGAGGGGGTTGCGGGGAAGGTGATGGCGGAAGCGGATGAAGGGGAAATCATCCTAATGCATGATTATTATGAGAGTAGTGTCACAGCAGCGCTTTTGGTGGTGGATGAACTATTGGCAGATGGATATACCTTTGTAACGGTGGAGGAGATTTTGTTTGACTAGATAATCAGTATCCCTGCGGTTTAAATTGCAACACGAATATAAGTTTGGTATAATAAAAGAAATTATTTTACGGTGGAGAATAACGATGGATTTATTTGAATACATGCGAAGTACCAATATGGAGAAGGAATCTCCTTTGGCGGCGAGAATGCGCCCCAGGACACTGGACGAGGTGGTGGGACAGGAACATATTATCGGAGAGGATAAGCTGCTTTATCGTGCCATCAAAGCAGATAAAATCAGTTCCGTTATTTTCTATGGACCGCCCGGCACCGGCAAGACGACTCTTGCCAAGGTTATCGCCAATACCACAAGTGCAGAGTTTACCCAGATTAATGCTACCGTGGCCGGCAAGAAGGACATGGAGGAAGTGGTTAATAAGGCCAAGGATTTGCAGGGAATGTATGGCAAAAGGACAATTTTGTTTATCGATGAGATTCACCGATTTAACAAGAGTCAGCAGGATTATTTGTTGCCCTTTGTGGAGGATGGTACGATAGTTCTCATTGGTGCTACTACGGAGAACCCTTATTTCGAAGTAAACAGTGCGCTTATTTCCCGCTCTATTATTTTTGAGTTGAAGCCTATACCCAGAGAGGGTGTGAAGGAACTCTTGAAAAAGGCGGTTTATGACGAGGAGCGGGGCATGGGTAGTTATCAGGCAGAGATTGACGAGGAGGCGTTGGAGTTTTTGGCGGATATCTCCGGTGGTGATGCCAGACATGCTTTAAATGCCATTGAATTGGGTGTGATGACCACAGAGAGGGGAGCGGACGGTAAGATTCACATTACATTGGATGTGGCACAGGAGTGCATTCAGAAGCGTGCTGTACGCTATGACAAAAACGGTGACAATCACTATGACACGATTTCTGCATTTATTAAAAGTATGCGAGGGTCTGACCCGGATGCGGCAGTCTATTATCTGGCCAGGATGCTTTATGCAGGTGAAAGTGTGACTTTTATTGCAAGAAGAATTATGATTTGTGCGTCGGAGGATGTGGGAAATGCTGACCCTCAGGCTCTGGTGGTGGCAACCAATGCGTCCATGGCAGTGGAGCGTATTGGTATGCCGGAGGCTCAGATTATTCTGGCTCAGGCGGTTACCTATGTAGCAAGTGCGCCGAAATCCAATGCAGCCTACGTAGCGATTGGAGAGGCCATGGCAGAGGTGGAGGCCAGTGGTAATCTGCCTATTCCTACGCACTTACAGGATGCACATTATAAGGGGGCGGCAAAATTGGGACATGGTACCGGTTATAAATATGCACATGATTATCCGAATCATTATGTGGAGCAGCAATATTTGCCGTATGAGTTAAATGGCAGGGAATTTTACAAGCCATCCGGAAATGGTTATGAGGTGAAAATTCAGGAACATATGAAAATGCTAAAAAAAGGAGTGAAAAATTCTGAAAAAATTTAAAAATTGTTACACAAATCTCCTCAAATGTGGTATAATTTTGACAATGAATAGTTCGAATGATAAGGGAGGTTGCAGAAATGGAAAAAAAACAGCAGAATATAAGGGCAAAGAACGTAAAATCCCGGGATGAAAAACTGAGAAACGACAAAATATGGATTAAATTGAAAGCTGCATTTACGGTGGTGTTCAGAACGTTTATTGTAGCAGCTGTTGTTGCAATTGTTGGTGTGGCCATAATTAATGCATCTGTGACTAATTTTTTTGATGAATCCTACAAAAATGAAAGATTGCAATTGGAAATTCGAAGAGATTTGGAGATGTCAGGTAAAAATGTGTTATGGGCAATTACGACTTCAGATGGTACAGAACAACAGAAATTGGACGATGCGATTACATATGCTGAGCGTGCGGAGCAAAATGTAAAGGCGTTGAGTGAAAGCTTTGATGATGAAGAAATGACTGCGGAATTAAATACAGCGTTGGAGACACTTGAGGCTGAGCGTGTCAGAGTTACGGAACTTGTGCAGACAAAACAGAACATGGGTGCGCTAGGTGTGTTTAATACAAAATACAGCGCAGCTACTGAGAATATTCAAGAGATTCTGGTACGGATTGGAGAGGAAGCGGAGGCACAGGCAAAAGCTGCACAGACCAGAATTAATGTAGTGGTAGTTATTGTAAATATTTCTTTGATTGTAGTCAGTATTGCAAGTATCTGGTTGTGTACAAAATGGGCCAAGAAACTTGCAGGACTCATTTTGGAGCCGGTGGGTGAATTGCAGCGTGCGGCACAGTTGCTCAAAGAAGGTGAACTGGATATTGAGATTGCATATACCAGCGAGGATGAACTTGGCGATTTGGCACACAATTTTAGAGATGCATGCGGTCAGATGAAACTGATTATTGAGGATATGGGCTTGTTGTTGAGTAAAATGGCAGATGGCAATTTCAATATCAGTTCTAATGTGGAGAGTAGTTACGTAGGTGATTTTAAGTTGCTTATTGATAGTATTGGAACAATGAGTAATTCTTTAAACGATACATTGACCAAAATCAATGGCACGTCGGAGCAGGTTATGACAGGTTCCGGTCAGCTTGCAGATAGTGCACAAATGCTGGCAGAGGGGGCTACAGATCAGGCCGGTGCGGTGCAGGAGCTTATGGCTACGGTTGGAGATGTATCCCGTATTATTGATGAAAGTGCAACTAATGCTGTGGCGGCAGCTTCCTCAGCGAAGACCTCTGCAGAGACTGCAGAGAAGAGCAAGGTTGAAATTAAAGCGCTTACGGAGGCGATGGAACGTATTAACGAGACCTCTCGAGAGATTGAGAATATTATTGTTGCTATCGAAGAAATTGCTGAGCAGACCAATTTATTGTCTTTAAATGCATCCATTGAGGCGGCGAGAGCAGGAGAGGCCGGCAGAGGCTTTGCAGTTGTGGCGGATCAAATCGGTAAGCTGGCGGCAGATAGTGCGGATTCAGCAGTTGCTACGAAGAATCTGATTAGTAAGTCCCTTGAGGAAATTGAAAACGGTAATCGAATTGTAGATACAACCGTAGAAATTATGGAATCTGTATTGGCAAGTATGGAACAGTTTGCGGCAGTAGCTTCCGGGGCTGCAGAATCTTCTAAGGAACAGGCCAAGATGATGAAGCAGATTGAATATGGAATCAATCAGATATCAATGGTTGTTGAGAGCAATTCGGCTACTGCAGAGGAGACATCTGCTATTAGTGAGGAGTTGTCTGCTCAGGCCCAGACTTTGGAACAGATGGTTTCTGCGTTTGAACTTCGCAGATAATAAAGAATTAAAAAGGCTTCGTTATGGTTAGTCCATAGCGAAGCTTTTTTGAGGTTAAAATAATTCCTGAATCAAATACTGGTAAATATTTTCGTTTTTCTTTTGCCAGTTGTCACAGATTGCAGCAGCTACTTCTTCCGTTGGAACGGACAAGGTAATATCTACCAGAGAAATGCCTTTTTCTTTGGCTACCAAATGGGCTTCGTACTCGCCTGAAGTGGACTTATAGTAGTTACCTTGAACGGCCACTTCGTTGCGGAGAGTGAGCTCATTTTCTTTGAAATAGGAGTCAATATCCTGGCGAATGGAATCCCCGATACGATTGCCAAAATAGTTGAGGGTCTGGATGCCTTCTTCTGTGATATCCAAATGGGTGCGGTTTCTGATTGTCTTGGGAGAAACCATTCCTGCATCGGTAAGTTCACTGATGGCCTGTTGTAGGGTCATGAAGTTGGTGTATTCCCGCTCCAGAATAAAGTTGCTGATCTGAGCATTGGTCAGGGGAAAGGTTACACGGTTTAACATATAAAGGACAATTAATTTATAGAGTGTCAAAGGGTCTTGTAACATTCAAAATACCTCGTTTCAGTTTGGTTCGCGCCCATTCACTAAATGACTGCATTGCAGCAATTGACCGTATTGGGATTGCGTACATTATAACATATCACCTTGTTTGGCGGAAAGTTTTTTTAATTGCATGTGCAGACTGTTTAACACATCGCGTTTGTTCTGGCTCCAACGGGGGGCCAGAAGAATATCTTTGGGGCCATCACCGGTGAGCCTGTGTATGACAATGCGGGAATCTAAATGTCGAATGCAATTAATCAAAATGAATATATATTCATCTTTGTCTAATGGTTTTATAGCCTGTGTGGAATCTGCGTTTTGGTACAGCTTGGCCAAATCGGTATGTTCTAAAATATGCAGAAGCTGAAGTTTCACTCCAAAGGGCAGTAATTGATTCAGATACTGCACACTTTTTAACATCATTTCAGGTGTTTCCCCCGGAAGGCCTAAAATAAGATGGACAATTACCGGGATATCAATAGATTTCAGTCGGGAAACGGCATCTTCAAAGCAGGAGAGAGGGTAGCCTCTGCGAATGAAGTGGGCAGTTTCTTCGTGGATAGTCTGAAGGCCCAGTTCAATCCAGATAAATTTATCCGGATAGATGTTTTTTAAGTCTTGTAAAAGAGAAATAACGTCTTCCGGTAGACAGTCAGGACGGGTGCCGATGGAGATGCCGCACACTAACGGACAGTCAAGGGCGGCGGTATAAACCTTGCGAAGGTAATCTGTCGATGCATAGGTATTGGTGTAGGCTTGAAAGTAAGCAATCAGACTGGGGGTATTTGTAGAGGTTTCGGTTGTATCAATGGAAAACTTATCCCGAAATCGGGCAAGCCCCTCTGTTAGCTGTTCTTCTACACTTTTCCCGGCAATGTCCACAGCGAAGTCGCCGCTTCCGCCCGCGCTACAGAAGATACAGCCCCGAGTGTCCAGAGAACCGTCCCGGTTAGGGCAGCTCATGTGGGCATTCAGGGCTATTTTATAGCATTTGTGTTGAAATGTATTCTTGCAGTAAGCATCCAGAGAATAATAAGGTTTGCCATACCATTCTACGCGGCAGGACTTTGGATGCAAGGTATTTGATTGAACGGGCAAATTATTTTTTGTGTTCATAAGTATACCTATTTATTTGGAAATATGGGATTTTACTGCTTCTGCTACCAGTTCTGCAACCTTGGGATTGAAGGCTTCGGGCAGAATATTGTCCTCGTTTAATTCATCAGCAGGTACAAGGCTTGCAATTGCATTGGCAGCGGCAAGCTTCATTTCTTCGGTAATCTGGGAGGCACGTCCTTCTAAAGCACCTTTGAAGATTCCCGGGAAAGCAACTACGTTATTGACCTGATTAGGGAAGTCGCTACGTCCGGTACCTACTACCTTGGCACCTGCGGACTTGGCCACATCGGGCATAATCTCGGGAACAGGGTTTGCCATGGCAAACAGGATTGCATCCTTGTTCATAGAAGAAACCATTTCAGCACTTACAATTCCGGGAGCGGATACGCCTACAAAAATATCTGCACCTTTCATGGCATCAGCCAGAGAACCGGTTTCGTTGTTTAAGTTGGTTATTTCTGCCATTTTCTGCTGCATCCAGTTTAAACCTTCGGTGTTTTTGGAAACGATACCAACCTTGTCACACATAATGACATTGGTAAAACCGTAGGTCAGAAGAAGCTTGGTGATGGCAACGCCTGCACTTCCTGCACCGTTTACTACCACACGACAGTCTTCTTTTTGTTTGTTTACAACTTTCAAAGCATTGATTATACCTGCGAGTACCACGATTGCTGTACCGTGCTGGTCGTCGTGGAATACAGGAATGTCCAAGGTGGCTTTCAGGCGTTCCTCGATTTCAAAACAACGGGGGGCACTGATATCCTCTAAGTTGATACCACCGAATCCGGGAGCAAGCCAGGTAACGGCTTTGATAATTTCTTCGGTGTTCTGCGTGTCGAGACAGATAGGCACTGCGTTGACGCCGCCGAATTCCTTAAAAAGAACGGCTTTGCCCTCCATAACAGGCATTGCTGCGTGGGGGCCAATGTTACCAAGACCTAAGACAGCACTTCCGTCAGAAACAACTGCAACAGTGTTAGCCTTCATGGTGTATTTGTAAGCAGCTTCCTTGTCCTCGGCAATTACCTTGCAGGGTTCTGCAACGCCGGGAGTGTAGCAGAGTGTCAAATCCTCACGGGATTTTACGGGAGTTTTGGAAACAGTCTCTAATTTGCCGTTCCACTGTTCATGAAGCATCAAGGCTTTTTCATTGGTTGTCATAAAACTACCTTCTTTCTGATATTAATTTCAATCTATTTGTAGAGCCGTGGGCTCTTTTTCATCTACAATTACCCATTATATATTAGGGAATATTTTATTGCAAATATTTTCTTTGCATTCTTGGGAAACTATGCTATAATCCAAGGTAAGGCTTTAATCAAAGGGATTAAAGTATTAAACAGGAGGATGAGATATGTATTCATTGGATGAAGTAAAAGTTGTGGATCCTGAGATTGCTCAGGCCATAGTGGACGAGCAGGCAAGACAGAACAGCCATATCGAATTGATTGCTTCCGAGAACTGGGTAAGCAAGGCAGTTATGGCTACTATGGGAAGCCCCCTCACCAACAAATATGCAGAAGGATATCCCGGCAAGAGATACTACGGCGGTTGTGACTGTGTGGACGTAGTGGAGAACCTTGCTATCGAGAGAGCAAAGGAGCTGTTTGGTTGCGATTACGCAAACGTTCAGCCTCACTCCGGTGCACAGGCAAATATGGCAGTTCAGTTTGCAATTTGCCAGCCCGGTGATACCATTATGGGTATGAACCTTGATCATGGCGGACATTTGACACACGGAAGCCCTGTAAATATGTCCGGTAAGTATTTTAAGATTGTTCCTTACGGTGTAAATGATGATGGTTTTATTGATTACGATAAACTTCGTGAGATTGCACTGGAAGCTAAGCCTAAGTTGATTATTGCAGGAGCATCTGCTTATGCACGTACCATCGATTTTAAGAAGTTCCGTGAGGTTGCTGATGAGGTTGGTGCTGTACTCATGGTAGATATGGCTCATATTGCAGGTCTGGTGGCAGCAGGATTGCATCCCAGTCCCATGCCTTATGCAGATGTTGTAACTACTACCACTCATAAGACTTTGAGAGGTCCTCGTGGTGGTCTGATTCTTTGCAATAAGGAAGCTGCTGAGAAGTACAATTTCAACAAGGCTATTTTCCCCGGTATTCAGGGTGGTCCTCTGATGCATGTAATTGCTGCTAAGGCAGTATGCTTCAAGGAAGCTCTCAGCGATGAGTTCAAGACTTATCAGAAGAATATCGCAGACAATGCACAGGCTCTGTGCAAGGGCTTGATGGACAGAGGTATCAAGATTGTTTCCGGTGGCACCGACAATCACTTGATGCTGGTTGATTTGACCAACTTTGGTCTTACCGGTAAGGCTGTAGAGAAGCTTCTCGATGCAGCTCATATTACCTGTAACAAGAACACCATCCCCAACGATCCCCAGTCTCCTTTCGTAACCAGTGGTGTACGTCTTGGTACTCCTGCTGTTACTTCCAGAGGCATGAACACTGAGGATATGGATAAGATTGCTGAGGCTATTGCAATGGTAATCAAGGGTGGCGAGGAGAAGGTTCCTGAGGCAAGAGCAATCGTTCAGGAGCTTACCGACAAGTATCCTTTGGTATAAGGCACTTATACATATAAACGTAAAAAGATAAAGGCAGTATTTCAGAAGTGAAAATTTCTGGGAACTGCCTTTTTTGGCAAAAAAGTAGGGAGGCAGGAAGATGAATGGGGTTTCATTTCAAAGACATTTGACAGAAAATATCATACCTTTCTGGAATGAGTGCGCAGACAATGTAAATGGTGGTTTCTGTGGCTATATAGGGCATGATATGCAGAAAGATATGAAGAGTGATAAAGGGGTTATTTTGCATAGCAGAATTTTATGGTTCTATTCCTCTGCGTATATGCTTTTGAAGGATAAGGCGTTATTGGCGAAAGCGGATCACGCTTATGAATTTTTGAAGAAATATTGTTTTGATTCGGAAAATGGAGGTGTGTATTGGGCGGTAACTTATGAGGGCCAACCGTCAGATGATACAAAGCACACTTATAATCAGGCCTTTGCTATTTATGCTCTTTCCTCTTATTATGAGGCCAGCAATCGGGAGGAAGTATTAGAGAAAGCATATGGGCTTTATTATTTAATTGAAGAGAAATGTCGCGATAAAGATGGTTATTTGGAAGCTTTTGACAGGAAATTTCGTCCTGCTTCCAATGAAAAACTGTCAGAAAATGGCGTAATGGCTACCCGGACAATGAATACTCTTCTTCATGTGATGGAGGCTTATACAGAGTTGTATCGGGTGGATGGACGAGCTTGTGTGAGAGAATCTTTACATGAAATCTTAGATATATTTTGCACGAAAATTTATAATGTTGAAAAAGGAATTTGTGAGGTGTTCTTTGACAAGGACTACAATACCTTAATTGATTTGGAGTCTTATGGACATGATATTGAAGCAGCATGGCTGGTGGACCGTGCAGGACAAGTGTTGGGAGAGCCGGAATGGGAGGAGCGACTGGCGTCTGTTGTGACAGGTTTATCCCATATGGCCTATGAACATGCTTATGATGAGGAATTTGGGTGTTTCTATAATGAGAGAGAGGATGCAAAGATTGACAAGCAGCGTATCTGGTGGGTGCAGGCAGAGGCTGTTGTGGGATTTTGTAATGCCTGGGAGCGGGAGCCGGAGAAAGTGGAATACTTACAGGCGGCAGAGGCTATCTGGGAGTTTATTTTAAATCATCAGGTGGATAAGCGTAGCGGAGAATGGTTTGAGAGCGTAAAGGAGGATGGTTCCGTAGACGAAAGTCAGGGACTTGTTCATGCATGGAAGTGTCCCTACCACAATGGCAGAATGTGTATTGAGATGACACGCAGACTGATGGAGAATCAGGAGAAAACGCAGCCGGGATGGGCAGTGACAGCTAATCCTGATGCCACTGAGGAGGCACAAGGAGTTTTGGCATATTTTCAAAGTGTAGCAGGTAAGGGAATTATTACGGGGCAGCACACTCAGACCAATCTAATGGAGGAGATTACATATATTAAGGAGCAGACCGGCAAGGAGCCTAAGCTGAGAGGATTTGAGCTGCTTGCGTATTCTCCGAATATTAATTATGATGATGCATCGGAGGAATGTCTGACAGAAGTCTATGAGAATCAAAAGACTCTGGATACCGCTTTGGAGTGGGCAAAAAGAGTTGGCAATGTCAGTGTGGATAATGCCGGAAAAAGGTCTTTAGGTGGGGGAATTGTGGAATTTACGTTCCATTGGTTTTCTCCATTGGGCGGACGGGATAAGAGTTTTTATGCTAAGCATACAGATTTTGATGCTGCAAGAATCTTGCAGGAAGGAACACCGGAGCGAGTTGCTTTCTACAAAGATATGGATGTAATTGCCAAGGAGCTTTTACGCTTCAAAGAAGCCGGTATTCCTATATTGTGGAGACCATTTCATGAGGCGGATGGTGAGTGGTTCTGGTGGGGGGCAAAAGGACCCCGCGTGGCAAGACAGTTGTATCGTTTGATGTTTGATTATTATACTCATAAGTATCAGCTGAATAATTTAATTTGGGTCTGGAGTTGTAGTGCAAAGGAAGGATATCCCGGAGATGCAAGGGTAGATGTGGTGTCTGCTGATATTTATCTGCCGGAGTATGCAGCTACAGATTACCGTACAGAGTATGAGAAACTGATATTGGCCACCAGTCGTAAAAAGGTGGCAGCCTTGGCTGAAGTGGGTTATCTGCCGGATGTTGAAAAACTTGTAAAGTCTCATGTTCCATGGGCTTATTATATGACGTGGTCCAAGGAATTCTGTATGGGAGAGCAGTATAACAGTATTGAAAAACTCAAAGAAATATATGATTCAGAGTATGCAATTACTCTGTAGTACAAAGACATATGTACGCCTGCGGGCGAAAAAATATCAAGAAATTGGTAAAATGGGCTTGTAATTTAAAAAATACTGTGTTAGAATATCTTTCGTTGACAAACAAGTGTCCGTTGCACAAAAACAGAAAGGAAACACTATGGGAGAGACAGCCAAGTATTATGTGGTGCGCAGCAAAGCGGTCCCGGAGGTTTTACTAAAGGTGGTTGAGGCGAAGCGGCTTTTGGAGTCGGAAAAGGTTCTGACAATCCAGGAGGCGGTTGATGCTGTAGGTATCAGCCGCAGTTCTTTTTACAAGTACAAGGATGATATTTTTCAGTTCCATGACAATTCTCAGGGCACGACCATCACGCTGACCTTTCAGATGGATGATGAGCCGGGATGTTTGTCGGATGTACTTAAGGTAATAGCAGAGTACCATGGGAATATTTTGACGATTCATCAAAGTATTCCGATTAACGGTATCGCTTCCCTGAGTCTGAGCATCCAGGTGCTTAAGACCACCGGGGATATTTCGAAAATGATTGAAAAAATGGAGGACCAGAAGGGCGTGCATCACGTCAAGATTCTGGCCAGAGAATAAAAGCAAAAGGAGAAAACCATGGTTAATGTAGCAGTATTAGGTTATGGCACCGTAGGTAGCGGTGTGGTAGAGGTAATTGAGAAAAATAAGGATATGGTTAACAAGAAGTCCGGACAGGAGTTGAATGTTAAGTACATACTGGATTTGAGAGATTTCCCAGGAGATCCCTATGAGGATAAGGTGGTTCATGATTTTGATACCATCGTAAACGACGAGGAAGTGCAGATTATCTGTGAGACCATGGGTGGTGTAGGTGCAGCTTATGCATTTACCAAGTCTGCGTTGGAGAAGGGAAAGAGTGTTTGTACCTCTAATAAGGAGTTGGTTGCAAAGCATGGTCCTGAGCTTTTGCAGATTGCAAGGAAGAATAACTGTAACTATTTGTTTGAAGCCAGTGTTGGTGGCGGTATTCCTATTATCCGTCCTCTGAATTACTCCCTGACCGCAGAGCGTATTGAGGGAATCAATGGTATTCTGAACGGTACTACTAACTATATTCTGTCCAAGATGGAGATGGAGGGTGCTGATTTTGATACAGTGCTTAAGGAGGCTCAGGAGAAGGGCTATGCAGAGCGTAATCCTGAGGCAGATGTAGAAGGTCATGATGCATGCCGTAAAATCGCTATTTTGTCCTCTTTGATGATGGGCAAGAATGTAGATTCCGAGAAAATTTATACTGAGGGTATCACTAAAGTAACTGCAGATGATTTCGTATATGCTAAGGCTGCCGGTAAGACGGTAAAGCTTCTTGGCAGAAGTGTGGCAATGGGTGAGAGTGAAGTGCTTGCAATGGTAGCTCCTTTTATGATTGATAAGTCACATCCCCTTGCAATGGTAAATGATGTATTTAATGCAGTATTTGTTACCGGTAATATGTTGGGTGATTCCATGTACTATGGCCGTGGCGCAGGTAAGCTGCCTACTGCAAGTGCAGTGGTTTCTGATGTGGTTGACTGTGCAAGACATCTTGGCAAGGTAATTATGTGCTTCTGGGATGATGCAGATGCAAAGCTTGCAGATATTTCCGAACTGGACAGAAGTTTCTATGTTCGCGTGAAGGCTTCTGCAAAGGATGCAGCAGTTGAAATGTTGGGCGATGATGTGCTCACCGTACCCGGAAGGGATGAGGATTTGGTGATTTTCTCCAAGTCCATGAAGGAGAAGGAGTTTGCAGCATGCTGTGAGAAACTGGGTGATGCAGTGCTCAGCAAGATTCGTTTGTACTAATTTTATAGAAGTAGATATTATTTGCAAGGATTAAGAAAGAGATATTGAGGAGTAAAGATTATGTCTAAGGTAGTAAAATTTGGTGGAAGTTCCCTGGCTAGTGCGGAACAGTTTAAGAAGGTCGGAGATATTATCCGTGCAGATAAGGAGCGCATGTATGTGGTTCCTTCTGCGCCCGGCAAGCGTTCCAAGGATGATACAAAGGTAACTGACATGTTGTATGCATGTTATGCACTGGCAGAGGAAGGTAAGGATTTTGCCAAGGAACTTAAGGCAATCAAAGCCCGTTATGAGGAGATTATTAAGGGGCTGAAACTGGATTTGAGTCTGAATGATGAGTTTAAAACCATTGAGAAGAATTTCAAGGAAAAGGCAGGTTCTAACTATGCAGCTTCCCGTGGCGAATATTTGAACGGTATTATCATGGCTGCATATCTGGGCTATGAGTTTATTGATGCAGCAACCGTTATTTTCTTCGATGAAAAGGGTGACTTTGATGCAGTTAAGACTAATGATGTGCTTTCTGCAAGACTTAAGAAGTGCAAAAATGCAGTTGTTCCCGGATTTTATGGTGCATTGCCTGACGGAACTGTGAAAACCTTCTCCAGAGGTGGTTCAGATGTGACCGGTTCTATTGTTGCCAAGGCAGCAGGTGTTGATGTATATGAGAACTGGACCGATGTATCCGGATTTATGATTGCTGACCCCAGAATTATTGACTCTCCTGAAAGTATTGATGTAATCACTTACAAAGAGTTGCGTGAGCTTTCTTATATGGGTGCAAGTGTGTTGCATGAGGATGCTATTTTCCCTGTGCGTCAGGAGGGTATTCCTATTAATATCAAAAATACCAATGCACCGGAAGACAAGGGTACCTGGATTGTGGGCAGTACCTGTCAGAAGTCCAAGTACGTTATCACCGGTATTGCGGGTAAGAAGGGATTCTGTTCCATCAATATTGAAAAAGATATGATGAACTCCGAGATTGGTTTTGGCAGAAAGGTTCTTCAGGCATTTGAGGAGCAGGGGATTTCCTTTGAACATGTTCCCTCCGGAATTGATACCATGACCGTATTCGTACATCAGGATGAGTTCATGCACAAGGAGCAGCAGGTTGTGGCAGGCCTTCACAGACTGGCTAATCCTGATACCATTGATATTGAGTCTGATATAGCATTGATTGCAGTTGTGGGACGTGGTATGAAGTCTATGCGTGGTACTGCAAGCAGAGTGTTCGCAGCATTGGCTCACAATCATATCAATATCAAGATGATTGATCAGGGATCTTCTGAGCAGAATATCATCATTGGTGTTTCAGATGAAGATTTCGAGACTGCTATTAAGGCAATTTACGATATCTTTGTAATTACCAGAATCTAAGATTTGAATTGTGCCCCGGGCTATGCCCGGGGTTTTGTCTTGTAGGATTTAAGGTGGGGGCTTTGGGGATTGGTTTTGAGCATATTGTGCCGCGGGTATCTGTTTGGGTGCCGATGTACAGGGATAAGTATTGCTAAGTATCTCCGGGGGGAGTGTGAATGGCTTCGCAACCGTCGTATAAGCGCCATCCGTGGCGCGTATACGACTTCTGCGAACATCGTGTTCGCAGATTGCTGGGGGGGTGAAGGAGATACTAAGCAATTCTAATCCCTTCCCAAAGGCACCCAAACAGATACCCGCGGCACAATATGCTTAAATACATTTCGTAAAGCTCCACCTTAAATAAAATACAAGAAATACGCAGGGCTATGGTTCCTAAGTTAACCGGGAATGATAATAGCAAGTAGAAAAGTGCGGAAATGTGTCGATTTATGTCGAATTGGCAGATATTTACAGTGGAATGAAAGAAAAAAGAAAAAATATAAATATTTTTACAAAAATGTGTTGACAAATATTGGCGGGCGTGTTATATTTAATTCAACAAAACAACAGAGAGAAACCAAATCTAAGAAAAGGAGGTACGGTCCACCTAACTACTTAATTTAAACCCAGAAATCTTCCATTGAGGTACCAAAGAAATAGGTACAGGGTATTTCCCCTAAGAGAAAAATTTATATAGATAATCGAGTACACAGATGAAGAAGTAGCGAATTACCAAAGAATATTAAATTACTTGGAACGTTACAGTATCCTATACAAAAGAGAAGTGGAAAGAGTACACAGGAGAAAATGGAAGAGAAGAAAACTTCATATGGAACGGATTGAGAACTATGACTCGAAAATCCCTAAAATGTTTAAAAATGTATATTTTCGAAAGAATTACAATCTACAAAAGAAAGGAAAACAGTCCGATGGATAGCATAGTTTAAGAGGGTGTATTGATTAACAGATAATCGATACACCCTCATTCATTGTGTAAAAATGCAGGATTTTGTGTCAGAACTTTATTTTTTTATAAAGAAGTATTTTACAGTGGAAAAATGTCGAAAAGTAATGTATGATATTGTGTGGACATTATTGCTAAGTTGCAGTGATGCAAATATCATATGAGGAGTAAAAGGATGGAACAGAATACCCAGGAGCAGCTTGAAAGACGGGAAGCGAGAAGAAAACGTCGTGTGCGCAATCAGATTATGGCGTATACAACAGTTATTATTTTTATATTGGTAGTTGCGGTAGGAATTGTATTTGGAGTACAGTATTTAACCAAGGAAAGTAAACAACAGGAACAGCAAAAGCAGGAGCAGGTGGATGAACTGATTGGACAGGAGTCTTCTATGGAGGAACCGGAATCGGAACCAGAGCCGGAGAGTGAGACGGTACCGGAGCTTACCCCTGAACAGAAATTGGATGAACTGGTGAATGCAGGAATTGAGGTTATGCCCCTGGAGGATAAGGTGGCAGGGCTCTTTATTGTAACACCGGAATCCATTACCGGAGTAGGAACTGCCGTGAAGGCCGGTAACGGCACAAAGGATGCATTAACGAAGTATTCTGTGGGCGGCATTGTGTATAATACTAAGAATATTCAAAGTGAAGCTCAGTTCAAAGAGATGGTTGATAATACAAATTTATATGCAAATTATCCTCTTTTTATTGCCGTGGAGGATGAGGGCGGCAAGATTAGTCCTTTGGCAGAAAAAGGCCTTGTTGAGAAACAAAAAAATGCGAAGGCCATTGCTGATGCAGGAGAAGTTGATAATGCACAAACAGTTGGAGCAACGATGGGTTCCTACCTTGCGGAATATGGATTTAATCTGAATTTTGCGCCGGTGGCGGATATTAGTAGTGTAGAGAATTCTGTTATGGCAGACAGAGCATATGGTGCAGAAGTATTAACTTGTGGAGATTATGTGGCTGCGATGGTGACCGGATTGGAAGGACAGGGTGTGAGTTCCTGTTTGAAGCATTTTCCCGGAATGGGAAGTACTACACAGAATCCAGACAATGGGTTGTCATCTACGGACAGAACAGCAGAGGATTTCAGAGCCAATGAGTTTGAGGTGTTTAAGTCAGGAATTGCAGCAGGAGCGGACATGGTTATGATAAGCCATATGGCGGCGCCTTCTTTGGCAGGAGATAACACTCCCTGTTCTATGTCCGAGGCGGTTGTAACCGACATCTTGCGTGGTGAACTTGGCTATGAGGGTGTAATCATCACTGATTCCATGAGTCTTAAGGCAATTTCTGAGTATCATGGGGCAGATGAGGCTGCGGTTATGGCACTTCGGGCAGGTTGTGATATGATTCTGATGCCGGAGAATTTTGAACTTGCGTACAATGGTGTACTTGAGGCTGTGCAGAGTGGTGTCATTTCAGAGGAACGAATCAATGACTCTCTTAGAAGAATTTACAGAATCAAGTATGCAGATAAAGTAGAAGAATAGGTTATGCATTTGCAGGGAAAGTCCGTTGCACTAAAAATACGTGTAACGGGCTTTTTTTGTATAATCTTAATTGACAAGACAATGCCCTTGGAATATAATGACAATGAGACAATAGTGTTAAAAAGCTGTTGTTAAATCGTAACAAAATAAGGAAGAAAGGAACGGGGAGGAGAAATGTTTTTTAAAAAAGCAAAAAGATTTTTGGCCGGCGTATGTGTTTTCTCAATGCTGTTTACCAGCATTAATCAGAATGCATTGACGGTCATGGCAGCTGAAGACGTGGCTGTAGAAACAGTTACAGTTGCTGAAGAACCGGAAGTTTTGGCAGAAGAGACTTCTGAACCTGCGCCTGACACAGAAGATGTGGTTAAGGTGGAACTGCCCTATGTGGAAGAGGAAGAGGAGTTTATTGTAAAAGGAGCTGATATCGAAGCAGGGGGGACAAGTGATGGTGACGACATTTATGAAGTGGTAAGCAAAGATAGCGAAGGAAATGTCACCGGATACTATGGTACCTTTAATAGAACCCAGGGAATACTTACCTTTTATGCATACCATACAGGTATTGGACAGAAGGCTTTCGAGTATCCTACCGGTGTGAAGGAAGATGAGACCTGGCTTGATGAGATTAAGGTTGTTCAATTTGAGGAAGGGTCTCTGATTAAGTTTATTGGCAACCGTGCATTTATGAATTTGCCCAACCTGCAACGGATAGATCTTACTAACTGTGATATGTTGACAGGTGTTTATGAGTATGCGTTTAGTGGCTGTAAGAGTGTGTCAGAGGTTATTCTGTCCGATAAGCTACAGATAATTGAGCAAAATGCTTTTTCGGGTTGTAAAGCGCTTACAACTATTACACTTACACCGAGCTTGATTACTATGGAAGGTAGTGTGTTTTCCAAATGTGAAAATCTATCAACAGTAATTATTCAGGCGAATAATATTACCTGTGGAACCAGCATTTTTAACGGCTGTTCCATTGATGATATCCGTTTTTCCGGTAGTAATACGGTGGTGCCCGGTAATCTGTTTAACGGTGCAACCTTTAAAGAAACTGCAGAGATTGTAATTCCTTATTATGTACAGGAGATTGGTGATTCTGCATTCCAAAGTAGCAAGAATTTGACTTCTGTGACTTTCGAGGATTCGGTATCCAATCCCAGTGCATTGGCATCTGTTGGCAAGAATGCTTTTAATGGATGTTCTGTACTTAAGTCTGTGACCTTCCCCAATTCGGTAAAGGTAATAGAAGACAATGCGTATCAGGGGTGTAAGGCATTGACCACATTGGTGATTCCCAATACAGTTACTATCTTGGGGAATTCGGCTTTCAAGGATTGCGAAGGAATCAAAGAGCTTACCATTTCCAATGCGATTTCTACCTTAGGGACTTCTGTTTTTGAGAATTGTAAAGCATTGCAAAGTGTGGTTGTTCCCGCCGGGTTAACATTGGTATCCGACAGTATGTTCAAGTCATGTAGTGCATTGACCAGTGTAACAATTCCTACAACTGTAAAGTCTATTGGAAAGAGTGCTTTTGAAAAATGTGCAGCGCTTCCGACAATTGTACTTCCTGATACAGTGGAAACAGTAGGAAGTTCGGCTTTTAAAGGATGTGAAAGCTTAGATAATCCTACAATGCCGAAGGAGTTGACTCAATATAGTGACTATCTTTTCCAGGATTGTTTGGATTTGGGAATTATTTCTACTTCAGAAGAACCCGGTAGCTACAGTAAGGGGTTGGTAATTCCCGGAGCAGTTACCTCTATCGGTACGAATGCTTTTGAAGACTGTGATGGTATCGAAAAACTTACTATATCCAGAAATGTAGAGACCATCAAGGGTGGAGCATTTCAGAATGACCAGAATATTGATACTTTAATCTTTGAAACATTGGATTTAAGCTGTGGAACAAAGATTTTTAACGGGTGTTTGTTGTTAGATGTTGTATTTCCTAAAGGGATTACAGAAATTCCTGAGAATTTGTTTTCCTATGGTGGATTTAATACAGACAGAAGTGTTACCATTCCTGCTACGGTAACGAAAATTGGTAACAGAGCATTTGGAGGTGGCCCCGCTACGGGTGATGCAACAACTGTAGCGCGTATTTTGTTTGAGGACGGTTCGCAGTTGACTACCATTGGAGATAATGCGTTTGCTTATTGTACGGCTGTTACGACATTTGATATGCCTGTGACAGTAACCAGCATTGGTAAAGCTGCTTTTGAGGGAAGTATTAACTTACAGGCAATTACTATTCCCGAAAATGTAACATCCATTGGTTCATCAGCATTCTTGAATTGTGAGAATCTGACCACAGTCAATTATGACGCAGTTAACAGTACTGCAGGTATATCTACCGTGAGCAGTAAGAAGGTTGGTCCCTTTGCAAATTGTAACATTCATACCATTCTTCTTGGAGAGAAGGTAGAAAATTTGCCTGCATACCTGTTCTGTGGTGCGAAGTTCTCCACTAATGCACAACGTCCGGAAGTGGTGTTAATTACACTGAATATTCCTGCATCTGTAGGAGAAATCGGAGAGTATGCGTTCTCCAACATTACAAACCTTTCCAAGGTGAATTTTGCAGAGGCGTCTAAGCTTCGCCTGGTAGGTAATTACGCATTTAATGAGTGTGGTGCTCTTACAGAGTGTAAGTTGCCTGATACTGTAACAACAATTGGTAACTCCGCATTCAGAGGTTGTGTAAGTCTGAAGGAAATGAATATACCTGCCAGCCTTATCACTCTTGGAAGTTATGCATTTTATCAGTGTGGTCTCATTAAGGAATACAAGGTTCCTGCTGAGGTGACCGGTATTGAAGAATATGCTTTTTACAGCAATACAGCTCTTGAAAGTATTGTGTTTGAGGGTTATGAAATTACTAAGATTGGTGTATCTGCATACGAAGATTGTGAGAATTTGAAAGCAATTACTATACCTTCCGGAACAGCTTCCATTGGCGCATATGCTTTTAAGAATGATGTTGCGTTGGAGGAGGTAGTAATTCCTGCTTCTGTTACTGAGATTGGAACGGATGCATTTAAGGGATGTACCAATGCGAAGTTTTTGGTAATTCCCGGTTCTTATGCAGAAACATGGCTGAAGGCTAATGGTTTTGAAAACCAGATTGACACCACGGGTGTAAGTATTATTACTTATGAGTTGGATGGTGGTGAGAATGACATCCGTAATATCGGCGGTTACAGAGCCGGCGATGTATTTACCTTCTTTGAGCCTACCAAGCCTGGATATTCCTTTGACGGATGGTATCTGGATGCAGCGTTTACAAACCGTGTTTATGATTTGACCGGTCGTACCGGCAATTTCACTTTGTATGCAAAGTGGGTTGAGGGTAATTACACAATTACTTATGTATTGGATGGTGGAGAGAATCATCCGGACAATCCTACCAATTATACCTATTTTGATGCTTTTAAATTCCAAAATCCTACTAGAGAAGGTTATGACTTCAAGGGTTGGTATGAGGACAAGGAATGGACGAAGGGAATTAAAGAAATTAAGGAAGGTACATGGGGGGATAAGACTCTTTATGCAAGATGGGAGCCTAAGCAGTATACTGTAACATTTGATGGCAAGAACAAGAATGCAGTTCTTAGTGCAAAAACTATTAAAGTTAAGTTTAATGAGGTATATGGCGATTTACCTACCGCTACAAGAGAAGGGTATATGTTTGATGGCTGGTATACCGAAGATAATGTACTGATTACCAAGGATACCGTAGTTAGCATTGCTGCTAATCATACCCTGTATGCAAAGTGGGTTTTGGATGTTAGAGTGGAGAATCCTACTTCTAATATTCAGACCGGAAGAACCCTTGAAAAGGGAACCAGAGTAATGCTTTCTACCGAAACTCCCGGAGCATATATCTATTACACTTTGACTACTTTTGCGACGGAAGAAGAGGGTTCTGTTGATGGTGACGATGCTACAACAGATGGCAATGACGGCGCTACTGATGGTGATGATAAGAACAATGACACAACAGACGGCAATGACGGAACTAATGATGGTGCCGATAAAGCTTCTGTTGCATATGCAGGCAGAGTAGTTAGTGCTGCAGCAGAGAATGTAGGCGGCACAAATGTACTTTATATTGATCCTATTGAGATTACCGAGAATACTATCATTCGAGCATTTGCGGTAAAAGAAGGATATAGAAATAGTGATGTTGTTGAGTTTGTATACTATGTAAAGGATGAAAAGAAAAACTGGGGTGACATTATCCCGGAGGACCGTGCCTTGTTTAAGGATGGCTCTGAGGTTCCTGAAGGAATCTGGGTTGCAGGTGTAAAGGATACCGAATACACAGGTAAGGCGATTAAGTTCAATGTCCGTGTATACGACTACAAGACCATGTTGACTGAGAAGAAAGATTATACAATCAAGTATTCTAACAACAAGAAGGTTGCTTCTACAACAGACAGAAAGGCTCCTACTGTAACCATTAACGGTAAGGGCAATTATAAGGGTAAGCAGCTTGTTAAGTTTAATATTTTGCCCAGAGACATCAGCGGGGATGAGTTCGAAGCAGATGATATGTGGGCAGCAATTACCGGTAAGATTCAGAAGCCGGCGCCTGTAATTACATGGGGCAAGACCAAGCTGAAGAATAAGAAAGACTTCACCGTTGATCCTGCTTCTTCAATTGGTTATTCCGCAGGTGGTACTTATACCGTAACCGTGACTGGTGTAGGTAACTATTGTGGAACCAGAACACTTGAATATACTTTGACCGATAAGCCTTTGATGTCTAAGGCGAAAGTTGTTGGTGTAAAGGCTGTAAGCTATACCGGTAAGGCAATTACTCAGCCTGTCAGTGTATCACATAGTGGTATGCCTTTGGCTCTGGGTACAGATTATGAAGTAGAGTATCGCAATAATGTTGAGATTGGAACTGCAACTGTGGTTATTATCGGTAAGGGTAATTACGCAGGTATCAAGAAGGTGAACTTCAAGATTAATCCTATTTCAACTATTAACAAGGTAAGCTTTGCATTTAGTCCTGTAACCTATACCGGTAAGGCAATTACCGTAGACAGCAAAGAGAATCCTTTGAAGATTTCTGCAAACTATAAGGGAATTCCTTTGACAGAGGGTGTGGATTATGTAATTGACAGCTACAGCAATAATGTGGCTGCAGGCAAGGCAAGTGTAGTAATCAGAGGTATCAATTCCTATTCAGGAACGGTTAAGAAGACCTTTAAGATTGATGCTGCCAATGTTGCAACCCTGAAGTTGAAATTTATCAATGAAAAGGGTGAGATTATCACCGGTACACCTGTATTTGGTTACTGTAAGGGTGGTACAAAGCCTTCTGTATACCTTGAGTATGAAGGAAAGGCTCTTAAGGCCGGCACTGATTACACATTGAGTTACAAGAAAAATAAGGCTATGGGTGTTGCTACTGTTACTGTAAAGGGTAAGAAAAACTTCAAGGGCTCTTTGGCAGGTAGCTTTAGCATTACTTCACAGGATATTAGCAAGCTTAGAATCAGTATTCCTGATGTTCCTTATCAGAATGCAGCAAATATTTATGTTTCCAAGCCTGTAATTTATGATTTGGATGGCAGAAAGCTTGCTGCAGGCAAGGACTATTCCGCAAAGGTTGTATATACCTATGCAGTTGATTGTTATGTAATGCAGGGCAAGAATGAGGTATTCCGTGAAGGCGGTACACCTGTAAATGAAAAGGATATTCTGCCGGTAGGTACTATGATTAAGGCAACTGTATCCGGTGCAGGCAATTATGTAGGCCAGATTGAAGGTATTTACAGAATTGTTAAGGGAACCATTGCTAAGGCAAAGGTTACTGTTACTCCTCAGGAGTATACCGGAAAGGAAATTCAGCCCGGCAAGAGCCAGATTAAAGTGGTGGTAGGAGATACTACTCTTGCACCTACGGATTATGAAATTGTTGGATACAGCAAGAATATTTCCACCGGTACCGCAACCATTACATTGCGTGGTGCAGGAGATTACGGCGGAACCGTTACTGCTAAATTCAAGATTTATCAGCAGAATTTCATTATTTCCAAAATTTTAAGTTTGTTTGGATTCTAAGGATTTTATGATCTAAAAAAAAGAACATGTCAGTTGAGGGAAAACGAGACTGGCATGTTCTTTTTTTGTTCTTTGTCAATAGTTGGGTGTCATCCTTGCGGAAGTTGTCTCATTACTGAGGTTACATGAGTAGCGGGAAAATTGTTTGTGTGTACTTGACAAAAATGTCTACTGATAGTAGACTATATTTGTCTACAGAGAATAGACAAAAGGAGAGAAGGCTTTATGGAAGAAATAAAACTGGGGTTGGTGGAAGCTCGTTTTGCGGATATAATTTGGCAGAATGAACCACTTACTACAAGAGAGCTGATTGTTCTATGTGAAAAGGAATTAGAATGGAAGCGTACTACAACCTATACAGTGTTGAAAAAGCTGTCTGAGAAGGGGATTTTTCAGACAGAGAATAGTGTGGTGACCTCTATATTATCCAAGGATGAGTTTTATGCAATACAAAGCGAGCAGTTTGTGGAGAATTCTTTTAAAGGTTCTCTTCCTGCTTTTATTGCAGCTTTTGCATCTCGCAAGAGATTATCCAAGGAGGAATTGGATGCCATAAAACAGATGATTGATTCTTACGAGGAGGAATAGTCATGCTTTTCCAATATATTTTAAATATGAGTTTTTCTGCCAGTTTTTTAATCATGGTTGTATTTTTGCTTCGGATTATCTTGAAAAGAGCGCCCAGGCAGATTGTATGTCTGTTGTGGGGATTGGTGGCTTTGCGACTCGTCTGTCCCTTTTCCATAGAGAGTGCTACAAGTCTGCTTCCCAGCGCAGAACCGATACCCAGGGGATTTGAAACAATGACAAGTCCACAGATAGAGAGTGGCATTGATTTTATCGACCATTCAGTTAACCCGGTGATTGAAAAGCCACTTGGTCTCAATACTTTTGAATCAACAAATCGGCTACAGATTTGGTTGACAGCGGGTGGGATCATCTGGATAATTGGCGTTTTGATTTTATTTGCATATGCAGGTATCAGTTATCTGTTGTTGTATAGGAAAGTGAGAGTATCTGTTCCGGCAGGAGATAAAATTTATCTGTGTGATGATATTGCATCTCCGTTTATATTGGGGATTATCAGACCGCGCATTTATATGCCTTCCGGTATGAAGGATGAGGTGAGCCGATATGTGATTGCTCACGAGAGGGCGCATTTAAAGCGATTGGATCATTTCTGGAAACCCTTTGGGTATGTATTGTTGGCAGTATACTGGTTTAATCCGCTTATGTGGGTTGCTTATGTACTGTTGTGCAGAGATATAGAAACAGCTTGCGACGAGTGTGTGGTAAGAGATATGGAACTGGAGGATAAAAAGGCCTATTCCAGAGCATTGGTGTCCTGCAGTGTTTCGCGTAAAATGATTGCAGCCTGTCCACTGGCATTTGGGGAAGCAGGAGTGAAGAGCAGGGTGAAGTCTGTTTTAAATTACAGAAAGCCTTCTTTTTGGGTTATTTTGCTTGCGGCTGTGGCACTTATAGGTGTTGTGGTGTTTTTTATGACGAATCCCATATCGGAGAAGGAAATATCTGATAATCCGCAGGAATCGGTGGAGGAATCTGCTCAGAAGACTATCAATGAGAACTCTGAAAATACGGAAGCTGAGTTGGATAAGGATGAAGCGGATCAAGTGCAGACAGCAGAATTGAATAAGCTGCTGACAGCAAAATATGTGGATATCAATCAGTTAGAGCCGAGAGAAGGAATCGGAAATGAGGAACTTGTTTATGAAGATCGGTTGTTTGTATGTGAGGATAATGTGCAGAATGAATTAGAACATTTGGGTTATCTTAACTATCAACTGGATTCAGCCGGTGACTATGATTCCAAATATGAAATTTGGATGGAAAATGAAACCAGTTTGATTAGTATCCGAAATGAAAAGAAAGCCTTTGAAGAAGGTCTTTACATGTCCGAGTACCGGATTCATGAATTGGAAACTTTGTCTCTTGAGGCTGTGTTGAATGCTTCCGATTCAACGAAGGAATATGTTTTATCTCAGCAGGAAAAATTCAATTTATCAGAACTAGCTGTTGTTAAGGTGGATGTCAGCTGGGAGCATAATCCCAGGTCCTTAGACCGTCATCCTCAGTTTGGAAATGGTCGTTATATCAGATATTATGTAGTTGGAAGATCTCAGGAAGATTCTGGTTTTAAATTGTGTGAGGTGTTCTGGGAGGATGGCTACTATATTGACATGCAGAAAGAATCGGAGGAGCCTCCCACATTGGAAGAGGTGATGGAGCGGATTGAAGAAGCGATTCCCTTGAAAGAGGCAACACCACTTACCACCACGGCTGATTTGCCGGCAGGTGACCAATTGTATTTTCTGGATGCAACAGCCGATGGAAAATATTCACTGTATGGATTCCGCAGTGATGAATATTATTACACCGGGCTTTTGATAAATTATAAATTAAATGGTCGAGACTATCGGAATTACATAACAGACATCGAGCACTGGATTGGTTATGAATTTCCATGTATCGCAGAAGCGCCGGATGGTGGTTTGTTTATGACTTATTGCTTTGGCGGGGGAACGGGTACCCACGTGGACAGATTCTTTTATTTTAAAGCAAATGAGGATGGTTCATTAAAACGATATGAACTGACAACGGATTCTGTGATGGAACAGGCAGAGGAACTGGTTTCCTTCAACATGGACACGGATAACAAGGTAGTGAAGATATTTGACCGGGAAGACGGCAAGAAGGAACATTTTGCATCGGTTCCTTACGAAGATGCTTTGAATGGACAGGAGTACAATATCAAAGGAATTTACTGTGATTCCTGTCAGGTGAAATTTATGTTGGAACCCAATATGTTGATTTTGGGATATGGATTCTTCGTGGAAGAATCGGTAATGCCGGTTCATATCGGAGAATTGGCGTTTCAAATTGGCGTGGAGTACAAGAGAGATGAAGTCGGATTGGTGCTAAGTGACGTGAGTACGTATGAAAGGGGCGTAATAGAGCCTCTTCCGGCAAAGAAGACCGCCGGTATAAGCTCTGCGGACGAGGCAGTGGAACTGGTGCGTGAGCAAGTGATAAAGGCTTATGAAAATGTGTATGGTCCCTATGTGCCGACGGATGCAGAGCCCACCCTTTATTCCGATGATTCGGAACGTCTGGCATATATTATTCCCAGACTGGAGGTTATTGGGGAAACGGATGAGTATTACGTGATACCCGTGATATGGGATTTTCGAGTGTACAAGAGCACCGGAGAAGTTAAGGTGTATTACAATGGCATTGACCCTTATGAGTATACCTTTGACCCTACAAATCCGAATCATATAGCATTTGCAGGATAAATTTATCAGGGGAAGAGCCCCATAGTGTAGCAGATTAGAGGTGTTATGCTATGGGGCTTCTCTTGGCTGTAAAAAGTGTGAAAAGTATTACTTTATAGCAATAAAAAAGGAACCGATAACTTCGGTTCCTTGCGAGCGCGAGACGGGGATCGAACCCGCGACCCCCTCCTTGGCAAGGAGGTGCTCCACCGCTGAGCCACTCGCGCATAACTTACATTGTTCTTACGAACAAATAATACTTTACTACAGACAGAAGAAAATGTCAATACTAAATTTAAAAAAAACTAATTTTATTTTTAAAATTGGTTAATTCCTTGCGCAGTTGTATAGATTATACTAAAATAGAATATAGAAGAGATGTTGTAAAAGTATAGAATTTGGAAGGATTAGTTATATTGGAATCGAGACATTATAGAAGTGGGGAATTGATTAAGCGATTTGCACCTTATTATCGTAAATATCGTGTGACACTTATTATGGATTTGTTTTGTGCGGCATTGACTACGGTCTGTGAGTTGGTATTGCCACTTATTATGAGATATATTACCAATGAAGGAATTAATGATTTGGCAGCTCTTTCCGTGGGGACAATTGGCAAGCTGGGAGCTTTATACCTGGTGCTTCGGGTAATTGATGCGCTGGCAGCCTATTACATGGCAGATGTGGGACATGTGATGGGTGCTCGCATTGAAACGGACATGCGCAAGGATGCTTACAATCATTTGCAGAAATTGTCGGATACTTATTATAACAATACCAAAGTCGGTCAGATTATGGGGCGAATCACCAATGACTTGTTTGATGTGACGGAGTTTGCGCATCACTGTCCGGAAGAGTTTTTTATTGGCTTTATCAAGCTGGTGATTTCTTTTGTAATATTGGGTCGAATCAATATGCCCCTTACTTTAATAATTTTTGCATGGGTGCCGGTCATGGTGGCAGTATGTTTGCCATTAAATCTTCGCCTTCGGGGAACATTCCGCAAACAGCGTGGACAGATTGGTGAGTTGAATGCCCGTATTGAGGACAGTCTGTTGGGGCATAAGGTGGTAAAGGCTTTTACCAATGAAGCGGTAGAAAATGAGAAGTTCGGCAAGGATAATCAGACCTTTTTTGATATCAAGAAGAGAACGTATCTGTTTATGGGACTTTTTCATACTACGGTACGAGTATTTGATGGTCTGATGTATTTGACTGTATTGGTGGCTGGCGGAATTTTTATGGTTAAGGGACTGATTGCGCCGGGAGATTTGGTTGCATATCTTTTATATGTATCGACCATGATTGCTACCATTCGCAGAATTATTGAATTTGCAGAACAGTTTCAGAGAGGAATGACCGGAATTGAGAGATTTTTGCAGATTATCGATGCGGATATTGAGATTTTTGATGAGCCCGATGCCATAGAATTGCATAATCCCAAGGGGGATATTGTGTTCGAGAATGTCAGCTTTGAGTATCCGGATGATCATAACAAAGTGTTCCGTGATTTGAAATTATCTATCAAAGCCGGTGAAAAAGTGGCTATTGTAGGCCCTTCCGGCGGAGGTAAAACGACGCTGTGCAATCTGATTCCCAGATTTTATGATGTGACGGCAGGACGAATCACATTGGACGGGGAGGATGTGAGGCATTTCACACTCAAGAGTCTTCGCGGCAGTATCGGTGTGGTTCAGCAGGATGTCTATCTGTTCTCAGGAACCATTTTTGAGAATATTGTGTATGGAAAGCCCGGTTCTACTAAAGAAGAGGTGATGGAGGCGGCTATGCGCGCAGGAGCCCATGAATTTATTATGGGACTTAAAGACGGATATGATACCTATGTGGGGGAACGTGGAGTGAAACTCTCCGGAGGTCAGAAACAGCGTATCAGTATCGCCAGAGTATTTTTGAAAAATCCGCCCATTATCATACTGGATGAGGCAACATCTGCACTGGATAATGAGAGTGAATTTGCTGTGGCACAGTCTTTGGCTAAACTTTCTGAAGGACGAACTACCTTGACCATTGCACACAGGCTTTCCAGTATTCGCAGTTCTGACAGAATTCTGGTGTTGACCGATGAAGGAATTGTGGAAGAGGGCAAACATGAGGAACTTTTGGAGCTCAAGGGAATGTATTATCATTTTTATGAGACGGCAAATGCTTTGAAGTAATAGATGTAAGAGATTGTCTGAACAATAAAAAAGGAGGTATCTTGCATGAAATTAATGTTTGTTGGAGCAGCACATGAGGTAACCGGAAGTTGTCATTATCTGGAGGTGAATGGTAAAAATATTCTTGTGGATTGTGGTATGGAGCAAGGCGTAAATACCTTTGAAAATGTCCCTTTGCCGGTGGATGAGGCAATGATTGATTACGTATTTTTGACTCATGCCCATGTGGATCATTCAGGAATGTTACCTTTGTTGTATGCCCGAGGATTTAGGGGGCATGTGTATATGACAGATGCTTCGGCGGATTTATGCAGTATCATGCTGCGTGACTGTGCCCACATTCAGATGATGGAGGCAGAATGGCGTAACCGTAAGGCGAAGCGTGGAGGAAATGCGCAGGCACAGGAACCTTTGTATACCATGGAAGATGCGGACGGTATTATTAAGCGTATTGTGGCCTGTCACTATGATAGTGAAGTTAATATCTGTGAGGGTGTAAAAATACGTTTTACGGATATCGGGCATTTGCTTGGAAGTTCCAGTATTGAGGTTTGGCTTACCGAGAACGGATATACTAAAAAAATTGTATTCTCCGGTGACATCGGCAATAAGAATCAGCCGCTTTTAAAGGACCCTAAACCGACTGCGCAGGCAGATTATGTGGTGATGGAGTCCACTTATGGTGACAGATTACATCCCAAGGAGCGGTTGGATTATGTAAAGGAGCTGACACAGGTTCTGCAGGAGACCTTTGATAAGGGTGGTAATGTGGTGATTCCTTCTTTTGCAGTGGGAAGAACTCAGGAGATGCTCTATTTCCTGCGTCAGATTAAAGTAGACCGTCTGGTAAAAGGACATGAGGATTTCCTGGTATATGTAGACAGTCCTATGGCGGTTGAAGCGACAGGTATTTTCCAGGAGAATCGTTTAGATTGCTTTGATGAAGATGCAATGGCTCTGGTTAAAGAGGGGATTAATCCTTTGTCCTTTGCAGGATTGAAGCTCTCTATTACCAGTGAGGAGTCAAAGGCTATCAATTTCTGTGATAAGCCTAAGGTTATTATTTCGGCATCCGGTATGTGTGAGGCGGGACGAATCAGACATCATTTAAAGCACAATCTCTGGCGACCGGAGTGTACCGTTTTGTTTGTGGGCTATCAGGCAATCGGTACGTTGGGAAGACATTTGATTGAGGGGGCTGAAGAGGTGAAACTCTTTGGTGAGCCCATTCAGGTTCGCGCGAAGGTTATGCAGCTTGCAGGATTAAGCGGACATGCGGACAAGGAAGGGTTGATTGAGTGGCTGGAAGCCTTTGATGAGAAACCCAAGAAGGTGTTTGTGGTACATGGTGAGGATTCGGTATGTGTATCCTTTGCGGAATGTCTTAAGATTGAGCATGGACAGCGTGCCTATGCGCCTTATAGCGGAACGGAATTTGATTTGCTCAGCAATAAGTTTCTGTATGAGGCAGAGCCGGTTATGGTCAAGAAGAAAGCAAAACCTGCAACGGGAGTTTATGCAAGACTGGTTGCTGCAGGTCAGCGCCTGATGGCACTGATTACCCGAAGCGATGGCCTTGCGAATAAGGACATGGCAAAATTCGCTGACCAGATTAATTCCATATGCGACAAGTGGGAATAAAAGTTGAAAAAGGTCTTTTTCAACTTTAGGATTTGTGCGAAGCACAAATCCCCTAAATAAAATGCCGCCATAGCGGCGGAATGAGAGGAAAAAATGAGTTACGCAGATACAGTATTTATTAATATGTGCCGGGATATTTTGGAGAATGGCACCAGCACAGAGGGAGAGAAGGTGAGGCCTCATTGGCCGGATGGTACACCTGCTTATACAATCAAGCGTTTTGGTGTGGTAAACCGCTATGATTTGCGCAAGGAGTTCCCGATTATGACACTCCGTCGTACTGCATTGAAATCTGCAACAGATGAGATTCTGTGGATTTGGCAGCAGAAGTCCAATAATATTAACGATTTGCACAGCCATATCTGGGATGAATGGGCTGATGAGAACGGTTCCATCGGTAAGGCTTATGGTTATCAGTTAGGTGTGAAGCATCAGTACAGGGAAGGCATGATGGATCAGGTAGACAGGGTAATTTATGATTTGAAGAATAATCCCTTCAGTCGCCGTATTATGACCAATATTTATGTGCATGAGGATTTGCATGAGATGAATCTGTACCCTTGTGCTTACAGTATGACTTTCAATGTGACCCAGAGACCCGGGGAGGATAAGCTGACTTTGAATGCTATTTTGAACCAGCGCTCTCAGGATGTGCTTGCAGCGAACAACTGGAATGTGGTACAGTATGCAGTGCTGGTGCATATGCTTGCCCAGGTATGTGATATGTATGTGGGTGAATTTGTACATGTGATTGCTGATGCACATATTTATGACAGACATGTGCCTGCCATAAAGGAGCTGATTAGTCGGGAGCCTAAGCCTGCGCCTTCTTTCTGGCTGAATCCGGACATTCGTGATTTTTACCAGTTCACCAGAGATGATGTGAGGGTGGATAATTACGAGCACGGAGAACAGATTTTAAATATTCCTATTGCAATATAGAACGAAGTAGTATCAAGATATAAGGAGAGTACAGATGAATTTAATTGTAGCAGTAGATTCCAATTGGGCCATCGGCAACAAAAATGAGTTGTTGATTCGTATTCCCAATGATCACAAGCATTTCAGAGAGGAAACCACCGGTAAGGTAGTGGTGCTTGGACGCAAAACTTTGGAGACCTTTCCCCAGGGATTGCCTTTGAAGAACAGAACCAATATTATTTTGTCCACAAATCCTTCTTATCAGGTGAAAGATGCCATTGTTGTGCACTCTGTTGAGGAGCTTTTGGAAGAGTTAAAAAAATACGCCGATGAAGATATTTATATCATCGGCGGTGACAGTGTTTATAAGCAGATGTTGCCCTATTGTGATGTGGCTCATATTACCAAGATTGATCATGCATATGAAGCGGATGCCTATTTTCCCAATCTGGATGAGGACCCTGAGTGGGAGATTACGGCGGAAAGCGATGAGCAGACTTATTTTGATATTGCGTATACTTTTCTTAAGTATGAGAGAAAGAAAAATTAACGGTTTTGTTTGCGGTATTGCAGTGGTGCGATGCCGCAAACCCGTTTAAAGCAGTCGCTAAAGTAGGCGCTGCTGGAAAAACCGGATTCAAAGGCAATTTCTGTCATACTCAATTTAGACTCCAGCAAAAGCTTGCGTGCCAGGGCAATTTTTTCGTTCAGCACAAAAGTGGAGTAGGGCGTGTGAAGCCTGTTTACAAACAGTTTTGACAGATAAGATGGTGAAATATTAATATGTGCGGCTGTCTCTTCCAATGAGGGATTATTACGGAGGTGTATTTTGATGTATTTAATCGCATTGGCAAGGCAGTCGTGTTTTTTTTCCCAGTTAATCATATTGACACCACTGATGACACGCTTGCGCAGACTTGTGATAATGAGTTTGTTCAAAAGGCCTTTCAGTAGCAATTCTGAGTATTCTCCATAAGAATTCCATTCCTGTTCCATTTCCCGTAGGATACCATAAATTTCGGTCTGTGTACTCTTGTCAAAACGGAGTACATGTTCCAGACACAGTTCCTCAAAAGAAGCAACCCCAATCGTTTTAATTAAGTCTTCAATCATGGAATCTGAAAATTTTATCAGAATACGTTCATATGGTTCGCCGGATATATAAGTGGTTCGTCTATAGACATTTTTAGGGATGAATACCATATCTCCGGCTTGGGCAATTGTGGTAAAGGTCGGAGAGTAAATTAAACGGTCGCCGCTGACCATGTAAGATATTCCGTAAAAATCAGTATATGCTTCCGCAGAATTCATTTCATAATAGGGTGGGCGGACAATTCGCTCGAGATTGAAATTGTATCCCGGTTTTAATGGAAGTGGCATAAAAACATCTCCTTTCCGACAGTGCTTTGTAAATTCATTATAGCATTTATAAAGAAACCGGTAAATGCTTGAAATCTAAAAAATGAAAAGAAATAAGCGGCTGACAAGAAGAAAAACCAGTGTCTATATGCTAAAATTAGTTTATACCGAAGACACAACAGGATACATAAAAGAAGGCCAAGGGAGAGGGAGAGAGAGCTCGGAGCTATGGTGGAGAAAATCCGAAGCGGACTTGCTTTTATGTATCTAATGGGATGTCAGGTAATTCCATTTTTTCCTTTTTTTCTATAAATTATAGTTTTCGTCATATAAAAAGGATTTTCTCCACCTAATATGAAATCAGTGTTCGGTCGGTTGTTTGTGCCCGGAAATATCTACGGTCGAATAGATGCCATATACCCTACCACGAGACCTTGAAAAACGCCGGTGCTTGGCGAGGTTAAACGAGATTGCATAGCAATATCGTTTCGAGCCTAGCATCCGTTGCGCTTTTTCACGGAGTGAGAACGTTCCGTGGTAGGGTATATGGCGTCTTAATCGACATTGTAGAAAGTATGGGGCACAAAAAAACTGACCGTGCACTGATTTTTTCCGGATTGGTTTTGCAATAGTCATTGACTTTTGAATGCAAAAGTATAATAATGGAATTTAGTGAAACTACAATCAAAGGAAAGAGGGAATACCGATGGAAAAGAAAAATATTGACTGGGGCAATTTAGGCTTCGGATATGTTCAGACTGACTACAGATATGTATCCAATTATAAAAATGGTGCATGGGATGAGGGTGTGCTTACCGAGGATCCCAATATTGTTTTAAATGAGTGTGCAGGTGTATTGCAGTATGCGCAGACTGTATTTGAAGGTCTGAAGGCATATACAACAGAGGATGGACGTATTGTAACCTTCCGTCCGGATTTAAATGCAGCAAGACTGAATGATTCTGCAGCAAGACTGGAGATGGCAACTCTTCCCGAGGGACGTTTCATTGAGGCGGTTACCAAGGTCGTAGCAGCTAATGCGGCATATGTACCTCCTTTTGGAAGCGGTGCAACTTTGTATGTTCGTCCTTACATTTTTGGTTCCAATCCCGTTATCGGAGTAAAGCCTGCTGAAGAGTATCAGTTCCGTATTTTGTGTACTCCTGTAGGTCCTTATTTCAAGGGTGGTGTTAAGCCTTTGACATTGTGTGTAAGTGACTTTGACCGTGCAGCTCCCAACGGTACCGGCCATATTAAGGCGGGACTTAACTATGCAATGAGTCTGCATGCAATTGTTACAGCTCATCACAATGGATATGATGAGAATATGTATTTGGATTCTAAGACCCGTACCAAAGTTGAGGAGACCGGCGGAGCAAACTTCCTGTTTATAACCAAGGACAACAAGGTAGTAACTCCTAAGTCGGATACTATTCTTCCTTCTATTACCCGTCGTTCTCTGATGCATGTTGCTAAGGAATATTTAGGGCTTGAAGTAGAGGAGAGAGAAGTGTATCTGGATGAGCTCAAAGATTTCGCAGAGTGCGGACTTTGTGGTACTGCAGCAGTTATTTCTCCTGTTGGTAAGATTGTTGATCATGGCACAGAGATCTGTCTGCCCAGCGGTATGAGCGAGATGGGACCTGTGACCAAGAAACTTTATGATACTCTGACCGGTATTCAGATGGGCAGAATTGAAGCTCCTGAAGGCTGGATTCATGTAATCGCTTAAAGCGGTGTGAAACAGTAGTTAGAGGAGGCGAACCCTTTGTGGTTCGTCTCTTTTTTTTGTTTGGGGCTTAGGGGACGATGCATATTTTGCACAGTAATTTTACATAAATTTTACAAAATACGGTAAAAACCTACAAATCGACAATAAAGCCTAAGAAATACTGTTTTTTTGTCGATATAAAAGATAAGGGTAAGTTTGCGCTAAAGATGCTACAGATAAATAATATCAGGAGTATTGCAGTTATGAACAAGGAAAATGTATTGCAAAACCGATATTGTCTGCGACAAGCAGGAGGCATTTACTGGCTTTTGGATTGTGAACAGGCCGGCGTTCCGTATAAGGAGCCTGTTCCAATGAATGAAGTGGCAGCAGATATCTGGCGCCTGATGGAGCAGGGGAAATCAGAGGATGAGATTGTGGACTGTATCAGTGCAGAGTATGGTGCAGACAGAGATGTTGTGAAACAGGACGTGAAGCAATTTAAAAACCAGCTTTATAAGATGGCAGGGGAGAATTACGAATGAATATTTTGTTGATAGGCGGTTCGGGAAGCCTGATAAACAATCTGATAATAAAACTAAATAAAGAAGGACACAGAGTCTATCTGCTCACGGGTAGTCGTTACAAGCAGGCTCCTTATCAAAAGGTGTTTGAAAGGTATGATTTTACTTATGATGCTACCTGTCTGGATGAAATTTTTGAGAGTATTAATCCGGATCTCACATTGTTTATGGGAGCCTTTGATACCAATTTCCGTTGGCAGAATGAGCGTGATGCAGTGAAGTTTTCAGCCGGACTGATGAATATTCTGATGGCGTATTTCATGAACAATAAGGGCAGGTTTATATATCTTTCTTCTGATGAGGTGTATGGTATTCATTACGATGAGGATATTACAGAGGATAAGCCTACTACACCCGCATCCTTAAGAGGAATGGTAATCGCACAGGGAGAGGAGCTGTGTGAAAGCTTCCGTAACAACAGAGGATTGGATGTTGTTACACTGCGTGTGGACAATTTGTACGGAATTCCCAAGGAACGTAAGGATGTGACCGATATCTGTTCTAAGATGTGTCTGGAGGCGCTGGAGAATGGTGTGATTACTGCAGTCAAGGGCAATCAGGTCTCTCTTATGTATGAGACGGATGCAGTGGAGTATATCTATTTGTTAATTCGAGCGAAAGAACATAAGCATTCTGTTTACAATTTGTCATCGGGATTGAAACTGACGGAACTGGACATTGCCCAGAGGGTCAGCACCGCTATGGATATGCCGGTGGAAATTGTGGAATCCGAGAGTAAGGGTGCGCGAAGAATTTTATCCGGAAAGCTTTTGGAAAGCGAATTTGGAAATCCTTTATGCTGTGATGAGAAGGCTATCATTCAGAAGATGGCTGATTATATGAAGAAAAACAGTTATGTGTTTTTAACCGGAGAAGAGGCTAAACTGCCTTGGTGGAAGCGGATGCTCCAGAAGACCAACTGGTTTGTCCGCGCAATGATTCCTTTTGTGGAAAATATGATTGTCTTTATTCCGTTCTTCATGATTAATAATCGTACGGCGGAAAGTGCATATTTTGCTAATTTAGACTTGTATCTTTTGTATGTGCTTTTGTTTGCAATCGTATATGGTCAGCAGCAGGCAACGTTTTCGGCGGTATTGGCTACGGCCGGTTATTGTTTCCGACAGATGTACGATCGTTCCGGTTTTGAATTACTTTTGGATTCCAATACCTATATCTGGATTGCACAATTATTTATTCTGGGGCTCAGCATCGGTTATATGAAGGACCGGCTGAATGTGTTAAAGAAAGAGAGCGAGGAAGAGCAGGAATTTCTGTCGGTGCAGTTGACGGATATTCAGGATATTAACAGTAGTAATGTCCGGGTAAAGGATGCTTTGGAAACACAGATTGTCAATCAGAATGACAGCATTGGTAAGATTTACAGTATCACATCCACCTTGGACCAGTATAGTTCTGAAGAAGTTTTGTTCTATGCATGTGATATGCTGAAGCAGTTGTTTGGAAGTAACGATGTGGCGATTTACACCATATCTCATTCAGATTATGCCAGACTCTTTGCATCCACATCGGAGAAGGCAAGATGTCTGGGTAATTCTATTAAATATGCAGATATGGGAGATCTTTATCAGGCTTTGTCAGAACGAAAAGTATTTATAAATAAAAGTCTGGATGAGCGCTATCCTCTTATGGCAAATGCAATTTATGAGGCAGACCGAATGCAGATGATTATTTGTATCTGGGGCATTCCCTGGGAGCGCATGACTTTAGGACAAGCCAATCAGTTGACGGTTATCAGTGCATTGATTCAAAATGCAGTATTGCGTGCCAATCGATATCTGGAAGCTTTGGAGAATGAACGATATGTGGAGGGAACCAGACAGATGGAATCCACTGCATTTTCAAAGCTTGCTCATGCATTTATGGCTGCAGAGAACAAGGGACTTACGGATAGTACGTTGCTTCGTGTATTGGCACCCAAAGAGGAGTATCCTCAAATCCGTGTATTGTTGGATGCGAGATTGCGTGATTCAGACTATTTTGGAACAATGGAAGATGGCGTGTTGCATGTGCTTTTATCCAATACCAACAGAGAAGGTTCTGCGTATGTAATGCAACGTCTGGCAGAGTATGAGATAAAGTCGGAAATTGTGGAGGGAATGTTATAGCATGACAAGAGAATTGCTACTGTTTATTGTGCTTTTGGTAGTTAATCTGCTGGTGGTAATCTTATATCTTGCATGGAATCTTCTTCGCAAGGAAGAAAATCGTAAAAGTTTTATTGTAAAAGCAGTCGTTATGTTCTTTTGTCCGGTTGTGGGACCGTGTTTCTTTTTGATAGGCCATGTTCTGTTTAAGGTCGTGTTTTACGAAGAAGTGGATTTGGAGGACGTTATCTTCAGTAAGGAACGTGTGAAGACATACATTCATGCAGATGAAGAAAGAGACCGTAATATTGTACCTTTGGAAGAAGCAATTGAGATTACGGATAAGGACAATCTTCGAGTACTGATGATGAATCTGGTCAAGGGAGATATACAGCAGTCCCTGTCCAAAGTGGCGATGGCTTTAAACAGTGAGGATTCTGAGACGGCACATTATGCAGCGTCTGTTTTACAGGATGCATTAAACGATTTTCGTAATAAGGTTCAAAAAAGTCTGGCAATCATTGAGTCAGACGAAGCAAGACAGGTAGATTATGCATGTACATTGGTTGAGTATATGGATGTTATATTAAAGCAGCATGTATTTACGGAGATGGAGCAGAGAACCTATGTAAACACCATGCATGAAGTGTGTGAGCTGATTTATAGCAAAGAGGCTGATAGAATGATTAGCGAATATTATGAAGCAGTCAGTGTACGACTTTTGGAAATCGGTGATTTTGACAGAAGTCAGAAGTGGTGTGACCGTGCAGAATATCATTATCCTGAGACGTTGTCTACTTATACCAGTCAGCTAAAGCTTTATTTTACCAGTGGACAAAGGGATAAATTTTTCCATGTTCTTGAGGAACTTAAGAAGTCTTCGGTTGTTATCGACAATGAGACTTTGGAAATGATTCGAGTATTTTTGTAAAGGAGAGACAGAGATATGTCAATGAAATTATATTTGATATGGCAGATGGTTGGCATATTCTGCGCTTATTTTGGGGTGACAATGATCTTGCCCATGGCTATTTTCCACAGAAAACTGGAGAAAAAGCCTTTTGCCAATAAGATTTTACTGTGCTACCTGTTGGGAAATTTTTATATTATAACAATCGTTCAGTTGTTGCAGATTTTTAATATCAGTTATCGGATTACGTTGATTTTGGCGGTGCTGGTGCCCGCACTGATTTTGGGAGTCAAATACAATGGCATACCGGTTAAGTCTGCAGCTGAGACTGCGGTACAGAATTTTAAGTGGCTGACAGAAAAGCATATTGGTTCTAAGACCGTAGCCTATCGACTTATGGCGGCACTGCGAAAAATGTTAATTCGTGCATTCAAAGTTGTAGATAAGTTTATATTGGCCAATCTATCCGAGATTATTTTACATGCGATTTTGTTTCTTGTTCTGGTATGGATGTTTGGTCAGGGAATTATACAAAATTATGGTTATTCGGCATCTGATTTACCCGTGCATAATTATTGGATTAATGCTATGGGGGATAATAACATCTTTGTGGCAGGTGTGTATCCTCACGGATATCATTGTATGATTTACTTCCTGCATGAAGTGTTTGGGTTTGATACTTATATTTTGTTGTCGCTGTTTGCTTTTGTTCAGGTAATTTGTATACATTTTGCGCTGTTGTATTTTTTGAAACTTTGTTGTAAGACAAAATATATGCCCTATGTGGGAGCATTTGGCTATGCAGCGGGTAGTTTCTTTATTTCTGCTACTTACTCCAGATTTGCCAGTACATTGCCGCAGGAATTTGGTATGATTTTTATTTTGCCCGGCATATATTATGGATTTGAGTTTTTTGAAGTGCGCAGAGAGGAAGTTAAAAAGGGAGAGAAAAAGAAGGAGTCTTATTATTCTCTTTGCGGATTTGCCATGAGTTTTGGCCTGACACTTTCCGCACATTTCTATAATACGGTGATAGCCGGTATTTTCTGCGTGGCAATGGCAGTCGGATATTTGTTTTTATTTGTGCGTAAACAGTATTTCTGGAATGTTGTGTGTACCTGCTTTATCAGTGTGTTGGTGGCAATTTTTCCCATGGTACTTGCTTTTGCTACGGGAACGCCTCTCCAGGGGTCTTTATACTGGGCGACAGAGGTTATTATGGGGACATCAGATAAAGATAATTCTGCGGGAAATGTCAGTACGACGCAGAATCCTGCGCAGACTACGGAGACACCGGGAGACAATTTGGGCATAACAACGAATGAAGGACAGAATGTTACTCAGCCGCAGAAGGGGGAGTTGAGTGACGGAGGAGAGACTATTGATAATGATGTAGTTATTCCTGCTCCCAGACCGGTGAAACCCAAGAAGTCCCTTGGAGAGAAGATAAGTGATTTGGGGGACAAAATAGTAAGTAAGTATAAAATTATGAATACCGCTGTTGATCAATATGTAATGACAGAAGACAGTGAGAAAAACGGTAAACTGATATGGGGCGGAGTGGCTTTTTTGATAATACTTGGTTTGATTTACATTATCATCCGACAACCCTGTTATGGTGCCATGTTAATCTCTGCGGCAGTGTATATTGTGATGATGACTGTGGTTCTGTCAGCGGGAAGACTTGGTATTCCCAAAATCATGGATCCGGCTCGTTCCTGTATCTATTATGCATATTCTTTGCCTATTTTGTTAGTATTTTGTCTGGACGGTATTTTGTATCTGGTGTCCGGATGTGGCTATTTTAAGGAAGTGTGCAGAGTCATTTCGCTGTGGTGTATGTTCATTGCTTTTGGTGTTATTGTAATCGGTGACCATACAAAGGATGCATTTGTTGCAGGGCATTTTGAATCAAATGAGGCAGTAACCTGTCTAACTAATATCATCAGACAGGAAGAGGATTTCATGTGGACCATTATATCTGCTAATGATGAACTTCGAATGGGGGAAGACCACGGTTATCACTATGAGACAATTACGTTTTTAAAGCAGATGGAGAAAAAGGGGGATGAGGCAATCATCACGATTCCTACTCCCAAGGTATATATTTTTGTAGAAAAGGTTCCCTTGGATTATGCGGTGAAATATGAATTAAGCGGTCAGCGTATATCGGAGCAGGGAGCGGACAGAAAACTTCCTTATGGAGCAGGTTTGAGTCCTTATCAGGGGGAAAACCGCTGGGTGGTAATGTCGCGTATGTATTACTGGGCGCAGGAGTATATGCGCCAGTACCCTAATGAAATGAAAGTATATATGGAGAATAATGATTTTGTCTGCTATGTTGTTGAGCAGAATCCATATGATTTGTATAACTTTGCAATTGATTACGGCTATAATACTAAGAGGTATTGGTAAATGAATGGAATGGTATCCCGCAGAAAGTTCATAAGTATGACCATGATGATGGTGGTTCTGTTGTTTATGTTCCAGCTTACACAGGCCGTCAAGGATATGGAGAATGAGTACAATGTCAATACCTATGCAGGAGAATCGATATTGGACGAGTCTTCTGCATGGCAGCTAAACGGTGGCGTGGTTGAAAATGTTTCTTTTGATAAGGTAAAAGAGCATACATATGTTGCTCTTTTGGGCAGCAGGGACACACAATTGGGTAGCATAGCACAACAGTGGTGTGTTTATACCAAAAGAAATCTGAGAGAATATGCTTCCGTAGAGGATTTGAACGAAATCAAGAGGAAGAAGCCGGAGGTGCTTTTGATTGATTCAGAATATGTGAACTTCAAAGCGGAAGCAGATGATTTATTAAAGCTTGCAGAGAGTGACATTTCTATGGTATTTTGCAATCTGCCTGATGCAGATGTGATTGCAAACAGTAAGAATCTGCGAGAACTTTTGGGAATTCAAAAGGTTCAGGCAGATGAGGTGGAATTACAGGCGATAAAACTGTTTCCCGGATTTCTTCTGGGTGGAGAAAAAGTGTATCAGGTACAGCAGGAAGATGATGTCAAGCGACAGGATTTGGACATGACAGTGCCATGGTATGTTGCTTTTGGCGGCACCAAGACTTACATGGTAGGGCTGATAGAAGATGAGACAGTTAAAAATGAATATCTGCCGGCGCTTATCTGGAGAAACAGTCATGAGGATGCCAAGATTTTTGCAGTAAATGGTGATTATATGTATGACAGTACCGGAATTGGTATTTTGGATGCCATGATGGCGGAACTTCATGACTATGAATTGTATCCTGTTGTGAATGCACAGAATCTGACAGTGGCCAATTATCCAGGGTTTGCAGAGGAAAATACAGACGAAATGAAACGTCGCTACAGCAGAACCCAGAGAAGTCTTTTTCAGGATATTATGTGGCCTGCGTTTGCATCGGTTTCGGGTAAAACGCATTTGCATGAGACATTGTTTTTTATGGCACAGGGTGATTATGCAGATGAACGTGAACCTTCGGATGCAGATTATGTATTTTATTTGAAAGAAATCAAAGAAAATGAAGCAGAAGCAGCCGTTTCTTTAGAGAATCGTGCACAGACCGTACAACTGGAGGAAAAGGTTGCGCGGGATAATGATTTTTACAGTCAGGCCAATGATGGTTATGTGTTTACTGCAGGGTATGCAGGTGAGGCGCAGGCAGTAGAGGCAATTGTGGAACAGATGCAGGACAAAGAGAGCTTTTGTGGTATCAAAACATTAGTACAGAAATACGATGCCACAGAACCGCTTTTGTCTTATGCAGATGAAAACATTACTCTGCAGAGCACTACAAGTAATGGTCTGGATTATACGTTTTCACAGGATTTAAGAATGAGAAGTCTACAGACTGCGCTGGGATATTCCAATATATTGTTGGATATGTATGAGGTGGCATGGCCTGATGATGAGAATGATTCTTGGGAGAAGGTATATGATGCGTTCTCCAGAAATGTGAATACATTCTGGAAGCCCTTTGAGGATTTTGAGAAAACCGCCCTGTCAGAAAGTGACAAAAGAGTCCGTAATATGATGGGAATTAGTTACACGGACAGACGGGAGAATGATGTAATTTATATGCAGGTTCAGAATATGCCGGATGAGGCCTGGTTTATCCTGCGGACGCATGGAGAGAGTGTGGCTGAAATCAGTGGCGCAGAGGCATTGGAGCTTGAAGATGGTGCATATTTGCTTAAGATTACCGGTTCCGTTGTACGAATTCAGCTGGAACTGGCGGAGGGGCCTTATTTCTATGTGCCCTAAAAGTTCAAGAAAGGATGGTGAGAAATATGAAAATCTGTATTGTTGCTGAAGGCTGTTATCCATATGTGGTAGGTGGTGTTTCCAGCTGGATTGACAGTATGATTCGTTCCTTTCCCAACATTGATTTTTGTATCTTGTCCATCATTTCGGACAGAGATCAGAGTGCTAAGTTTGCCTATGAATTTCCGGACAATGTTACAGAGGTTTATGAAGCTTATTTGAATGATTTTGACTGGGGGAAGAAACCCAAGCATGGTCGTCGTACCAAACTGAATGAGAAACAGTACAGAGCTCTTCGAAGTGTTGTTTTGGACAGTGAAGTTGACTGGGATACACTGTTTGATATGTTTCAGTCCCAAAAGATTGCCATTGACGATTTGCTCATGGGTGCAGACTTTTTGAAGATTGTGAAAGAATGCTACGACATGAAATATTTTCATATTGTATTTTCAGACTTTTTGTGGACTATGCGTTCCATTTATCTGCCCCTCTTTTTGATCATGAAGACCAATTTACCCAAGGCGGATATGTATCATTGTGTATCTACCGGATATGCAGGTCTGTTGGGATGTATTGCACAGCATAAATACGGACAGGGACTTGTGGTTTCCGAACATGGTATTTATACAAGAGAACGTGAAGAGGAGATTATTAAGGCTTCCTGGGTTGCCGGTATTTATAAAAATATCTGGATTGACCAGTTCCGTAAGATGTCCCGTGTGGCTTATGAGAGGGCGGATAAGGTGACATGCCTGTATTCTCATGCAAAGGAACTTCAGATGGAGCTTGGCTGCCCCGAGAACCGCATTACAATTACTCCCAACGGTATTAATTTGGAGAGATTTGCGGATTTGCCCGGCAAGAATGCAGAGGATGAAGGTTTTATCAATATTGGAGCGGTGTTGCGTATCACTCCGATTAAAGATGTTAAAACAATGATTCGTGCCTTTGCTTATGCCAAGGAGACTGTGCCTAACATTAAGTTGTGGCTGATGGGGCCCATGGAAGAAGATGAGCAGTACGCCAAGGAGTGCTTTGAACTGGTGGAGGCTTTGAAGGTAAAAGATGTTATTTTCACAGGCAGAATTAATGTACGGGAGTATCTGGGAAGAATGGATTTTACCATTCTCACCAGCATCAGTGAGGGTATGCCCCTTACCATTTTGGAGAGTTATGCAGCGAGAAAGCCTGTAATTGCAACAGATGTGGGTAATTGTAGAGAATTGATATACGGCGGTGGACAAGATGAGTGCGGAACAGCAGGCATTCTGACTCACATCATGAATATTACGGAAATAGCTCAGGCGATTATTGATTTGGCTAAATCGGAGGAATTGCGTCTTAAAATGGGCGAGTGCGGATACAATCGGGTATCCGGGTTCTATCGCATAGAACAGATGAAACAGACTTATTCAGAGATTTACAAGGATGTGGGAACCAAATATGGTGGTGTGTGGCTGGCATCCTACACCATGGTTGATGAACGCAGATAGGGGGTGAGCGCGTGGCCGGAATAGGTATTCGATTAAACAGAATTTTCTCTAAAAATACCATTACCACTCATTTGTATGGTTTTGGTTATAGTACAGTGGTAACCATCGCTCCTATGTTTTTGGTAATTGCTGCAATCATGGTAATGCAGTATCTTTTGGGATTTTCCAGGGTGGGTTATGCCTCCAGAGAATTGTATTCCTGTACCGTATTGTATATATTTATTTTTGCGCTTTTGACAGCTTCTCCCTTTAATGCAGTGTTGTCCAAGTATATGTCAGATGTCATTTATAATGAGACCTATGAGGATATCATGGCCTGTTACAATTTTGGACTGGTGGTTAATGTGGTGTTCAGCTGCCTTTGGGGTATTCCGTTCTGTATTTGGGAACATGTGGTTGGTAAAGTACCTATCTACTATGTGTTTACCGGTTATTGCGGATATGTGGCACTGGTACTTGTGTTTTACTCCATGTTGTATCTGTCTATCTGTAAGGATTATAAGAAGATTTCTTTGTTTTTCCTGATTGGCATGGTAACAACTGTTGTATTGTCTTTGCTGTTTGTGTATTTGTTTCATATGGAAGTGACCTATGCAATGTTGCTTGCGCTGGTGATTGGATTCTGGATAATTGCATGTCTGGAGTATGCATTGACCAAAAGTTATTTCCGTGCAAACAGTGGCAAATATAGAGAAGTATATCAGTATTTTAAGAAATACTGGAAATTAATTCTCACGAACTTTCTTTATATACTGGGGCTGTATACTCATAATTTTGTATTTTGGGGAACACCTATGCGAATGGAGGTAGTGGATACCTTCGTATGTATGACGGCTTATGATATGGCTTCTTTCATTGCCATGTTTACCAATATTACGGCAAGTGTGCTTTTTATAACAAGAGTGGAGATGCATTTCCATGAGAGATACAGAGCCTATTCGGAGGCGGTTATCGGTGGAAGACGAATGGATATTGAAAATGCCAAAACACGAATGTTTACGCAGCTGGCGGAGGAACTGATGAACCTTGTGCGTATTCAGTTTATTATTTCCGTGGTAATTTTCTTCATATGCATTACCTTGCTTCCTTATTTGGGATTTGGCGGACTGATTATGAAGATATATCCTTGTCTTGCAGTAGGATATTTTATCCTCTTTACAATGTATTCCGCTATTATTTTCCAGTATTATTACAGTGATCTGACCGGAGCATTGATGACATCCACAAGCTTCTGGCTGGCAACGCTTTTGGGCAGTATTTTTGCCACACATCTGGAGCCGATGTGGTATGGAATCGGTTTGGTTATCGGAGCTATGGTGGGTTGGACCGTAGCATATTTCAGACTGCGCTATATTGAAAAGGAACTGGATATGCATGTATTTTGTACCGGTAGTATTATGGAGAGGGGACATGGAAGCAGACCCTCAAATCTGGTATACAGTAAAAATGGTTTGGTAACAGACAAAAAACATGGAAAGCAGAGGGCTTGAGTATGGTGGTAGGAGAAATTTTAAGAGGTGTTATCATTATTGTTGGTATCCTGTTGTTTTGGCTTACCATTACTTCGTTGGCAAAGCGAAAGATGACGGAGACGTTCTGTTTGATTTGGGGTGCTGTTTCAGTTGCGTTAATGCTGGCAGGTGTTTTGTTGCGCCCGGTACTTCTGGAGAAGTATATCAGTATAACCGGTATGGTTTTGGTATCAGCAGTGACATTTTGTATTATATGTGGCGCATACTTCCTGTCCACTATGATTTCAGAGCTTACCAGAAAAAATCAGGAGCTGGCGATACAGGTGTCTCTTTTGAAACGTGAAAGTGAGAAGATGTTAAACCGGATGGAAGCACTGGAAGGGAAGCTGACGGATGAAAAAGATATTAATCACAATTAATACATTGGGGCTTGCCGGCGCAGAGGTTGCATTGTTAGGGCTTTTGGGGCAGTTGGACCCCAGGGAATACGAGGTTGATTTGTTTGTATTGACCGGGCAGGGAGAATTGATACATCGGGTTCCTGAGCATGTGAAACTTCTTAATTCCAAATACTGTGACAGCTCTGTGCTCAGTAAAGAAGGTCGGAGACATTTGACGAAAACCGTGCTGCATGCATTAGTGTGTAAGGGGCGTATGTTTACACTGTTTCCCTATTTGTGCAGGCATTTATTCCGACAGCTTGGCGAAGGAAAATTGAGACCGGACAAGCTTTTATGGAGAGTTCTGTCGGATGGTGCGCCCAGGTTTAAAGAGGAATATGATTTGGCGATTGCCTATCTGGAAGGCGGCGCTACCTATTATGTGGCAGACCATGTGAAAGCTAAGTGTAAGGCTACATTCCTGCATGTGGATTATTCTCAGGCCGGATACAGCAGGTCCTTAGATCGTGAATGTTATTTGAATTTTGACAGAGTATTTACCGTATCCGATGAAGTGAAAGAGAGTTTTCTCAAGGTTTATCCGGAATGTAAGGACAGGACGGATGTATTTCACAATATTCTGGATCAGGAGGAAATCCGGAACAAGGCAAAGCTGCCCGGTGGATTTACGGATGATTATAAGGGAAAGCGCATATTGACTGTGGGAAGACTGACCAGTCAAAAGGCTTATGAGATATCCATTGATGCAATGAAGCTTCTTAAGGACAAAGGAGTAGCGGCCAAATGGTATGTGTTGGGCGAGGGCGACCAGCGTGCGATGCTTACAGCAAAGATTCAACAACTGGGGCTTGAAAATGATTTTATTCTGATGGGGGCGGTAGATAATCCCTATCCCTATTATGCCCAGACGGAAATCTATGTCCATGCAACCCGTTTTGAGGGGAAAAGCATAGCGATTCAGGAAGCACAGACATTGGGTTGTGCCACATTGGTATCAGATTGTAGCGGTAACAGAGAACAGGTAACTCATGGTGTGGATGGCCTTTTGTGTGATTTGACGCCGGAGGGAATCTGTGCCGGTATTGAGGAACTTTTGAACAGTGAAGAGAAGTGTCAACGCTACGGACAGGCGGCTGCTGCAAAAAGCCTTGCCAATCCGGAAGAGCTTAGGAAACTGCTTGATTTGGTAAAATAAGTAACCCATCAATCTACATATGAAGAGGAGGAATAGCATGAGTAAGAGCAAAAAGAAGTTATTAATCATTATTCCGGCTTATAACGAGGAGAAAAATATCGGTGATTTGCTGGACAAATTAAAAACTCCGGACATTGCGAAAATTGCGGATGTGCTGGTCATGGATGACGCCTCCAAAGACAAAACACGCAAAATCGTGTTGAATAAGGATTTGGAAGTGGTAACTCATATTTTTAATCTGGGTTACGGAAGTGGTTTGCAGGTGGGATATAAGTATGCAATTCACAACGGATATGAGTATATTGTACAGATGGATGCAGATGGTCAGCATGATGTGTGCAACGTATTATCCATTTATGAGAAACTGACCACAGCAGATGAAAAGGGGAAATGCCCGGATATTGTTATCGGTTCCCGTTTTATGGAAGGCAGTCAGACGTTTTCGATATCTGCGGTGAAAAAAGTGGCAATATCCATGTTTCGTTTTTTGATTAAGCTGGGAACCGGTCAGAGGATAAAGGATCCTACATCCGGTTTGCAGGGCCTGAGCAGACGGGCTATAGAGTTTTATGCGGGATTTAATCATTTTGACGATAAGTATCCGGATGCCAATATGATTATGCAGATGCTTATGTTGGGATTTCGTGTAGTGGAGGTTCCGGCTGTTATGCATGCGAGAGTAGAGGGTGTGAGTATGCACTCCGGACTCAAACCCGTTATTTATATGCTTCGCATGATGTTTTCTATTATTGCTGTATGGATTCGAATCAGAGTGTATAAGGTTGACATAGGAGCGGCAAATGAGGAACCTGCTACATAAATTGGGGAGAAAGAAAAGGTGGAATTTCCAAAAAGGAGATTTGGCCGAATATACAGAAGAGTTAAAGAATCCTGCCAGAGGGTGGTATCGGATTTATACGTTTTTGGCAGAGGAACATCCGGATTTTGACAGTGTGGTGTGGGGGGAGAATACAGAAGAAACCCTTGCATTGATTATTATCAACATCGGAGCCTACCGGGACAGGGAATCCGGAATAGACAGTGCAGCTTTGGACAATATTCGTTCCATTCTGTCATTTTTTGCCCAAAAGCAATATGATATTGTATTGCGCATTACCTATGATCATGAAGGGAAAGCGCTGGAGCGGGAGCCATTTTTCTTTACGAAGGTGCAGGAACATCTGCGGCAGATAGCTCCGGTTATCAGGGAATTTTCGGATAGCATTTTTGTGTTTCAGGGGATGCTGGTTGGCAATTGGGGAGAGATGCATACTTCCCGGTTTTTGGATGGTGCCAAATTGAAGGAACTATGGAGTATTCTGAAGGAAGAGGCCGGCGAAGATTTGTTCTATGCGGTGAGAAAGCCTTCCCAGTGGCGAATATTACATCCGGATAATTGTGGCAAAAAACAGCAGACTTATGATAAAATGGGCCTTTTTGATGATGCTATATTTGGTTCGGAGAGTCATTTGGGAACCTTTGGAACCACTGCAAGGGATAATTCCGGCTGGGAGAGTCTGTGGGCAAGGACAGATGAACTGCAATTTGAGGATGAGCTTTGTAAGCATGTGCCCAATGGTGGTGAAGCTGTATGCGGAGATTATTATGCAGGGGGCGAAGATGTAGCAAGTACAGTGGCAGTTTTGCGTAAAATGCATATCACGTATTTGAACCGCTATTATGATGAACGAATCCTGAATGTGTGGAAGAATTGGAAGTGGCAGGAAACAGGAGCCTGGCAGGGGAGAAGCCTCTATGAATATATTGGGAAGCATTTGGGCTATCGATTTTGGGTTAAGGATGTAAACCTTAATTTGACATCACGGAGAGATAGAATGTTTCAGGTTGCTATCACCATAGAGAATACGGGATTTGCCAATTTGTATGAGGAGGCAGAGTTGTATCTGGAATGGGGGTACGGAAACGGAGAGCGGTATCTGAAAAAACTGGATTACGATATGAGAGATATCGGCGGGGGAGAAGCGCAGACGGTCAGTTTCAAAATACCTGCCTCAGATTGTGAATTATATCTGTTTGCAAGACGTAAAAAGGATAGTAGAAAGCTTTACTTTGCCAATAAGTCAGTGAGAGGTTCTAAAGTATTTTTGGGTAATATTACAGATGTACACCTTACGTAGACACCGGTTGGAAGAAAGGACAGTATGATGCAGCAGGAAGGAATCGATTTTGTCATAACTTGGGTAGATGGTTCTGATAAGGCATGGCGAGAGGAAAAGGCCCGCTATGATACCACAAGGGGAACCGATGATAATGAGGAACGCTACAGAGACTGGGAACTTTTAAAATATTGGTTTCGCGGTGTGGAGAAGTATGCGCCATGGGTGCGAAAAATACACTTTATTACATGGGGACATCTTCCGGACTGGCTGAATACGGAGCATGAAAAGCTTCATGTAGTTCGGCATGAAGATTATATTCCCGGAAAATATCTTCCGGTTTTTAACAGCAATCTTATTGAAATATATATGCACAAGATAGAGGGATTGTCTGAGCATTTTGTGTATTTCAATGATGATTTTTTATTGATTCGGGATACGAAACCGGAGGATTTCTATAAGAATGGGAAACCTTGTGATATGCTGGCTTTTCAGCCGGTGGTAGCCAATCCTGTTAATCCGGTGATGTCTCATTTATATTTGAATAATTCACTGGTTCTGTGTAAGCATTTTAACAAACGTGAAAATGTGAAGGCTCATCCGGGTAATTATTTCAAAATCGGATATCCGCCCTTGTATTTTTGTTATAATATGCTGGAACTGGCGTTTCCTCTTTACACCGGATTTTACACGGTACATGGTCCTTCACCTTTCTGTAAAACTACTTTTGAAGAGATATGGGAGAAGGAGAGGGAGGCTTTAGAGGCTATGTCGGTCAATCGCTTCCGCAGTAATACGGATCTGACACCTTATTTATTTAGAGAGTGGCAGAAACTTTCCAATAATTTTAAGCCTACCAATGTACTGAAGGATTTTGCATATTTCAATATTGCAAAAGAGAATCAAAAGCTTCTTAATACAATCAGGAAACAAAAGAAAAAAATTATTTGTATCAATGATGCCAATATTGGCTCTGAGTTTGAGCGGGTAAAACAGGAATTACAGGAAACATTCATGCAGATTCTTCCGGAGGTATCTTCTTTTGAACGTTAATCAGTCGAAGAAACTGAATATGGAAAGCGCAAGCAGAACGGAGCATTCAGCCCGTAATACCACAGCAGCAATTATCGGCAGAGTGATGGCAATTTTATTGGGTTATTTCTCTCGGGTGGTATTTACGCATACCCTAAGTACAGATTATGTAGGTATCAATGGTCTGTTTACGGACATTTTGAATGTTTTGGCCCTCTCGGAACTTGGAGTGGGAACTGCTATTACTTATGCGCTTTATAAACCCATTTCTGAGAAGGATATTGAAAAACAGAAGTCACTGATGCAACTTTATAAGACCTTTTATCGTATTGTGGCAGTGATTGTGTGCGTGGCAGGATTAATGGTGGTTCCGTTCATGGATATACTTATCAAAGATCAGCCTGAGGTGGATTATCTGCTGTTGATTTATCTGATGTATCTTGCTAATTCCGTGGTTTCCTATCTGCTGATTTATAAGAAAACACTGATAGATGCACATCAGCTTAGTTATATTACGGTATTGTATCAGATGTTTTTCCAGGTGCTTCATAATGCGTTACAGATAGCGGTTCTTTTACTTACAAAGAATTATATTTTGTATTTGTCCATGTTGATTATTTGCACCATTGCAGGGAATATCTGTATTTCCCGCAAGGCAGATAAGTTGTATCCTTATCTGAAGGATAAAAGAGTGAAACCGCTTCCAAAGGAAGAGAAGGACAGCATTTATCAAAATATTCGTGCTATGCTGATGCACAAGGTGGGAAATGTGATTGTTAATAACACCGATAATCTCCTTTTATCTGCTCTTGTGGGAACTTTAAGTGTGGGCAGATATTCCAATTATTTTCTGGTTATCGGTTCTGTGCGTCAGGTGCTCAACCAGGTATTTCAGGGAATCACTGCCAGCGTTGGCAATATGGGTGTGGAAGAGAGTAAGGAGCGTATTCATAAGATTTTTGATGCCTCTTTCTTTGTGGGACAGTGGATGTATGGACTGGCCACTATTTGTCTCTATGAGGCAGTGGATTTGTTCGTGAGCATCAGCTTTGGCGAACAGTATGTATTTCCGGTAAGTGTGACATTGATACTCTGTGTGAATTTTTATCTGACAGGTATGCGACAGGCAACACTTGTTTTCAGAGATTCCATGGGATTGTTCCGTTATGACCGGTACAAGGCTTTGGCAGAGGCTGCCATTAATCTGGTGGCATCACTGCTTCTGGGGCATTTTTATGGTACACTTGGTGTTTTTTTGGGAACTATGATTAGCACGGTTTCCACTTCTCTTTGGGTGGAGCCATATGTTTTGTATAAATATCGGCTGCAGACTTCCAGTGTTCCTTATTTTGTGCGCTATGGTCTGTATGCAGGTGTGACAATTCTGCTTGGAGTAGGTGTACACCGGTTGTGTGGTTTGATTACCGGCAATGTATGGATAATGTGTTTTGGGCGCATGATTGTCAGTTTTGTAGTGGTCAATCTGGTGTATTTGGTATTGTATCATCGCACAAAGGAATTCCGACTTTTGATGCAAAAGGGTCTGGAAATTCTAAAGAGAAGACGGAGGAAGTAGAGATGGGATTTGGTTTGGAAAATGATTTGCTTCTGATGCTTCTAAGAGGTTCTTTGACAGATGATAAAGCAAAGATGCAAGAAATCGGACAAAGTATAGTTGCAGAATTACAAAAGGGATGTACGGCTGATTGGGATAAGCTTCTTAAAACTGCAAAACAACATAGTGTCTTGTCATTACTGTATCCTATATGTGAAGGAGCAGAGTGCGGAATTCCTAAGAGCGTGCAGGATGTGGTGCAAAAAGCGGCGGTCGGCGTGACCAAACAAAGTTATAGGTTGCTGTTTCTCAGCAAGTTTTTGCTATATCGATTACGAGAGGCAAAAATTCCGGTTGCATTGCTGAAAGGTGTTGCAACGGCTTCTTATTATCCCATAGCGGAATACCGCAAGTCGGGGGATGTGGATTTGTTGTTGCTTGATGCAGATAAGCTTGAGATGTGTAGTGGAATCTTAACGGATTGTGGTTGTGTAAGGAATGAGAATCAGGATGCACTTCATCATGTGACATTTATGTCGGAGGCTGGTATTGAGGTTGAACTGCATACTTTGCTGGCAGAACCCTTTGACAATCGTAAGGCTAATAAATATCTGGAAGAATTGGTACCTCAATGTGTCCATCAGGTGCAACAAAAGGAGATAATGGGAGTTACTCTGCCGATTTTAAAGGATGGATACCATGCTTATGAATTGCTTCTACATATGTTACAACACTTTTTGCGTGCCGGTTTTGGATTGAAGCTGCTTTGTGACTGGGTAGTATTCTGGAATCAGGCTCATTCTGAGGGTGAGTGTGAGCTGTATCTTAAGCTGGTGACTGAGAGTGGTATGAAGGGATTTTCTGATATGGTAACACAGGTGTGCTGTCAGTATCTGGGGCTTAATCCGAATAATGTGACATGGATGGGATTGGATCCGACTATGGATAGTGCAGATTTTATGCGGGAAGTGTTGGAGGCAGAGGAGTTTGGTCATTCTGCTTCGGACAGGATGGTGGTACTGAGAGGGAATGGTCTGTGGGCTTATGTGAGAGAGTTTCATCATCAGATGCGACTTCGTTTTCCTAAGGCCGGAAGATGTTTTTTGTGTTGGCCTGTTTTGTGGATGATTACATTTGTCAGATTTGTAAATAATAACAGAAAAGTGCGAAATGTATCTACAAAAGAGGTTTTAAGCAAGGCATCTGAAAGAAGTAAGATAATTCAGAAAATTAATCTCTGGAAAAGTTGAAAAATGTTGATAAAATAAAGGTTTTTTGCTATAAAGCTATTGACAAATTTTGCCGAAATAGTACATAATAATAAAGAAGCGATATGTTTTATTTGCTTAGGAGGAGAGATTATGAAAAATTATGAAAAACCTGTTGTTTTGGTGAACGAGGAGTTGGCTGAGGGTGTATATGCAGCAAGTGGAGACTGCTATACCGTTACTGCTAAAATTGTTCAGTTGCCTGAGTTGGGTAAGGATTGGTACACAATTCAGATGGATGGTGTGCACGATGCACAGGATGGCCATCACAGTAGTGAGAGAGTTATCAAGGTTGTATTTAATCAGGTTGTTACCTACCAGGCAAGCAATGCTGAGAGCGTAAGCGGAAGCGGAAGCAATATCTTGTATCTGACTTATGTTCAGGGTAATGGCTCTTATCACAATAATGCACAGGATACTCTTGGACTGGGTAACTTGGAAGTTGTTTCCGAGCCCGGTTTGGCAATCAACAGTGTATCTTGTTCCTATTGTAGCAGATCCTGCTTCGATGGACATTAATAAGTAAATTATTGGAAAGAGGTTATGGTGACATAACCTCTTTTTAAATGACAGAGATATTATTGGAAACAGGTAAGATGAAGGATAAGATTAAATTTATACTGAAAAGAATAAAAGAAGGCCGACTACAGGAGATGTGTCTACAGGCGAAATGGATTTATTCTTATGCCAGGAAATACTGGAAAGCAATGATTTTTTATACATTGCTGGGACTTGTGGGGACAGTGGTTACATTGGTGTCCAGCATGGTGTCCAAGGACTTGATTGATATTATTACCGGTCATGAAAGCGGCAGATTGATGCAGACCTTTGCCATTATGATTGGATTAAATATTGGTTCTGCATTTGTGAATCAAATATCTACATATGCGTCCAGCTGGGTGTGCATGAAGGTGGACTCAGAGATTAAGTCGGATATTTTTGCCAAGATACTGGTGACAGACTGGGAGTCCCTAACGAGCTACCATACAGGGGATTTGCTCACGCGCTGGGGAAGCGATGCCACTAATATTTCCAATGGTATATTAAATTTTATACCCAATGCCATTATTTATACATTTCGTTTTATCAGTGCTTTTGCAGTAGTGATATATTATGACTGGACGTTTGCAGTGTTTGCGTTTTTGGGTATGCCTGTGAGCTTGATTTTATCCAAGACATTGATGAACCGTATGGTTAATAATAATCAACGAAGCGCTGCCATGAGTGCCAAAATGTCCGGATTTAATCAGGAGGCATTTTCTAATATACAAACAATCAAGGCCTTTGATTTGATTCATTTGTATGTGGAACGGCTTAAGAGTCTGCAAAAGGAATATATCACCATGAAACTGGATTTCCAGAAGATGTCCATGGGAACATCTATACTTCTTACAACAGTGGGAATGATTGTATCCTATGCATCCTATGGCTGGGGAATTTATCGGGTGTGGAGCGGTGCCATTACCTATGGTACTATGACTATGTTTTTGGCATTGTCCGGTACTTTGACATCCGCCTTACACAGCATGACTTCGCTGGTGCCTACGGCGATTTCTCTTACGACTTCGGCAGGGCGTTTGATGGATATTGTTGAGATGCCTCGAGAGGATTACAGTAACAGTGAGGAAGTAGAGCAGTTTTTGAAACGCAACAAGACACAGGGAATCAGTCTTAAGATGGAGGATGTGTCTTATACATACAGGACAGGAACAGAAGTGTTTAAGGGAGCTTCTATGGAGGTGAACCCCAAGGAAATTATTGCCTTGGTGGGGCCTTCGGGTGAAGGTAAAACTACGATGCTTCGCTTGATATTATCCCTGATGCAGACCAAGGAGGGCTCAGCATATCTGACCGGAGGACAAGATACGGCACAGGACAACCGTGTACCGCTGGCACCCTCTACCAGAAAGCTGTTTTCTTATGTGCCACAGGGGAATACCATGTTTTCCGGTACTATTGCAGAAAATATGCGTAATGTAAATCCGGAAGCCACGGATGAAGAGATTATATCTGCATTAAAAGCAGCTTGTGCATGGGATTTTGTGGCAAAACTGCCGGATGGTATTTACAGTGAAATCAAAGAACGTGGTGGCGGATTTTCCGAGGGACAGGCGCAGCGACTTTCCATTGCGAGAGCATTGCTTCGTCAGACTCCGATTCTGTTGTTAGACGAAGCGACATCTGCTCTGGATGTGGCTACAGAACGAAAGGTGCTCAAGAATATTATGCAGGATGAGCAGCCCAGAACCTGTATTGTGACGACACATCGGCCCACAGTGCTTAGCACATGTACCAGAGTGTATGCAATCCGTGATAAAAAATGTGTTGTACTGAATGAAGAGGAAATAGATGAAATGGTAAAAGGTTTTTAGGGAGCGCCCTAAAAACCTTTTTTCAGATATTCCTCTATGTAGGATTTCATTGTCTCGGCAGCTGACTTCTCTTTGGTACAGTTTAAGCGGCAGATAAGTATTTTTTCAGATAGTGTTGTTGCAAAGTTTAAGTTCTGTCTGAGCATATCTTTGGTCCACAATGGAGAGATGAAACGGTTCATAACAGAAAGTGTCCGGTGGTCATCAGGCAGCTTTTCAACATAGTCTGTAGGGGCTTTTTTTAACAGGACAATACCTCCTAAGGGATAGGTTTTGCTGTCGCTGATACCGGAGGTTCCGCACCAGGGAATACCGTGGATAACAGGCTGTCCGTTTTCCAGAGACAAAAGATTCAGGTCGCCGTTTAGAATAGGAGCGCCCCAGTGTTTGTTCCAAAGGGTGGTATGAGTGGACTTGCCTGTGCCGGAAGGCCCGGAGAACAGCCATGCCTTGCCTTGATATAATATGGAGGCTGAATGAATTGCCATCATACTGTTTTTCTGTGCCAAATAAAGCCAGACAAGGCGAATGGCATGGAATAACTCTTCGCGGAAAAGATCTGTGTAGGGGGGCATGCAGTAAATCTCTGCAAATTTACCATTTTTGGATAGAGAGGCCTCGATTATTTTGGGGGATGCAGGGAACAGAAGAATATAGTGTTCCGGCTGTTCCATGACTACCAATTCCTCATTACGCAGCAAAACAGTGCCGTTTGGCTTGATTCCGGGTTCGCCGATATGGATGCGGATGGTTTGATTTATTTCGGCGCAGGAACTGGTACAAAAGGCATCAAATTGGTGAGAGAAGGCCTCTTCGGGACCGATTAGTTTTGTGGTCAGTCCTGCAATACAAAGATACTTTTCATGTGTGAACGGATAAGGTTCAAGAGAGTCATCAACCAAAATATTCCGTTGGCAAAGGCCGGTTACAAATTCTTTGATATCGACAGTTAGTTCCCGTAATTCCTGTGAGTCTGTTATTTCGTAAGAATCTGCACACAGGCGTACTAACTCCTCGACAGAGTGCTCCTGTTCTAACAGTTTCCACAGGAAAATACCGGTCTCGTTTAATCGAATGCCGGGCTTGTGGTCTGCAACCATTTGGCCGTAGGGCAGAAGATAGGGCACACCGGCAATTTCAGTTAAGGTGTAAGAGTTATTTCTTCTCATAAGAATATTCCTTTCGCGTCACCCTTAATTTAGTAAAGTAATTATAGCATTTTTGGAATATAAATGCTAGAATAAGGAGTGATAGATTGAAATTATTAGAATATGATACAGATTAATAGTTATAGCGAAAAGTGCAACAGATACATTGGTTACTGAAGGTCGGGATATACAGATGTATAAACAGGATATAGAACAGCTTTTGGCTGATGGAAATATCATACAGATTAAGCCACAGGGGTATAGTATGTACCCCCTTTTTGTGTCGGGGAGAGATGAGGCGATTGTAGCTGCGGTGGTGCAAGATGGTGAGGCAGCCGGATTTTCTGCGGGTGTGGGAAAAAAAGATTTTATTACTATTTCCAAACTTAAGCGAGGCGATGTAGTTTTGTACCGCAGAGACAAAACGGATGATGCCGGCGGAGGGATTTTAGTGTTACACCGTATCTGGCAGCGGAAGGGGGACCGCTTTTATCTTGTAGGTGACAACCAAAAAGAGATAGAGGGACCGTTGCGTCCGGATCAGATGCGCGGAATCATGGTAGAAATGGTGCGGAACGGAAGGAAGATTTCCGTGAAGAACCCCATATACCGTCTGCTTACATGGATTTGGCTTGTGATGCGTCCCGTGCGGCCGGTGGTAAGCAAGACCGTTGCTAAGATAAAGAAGATTGGGCACAGAATGTGAATTAAAAACGGAGGAAACCAGGATGAAAAAATTGTTATATATCGATGCCTGTATCAGAAATGAGGAGTCTCGTACAAAGAGAATTGCAACTCCTATTGTTGAGGCGCTTAGGGAAAAATATGATGTGGACACGTTATGTTTGAATGACTTGAATCTGGAGATTGTAAAAGAGGATTTGGTAACCAGAAGAAATAACGGAGAAATCGACCCTACCGTGATGGCTTGGGCTGAGATGGTGCGGGATGCGGAAAGAATTGTGATTGCAGCACCATTTTGGGATATGTCATTTCCGGCAGCATTAAAGGTGTTTTTCGAGCTTTGTTCTATATTTGATGTTACCTTTAAGTCCAATGATAAAACCTGCTACGGTAATTGTAAGGCAGAGAAAATGTTGTTTATTACCACGAGAGGAATGGACATTGCAACGGGGGATCTGGTAGAGCAGGCAACACCGTATTTGAGAGCATTGACCTGGCTGTGGGGAATTGGTCCCTTGCATGTGGTAGCTGCACAGAATATGGATTATGTATCTCAGGAGGAGATAGAGGAAAAAATCAGGGTGGCCATTGAAGAAGGACTGGAGATTGTGAAAGAATTTTAATGGGGGATAAAATATGAATTGTCCAAGTTGTGGTAAAGAAATGCAAAAAGGTGAGGTGCAGTCCGGTGACCTGTTTACGAATCTTTTCAAATATGGAGAGCATGCATTGTGGGTTCCACAGGAAGAGAGTGGTAAAATGCTTCCTAAGTCCGGTGTACCTATAAATGTAATTGGCGAAGGGTATTACTGTAAGGACTGTGGTAAGATCGTGGGGATTTTTGAGGAGAGAGGAGCAGATTTCTGGCAGTAATAGGAGATGTTTGTAAGGAAAAGCTAGAGGTATGAAAAGATGCAATATGGTT